>JAFGSS010000193.1 GCA_016934555.1 Acidobacteriota bacterium | reverse complement strand
TCGAGCAGGGAAGGGCCCCCGGCGGTGCGCCGGCGCGCCCGCTCCATCCGGAGGAGGTGGCCGAATTCCTGGCCGTCGAGCACGCTGATTTCGGGAAACTGGGAGAGGGTGCGCCCGAGGACGAAGCTCACCATGTCGGCGTCGACCGATTCGGAGCCGCCCGTGAAGTCCGCGAACTCGATGCAGGGGAGGTAGGTCGGACGGGGGAGGAGGTAAAAGGCCGAAAGCGCCAGGACCAGCAGGGCGAGGAGGGCGCCGGCGGCCGCCTTCGGGCGGCGCAGCACCGGGAGGGCGGCCAGGAGGCGGCGCCCCCGCGTCGTTCCGGGACGGGGCGCGCTCCCCGGGGGCCGGGCTCCCGCCCGGAAGAGGGCCCAGGGACGGCGGTGGGGTCCGGGGGCGACGGGGGCGGCTTCGGCCGGGGGCGCGGGCGGGGTGCCGGGAACCCCGCGGGCGAGTTCGCGGTCGCGCCGGATCCGCCTGAAATCGGCGCGCAGGTCGGCCGCGGTCTGGTAGCGCAGCTCCCGGTCCTTTTCGAGCAGGCGGCAGATGGCGTTTCCCAGCCTCGGGGAGATCTCCGGGTTGAGCCGGTTCGGGGGGGCGGGGGCGCGGGTCAGGATCTGCTGGAAGAGGACGGGTTGCGATTTCCCGGTGAAGGCGGGGAGCCCGGTGGCCGCCTCGTAGAGGACCGAGCCGAGCGAGAAGAGGTCCGAGCGCCCGTCGAGTTCCTCCGAGAGAGCCTGTTCGGGCGACATGTAGGGGAGGGTGCCGATGGCCACCTGCGGCGAGCTCAGGTACTCGGGTGAGATCTCGTCCCCCTGTGCGGCGGAGTCGGGGGCCTCGCCGGCCGAGGCCAGCTTGGCCAGGCCGAAATCGAGGATCTTGACGGTGCCGCGGCGGGTGACGAAAATGTTCGCGGGCTTGAGGTCCCGGTGAATGATGCCCTTCGAGTGCGCCGCCTCCAGGGCGTCGGCGATTTCGATCCCGAGGGCGAGGATGCGATCCTCCTCGAGCGGCCTGCCCGCGAGGAGTTGCCGCACCGTCTCCCCCTCGAGCAGTTCCATGGCGATGAAGGGGCGCCCCTCGTGCTCCCCGATTTCGTAGATGGTGCAGATATTGGGGTGGTTGAGCGAGGAGGCCGCGCGCGCCTCGCGCTTGAAGCGCTGCAGGTAGGCCGGCTGCTGCGCCAGCCGTTCGGGCAGCAGCTTGAGGGCGGCCTCGCGGCCGAGGCGGGTGTCGCGGGCCCGGTAGACGAGGCCCATCCCCCCCTCCCCCAGCTTTTCCAGGATCTCGTAGTGTCCAACGACTTCGGCCATCCGCTTTCCCCAGGATTCACAAGCGCCGCGGTGCGACTACCATAACCCAAAAGGGGCGCCGAAGCCAGCGGCCCGTGGATGAGGGCGGCGGGGCGCGGGCGGAGGCTCCCGGCAGGGTAAAGGAAAAAGCTTTTGAAAATTGGAAGGGGCCGTTACAATGGCGGGAAAAGGGTGGTGGGCGCCACAGGACTCGAACCTGTGACCCCTGCGGTGTGATCGCAGTGCTCTACCAGCTGAGCTAGGCGCCCCCGGCGAAGATAGTATTTAACATTCCGGTTCTCATTTGTAAATAGACTTTCCACGGGAGGTGCATTTAATGTCGGCCAACAGCAAACATCCCCTTCGGACCTGGATCCTCTCTCTCGCAGGCCTTCTCCTGGGAGCCGCCCTGGCGCCGGTCCCTTCCAGCCTGGCCCAGGAAGCCGGCCTCGACGAGATCAAGTATGCGGAGGACTACGAGCGCCTCCAGGCGATCGCGGCGGTGAAAAGCCCGACCGATCGTGCGCAGCGGATCGCGGCGCTCTACCGGGACCGGCCCGATATGGACTCCCGGCTCGTGGCGTACGCCGACGGGCTTTTCACGGAGAACCTGGACGCGCTCCTCAAGCAGGGGAACTCCATCGCGGTGCGCGGCCTTTCGGAGCGCGCCCTGGGCGCACGGCCGAAGTTCGGCGAGATCTACCTCTATCTCGGGGTGGCGCTCAAGAACGAGGGGAAGATCGAGGAGGCGATGAAGGCGTTCGCCAAGTGCCACCTGATCCAGAACCGTTTCCAGAAGAGGGCGAAGACCCAGCTCGACATCGCCTACCGGGCCCGGAACAAGGGGAGCCTGATCGGGCAGGAAAAGATCCTCGAGGCCGCGCAGAAGGAACTGAACTAGGCCGCGGGCGCCCCGATCCTCAACCCGCCCGTGCACCGGGGGCGGACACTTATGCAATATACTACGGCCTAAAAGGGGGGGTGTTTCGCGCACCCCCATGGGCCGCGGAGAATACGAAAAAGTCAGTTGGGATAATTCCGCAAGGGGGGACCGGGCGAAGCCGACTGGTGGATGGTGGGGGGATCGAACCCCCGACCTCCGCATTGCGAACGCGGCGCTCTCCCAGCTGAGCTAACCACCCACGGTCGGCATTTCGGAGTCGCATTATCCATGATCGGGCCGTCGCTGTCAATCGGTGTTCCGTCCCCGGGGGCGGGGGCGGGGGCAAATTGCCGGCAAGAAATTTCCACACGGGCAGGGGGGCGTGATATACTCCCGTCTTTCATGGCGCAGGAGAGTGCAGGGCGGCTGGACCTTTACCCACATTTCTGAGGATCAAAAGCTTGTCTGGAAAGAAAAACATCCCACCCCAAACGGCGGAACTGATCGACAAGGCGCTCGAAACCATCATCGACCAGTGGTACCTGAGCGTCAGCGACTACTACATCACCACGGAAAAGAAAGCGGAAGACCCCGACATCTTCGGCCCCGCCGAGCTCAAGCGTTTTCACGATGAAAACGGGCACAGGATCAAGTTCGACAAGGGGGACCTCGATTTCACCTACGGTCTGTCGGTGACGGCCGACGAGGCGCAATGCGGCATCGAGGTGAGCGTCAACAACAAGGTCCCGAACTTCGACTACGCCGAGCTCGCGCGGCGGATCGCTGAATACTACCGGGCCAACAGCGAGAAGGCCATCGAGGGCTTCAAGAAGATCAAGAAGACGCGCAACTGCGACGTGTTCACCCTCGGGGACGACATCGCCGGGAGCATCAAGGTGGAGACGCGCGAGGGGAAGGCCGACATCGTCCGGCTCTCCTTCGGCATCCGGGACAGTCTGCTCGAGGAGCTGATCGCGGACCCCGCCAACTTCATGGAGCTGATCCACCACTACTGCGTGGCCCCGCTTCGGCGCATCTACGCCGAGGTGTACCGGATCAAGCGGCGATAGACCCGCGCCCTCGACGGGCGCGACAAGGCGGCCGGCGGCTGCCCGACTCCGGAGCAGGACCTCTCCGGCGGCGGGCGGCTTTTTTTTTGCCCCGGCCCCGCGGCTATTCGGCCGCGGCCCGTTCCAGGTGGATGGTGAACGGCCCGACCGGCCTGCGCGTCCCCTCCTCCTCCAGTTTCGGGATGTAGAGGGTGGCCCCCGCGAAGAGGTTCTTCTTGCGGTCCGGGTTATAGAAGAAGAGGAAGCCGTCGGTGACGGATGCGGGCGCCATCGAGGCGTTGATCAGCTCCTTGGAGGTGAAATCGGAAAGCGGCGACCCTTCGCGGGTCGAGGTCGCGTCGTCCCCGGACCCCATCAGGGGCATCCTGCCGGTCAGGCCGGACCGGGTCACGTCGTCCACCACGATGGTCCCGGGGGTCGAGTAGATCTGTTCCCCCGCGGAGGTGATGAGGATGATGTTCCGGGTCCGGATGTTGAGGAAGCCGGTTGTCCCGTTCTGGATGATGATGTGGATGGGGTTGTACCCGCGCGAGTTCAGGTCCTTGATGTCGAAAGCGGTGTGGGATTTCTCGTCGTTCGGGTAGGGATCGGCGGCGATGGTCGCCCCGGCCACGGTCGCCCGGGCCGGGTAGCTTTCGATCGGACGGACCGGCACGGTCTTGATCTCGTAGGCGGCGGCCGCGATACCGCCGGCCATAATCAGCAGCGGAAGCCAGAAGCCCGGTCTTTTCATAGCCCCCGTATCATAACACACGCCCCCCAATCCTGGACATCCACCTTTTGACACACCCTCCCCCAATCCTGGACATCCACCTTTTGTGGGACTCCCGGAGCTTCATCTTTCGAGCCAAAAAGTGGATGTCCAGGATTACACTGGAGCGGCAAAAGGTGGGTGTCCAGGAGTGCAAAAGGTGGATGTCCAGGATTGATTCAGGATCGAGTTTTTGGGGGCTGGGGAGATTGACAATAACACACTCAGGTTCTATATAAGGGTGACGCTAAGGATAGGCGTCCGCATCAGATTGCATTTATGATAAGCGTTTGGAAGTGGATCCGAATCATGAAGGAGGAGAGACATGGGTAAGATTATCGGAATTGACCTGGGGACCACCAACTCTGTAGTAGCCGTCATGGAGGGGGGGGAGCCCAAGGTGATCACCAACCCCGAGGGGGGCCGGCTGACTCCGTCCGTGGTGGCCATGGGGAAGAACAACGAGCGTTTCGTCGGGCAGGTGGCCAAGCGGCAGGCGGTGACCAATCCCGAAAACACGATTTTTTCGATCAAGCGGTTCATGGGGAGAAAGCTGGCCGAGGTCGACGAAGAGGCCAAACTGGTGCCTTACAAGGTCAGCGGGGGACCCAACGGGGACGTGCAGGTGAAGATGGGCGACAAGACCTACAATCCTCCCGAAGTTTCGGCCATGATCCTGCAGAAGATGCGCCAGGCGGCCGAGGAATACCTGGGGGAGAAGGTGGAAAAGGCCGTCATCACCGTCCCCGCCTACTTCAATGACAGCCAGCGCCAGGCCACGAAGGACGCGGGGCGGATCGCGGGGATGGAAGTGGTCCGCATCGTCAACGAGCCCACGGCCGCGGCCCTGGCCTACGGTCTCGACAAGAAGAAGGACGAGACCATCGCCGTCTACGATTTCGGGGGAGGAACGTTCGACATCTCCATCCTGGAGGTCGGCGAGGGGGTCGTGGAGGTCAAGTCGACCAACGGCGACACCCATCTCGGCGGCGACAACATCGACCAGCGGCTGATGGACTGGATCATCGAGGAGTTCAAGAAGGACCAGGGGATCGACCTCTCCAAGGACAAGATGGCGCTGCAGAGGCTGCGCGAGGCGGCGGAAAAGGCCAAGATGGAGCTGTCCTCGGTGATGGAAACCGAGATCAGCCTCCCCTTCGTCACCGCCGACGCCTCGGGGCCGAAGCACCTGAACATGAAGCTGACGCGGGCCAAATTTGAGCAGATGGTGGAAGACATCCTGCAGCGGACCATCGCGCCCCTCAAACAGGCGCTCTCCGACGCCGGACTCAAACCGGGGGACATCGACGAGGTGGTCCTCGTCGGGGGTTCGACCCGGATCCCGCGGGTGCAGAAGCTGGTGAAGGACCTGTTCGGCAAGGACCCGCACAAGGGGGTGAACCCGGACGAGGTCGTGGCGGTGGGGGCGGCGATCCAGGCGGGCGTGCTTGCCGGGGACGTCAAGGACCTCCTGCTGCTCGACGTGACGCCGCTGTCGCTCGGCATCGAGACCCTCGGGGGGGTGTTCACCAAGCTGATCGAAAAGAACACCACCATCCCCACCCGCAAGTCGGAGATCTTCAGCACGGCGGCCGACAGCCAGACGTCGGTCGAAATCCACGTCCTGCAGGGGGAACGGGCCATGGCACGCGACAACCGCACCCTGGGCAAGTTCCACCTCGTGGGGATCCCCTCGGCCCCGCGCGGCGTCCCGCAGATCGAGGTCACCTTCGACATCGACGCCAACGGGATCGTGAACGTCTCCGCCAAGGACATGGCCACGAGCAAGGAGCAGAAGATCACCATCACCGCCTCGAGCGGCCTCAGCAAGGAGGAGATCGAGCGCATGCAGCAGGACGCGCAGTCTCACGCCGAGGAGGACCAGAAGAACCGGGACAAGATCGAGGCCAAGAACCGGCTCGACAGCCTGATCTACAACACCGAGAAGCTGCTGACCGAAAACCGCGACAAGATCTCCGAGGCGGACGCCTCCACCCTTGACGCGGCGCTTGGAAAGGCCAAGACGGCGCTCGAGGGCGCGGCCGAGGCGGCCGAAATGAACGCGGCGGCCGAGGAGCTGACCCAGGCGTCGCACCGGCTGGCGGAGGCGATGTACCAGAAGACCGCCGGACAGCAGCCGCCCGACGCGGGGGCCCCCGCTTCCGGGGATGCGGCCTCGTCGGGCAAGAAGGAAGATGACGTCATCGACGCGGAATATGTCGATATGGACAAGAACGGGCAGTCCTAGTCTCGGGGACGCGGGCGGCCGGTGTGCTTCCGGCCGCCCGCCGGGGATCGATTATGAAGGAAGAGGACGTAACCTGGGTGCCCCCCACCGATTTTTACGAGACGGCCGGTGAATATGTCCTGTGCTCCGAAATTCCGGGGGTGGAACTCGAGGACATCCGGCTCGAGTTCTCCGGGCGGACGCTCACGATCCGCGGGGAGCGGCGCTTCGACACCTGCTGCGAGGACGAGAACTATGAGAGGCTGGAAGGACAGCGCGGCAGGTTCCTGCGCAGCTTCGAGCTTCCGGAAGCGGCGGATACGGAGAGGGCGCGGATGAGGCTTGCCGACGGGCTGGTGCACCTGGTGCTGCCGAAAACGGGCGGCCGGGGACCGCGCAGGGAAAAAAGGCGCTAGTATGGCTGGCAAAGAGGACTTCTACACCATCCTGGGAGTGCCGCGCGAGGCCAAAGAGGCCGAAATCAAAAAGGCCTACCGGCGCCTGGCCCGGAAGAACCATCCCGACGTGAACCCGGGGGACAAGTCCGCCGAGGAGCGCTTCAAGAAGATCCAGGAAGCCTACGACGTGCTCAGCGACGCCAAAAAGCGGGCGATCTACGACCAGTACGGCTTCTATTCCGACAATATCAGGGAGCAGGCGGGTGCACGCGGAAGGGGGGCCGGGGGGGCGGCCTCCCAGGGCTTCGATTTTTCCGGGGCCGGCTTCGGCGGGGGCGGTTTTCGCGACATCTTCAGCGAGCTTTTCGGGCGCGGGCGCCAGGAGGCGCCGACCCGGGGGGAGGACCTCGAACAGCAGCTCAACATTTCGTTCACGGAAAGCATCCGCGGGTTTTCGGCCCGGCTTTCCATCGCGCGGCGCGAGGCGTGCACGGCGTGCGGAGGCAGCGGCGCCGACCGCTCGCACTCCCAGCAGGTCTGTCCCCGCTGCCAGGGATCGGGACAGGAGGCGCGGTCGCAGGGATTCATGAAGGTTTCCGGTCCTTGCCGGATGTGCGGGGGGAACGGGCGCGTCGGGGGGCGTTGCGGCGCCTGCGGCGGCTCGGGGAGCCGGCCGGTGGAGGAAACGGTCACGGTCCGGATCCCGCCCGGGGTGGCCAGCGGTTACCGGATGCGGGTCGCGGGGAAGGGGAACGCGGGGAGGAACGGGTCCCCCCCTGGGGATCTCTATCTCATCATATCCGTCCGGCCGCACGAATTCTTCCGCCGGGAAGGGAACGACATCGTCTGCACCGTGCCGATCACGTTGACGGAGGCGGCCCTGGGCGCCAGGATCGAGGTCCCCTCCGTCGACGGGAAGGCGCTGCTGAAGATCCCCCCCGGCACCCAGAGCGGGCAGAAATTCCGGCTGCGGGGCAAGGGGGCCCCCTCCCTCAGGGGGGACGTGCCCGGCAACCAGATCGTCGAGGTGCGGGTGGTGGTTCCGCACGCGGCCGACGAGCGCTCGCGGGAGATCCTGAGGGAACTCGCACGCCTGAACCCGGAGGACCCGCGCGCCGGCCTCCAGGGGTTATGACAGGAGGGAAGCCGTGGTGGGGCGTAAAAAGACAGGCTACATGATCAGCTCGGTGGCGGAGACGTACGGAATCCACCCCCAGACCCTGCGCCTGTACGAGCGGCTGGGGCTGCTCAAGCCCTCCCGGAGCGACGGGAACACCCGGCTGTACACCAAGGAGGACCTGGAGCAGCTGGAGGTCATCCTGACCCTGACGCGGGAGCTGGGGGTGAACCTCGCGGGGGTCGAGGTCATCCTGCACATGCGAGAAAAGATGGAGCAGCTGCAGCTGGAGATGGAGCAGCTGGTCGCGTTCGTGCGCGAGGAGGTGTCCCCCTCCGTGGCCGCCTCCATGAGGAGCGCGCTCGTGCGGGTGCCCGCAACCAAGATCGTGAGGAGCCGGAGATGAAGATACCCGTTTTTTGCGGGCTGGCCTTTCTGCTTCTGGCGGCGGCCGCCGCCGGGGAGGGGGAGTACGCCCAGTCCTACCTGATCCTGATCAACGGGGAGCCGGTCGGGAGCGAAAGCGTCAGGGAAACCGTCGGCGACGACGGGACCCTGACCGCGGTTTCCGCGCACGAAATCATCATCTCGGACGGCAACCAGGCCAGCCGCATGGCGTACACCGCGCGGATGGTCTTTTCGGCGGAGCGGGAGCTCGTTTCCTACGGCTACCGCTACACGAGCGGTTCGTCGGGCGATTCCTTCGAGGTGACGGTCAACGCCGGACAACTCACGCGCGTGCTCACCCGCTCCGGGCAGACGAGCGAGATCACCGTCCCCTTCACCCCGGACATGGTGATCTTCGACTTCAACGTCTACCACCAGGCCGACTACGTCGCGGCGCGCTACGACGCGGACAAGGGGGGGGCGCAGACGTTCGCCAATTTCATCCCCGTCGTCGGCGCCGATCTCCCCCTCGTCGTCACCGCGGCCGGCACGGCCAGGGTGGAGACTGCCGCGGGGGCGGTGCCGGTGCGGCATTTCCGCCTCGAGCTGGTCGGGCTCTGGACGGGGAACCTCGTCGTGGACGGGCGCAACCGCCTGGTCCGGCTCAGCATCCCCGCCCGGAATCTCGAGGTCGTGCGCGCGGACCTCGTCCCGGGCGCCCCGGCGCTTCCTTCAGTTCCCTGAATTGCAGATGGCGCAGTCCAGGATCTGCTTCTTCAGAAAATGCTCCGTCTCCTCCTTGTTTACGGGGCCGGCGGAAAGATAACTGTAAAGGATGAACGTGGCCATGAATTCCTGCCGTGAATTGCGGCGGAAGGCCGACACCCGCGCCAGCGGGCGCTGGGTCTTGGCCGCTCCCACCTCCTTCATGTCGGCGCTCACGCGGATGGTCAGGGCGCACGCGTCCGTCTCGTCCGTGGTCGATTCCTTGAGCACCTCTTCGAAAAGGGGGAGGAAATCCTCGTACTGCTTCCGGATTTCGGGCGGCAGGTCGGCCCGGGGGGCCATGATCAGCAGCCGCACGTTCTCGTGAACATTGACTTCCCGCTGCACCTTGTCCTGCGCCTGGGCTCCCGCGCCTAAACAGATCGCCACCGCCACCGCTGCCAATATCCGAACGTAGGGAAATCGCATAGCTTCTTCCTCGCAGGTCAGATAAACAGGCGTCCGGACGGATCCCGAAACCCGGAAAGCGCCGGGCGCCACAGAATGTCTTGATTCGATCTTTGACGTTATTTTAACACAACACTGCGGGTGCGGACAATGCAATCGCGCTCCCCGGGCCTCAGGCGGAGAGGGCGCGGATGCGCCTGCGAAGAAGGGCATAGACGCGGCGCAGGACGTAGGGCGCGAGCTTCGGGTCCCCGGAGAAAAGGGCGCGGACGCGGCGCTCGAGGTTCAGGACGGCGGCTTCCAGCTGCGGGATCACACGCGCGGTCACGGTCGGGTCGTAGGGGAGGTGGATCGACCCGAACCCCAGTTCCGAAAAGAGCCGGACGTAGCGGGCCGTGACCAGGTCGGGGCACTGGATCCGCTTGTAGGAGGACTGGACCTCGTATCCGAGCAGCGTGTGGAGGATGCGGGCCGAATGCTTGCGTCCCAGCAGCCGGAGGGTGCGCGTACGGCCCGCGAGGACCTCGCCGGCGTAGAGCTGCACGATCCGGGCGGCGTCGGGGGAGTCGTCGAGGATCTCCAGGTGCGGAATCCTCGCGCGGGCGGGATGCGGGGGCGGAGTCGTCATGAGCCGTTCCTTGTCTGGGTCCGCTGCTTGACCAGGCGCGCGGCGTTGTGGCGGACCGCATCGGGGATGCTCTTGTCATGCGCCATCATCCCCAGGTCCTGGTTGCGCAGGCGGAACATCAGCCGCTGGGAAACGGCCACCGGCGTCTTGGGGTTGCGCACTAGGTTATGGACGGTGTTGTAGCTCTTGGTCCACTCCCGGCTCCCGCCGATTTCGCGCAGGATCTCTTCGCCCACCGTGCGCATGGCGGCGATGCTCTCCACCTCGCCGTCTCCCATCTTGGGGCTGCGGAGCACGGCGCGGGCGACCTCCTTGTTGGTGTCGGCGATGAGCATGGCCCGGACTTCGCGGGTGCCGAACAGGGCGTAACGGATCTTCTCCCGGACCGGCATGGAGGAAAGCCGGGTGCCGATGGCGCGGCGGCGCTCCTCCTCGTCCGGCGGGAGCCCCTCCAGGGAGAGATCCTGCGGGGGGATTTCGAACTCCGGCTCCGGGGACGGTTTCAGAACGGAGGCGTCCTGGACGCGGGCGTCCCCCGCGTGGGCGACCGCCCCGGGAGCTGCGGGAATCGGGGGGGAGGGGGCGACGGTGTAGTCGGCGCGCCGGGTGCCCATGAAATCGGTCTCGATCTCCCGCAGCACCCTGAGGGTTTCGGTGCCGGCCCGGGGGTTCCGGCGCACTCCGTCCAGGATCCCGGGACATTCGAGAATGCGCTGGCGGTTGTCGAGAATGCGGCCGACGAGAGGCTCGTCGAGCGCGCGGGAGAGGAGGGCTACGGCGGGTCCCGGGGTGGCCGGGTTTTCGATCAGGGCTTCGAGCACCGCGGCGGGCCTCGAGGGATCGGCCAGATGCCCGAGGACGGCGGGCGCGCATTCCTTCCCGCGCAGCAGGGGGACGAGATCCCGGGCGGGCCAGCCGTCGATCGTCGCCGAGGCCAGGCGCACGATTTCCGGGTCCTCGTCCGCGACCAGGGCGACCAGAAGGGCGAGCGTATCGGCGGGCGGCAGCGGGAGAAGGCCGCGCGCCGCCAGGAGACGACGGTTCCGGGGCAGCGAGCGCCGAAGAAAGTCCGGGTCCATTCCTTAACCCGCGCCCGGATCGAGCAGTCCGGCCACGGTGGCCCGGTCGATGATAAGGCGGACCACTTCTCCCGACCGGCCCAGCGGTTTTGCCCGTTTGCCGTTGATCCTGAGGCTGACGCCCCCGGCATTGCCGACCACGATCCGGATCTGCTCCGTCGCGCTGACCGACTGGATCTCTCCCGGCTCGAGGATTTTCTGGATCGCCGGGCTGCCGTCGCGGGAGATGGAGATCCAGCTCGCTTCCGTCCCCTCCACCTCGAGCCGGAGCATGCCGTCCGCCTCCGCGGCTGTTGCCGCTTCGGCGGACCTGTCCGCCGGATCAGGCGAAGGTGCGGAGCCCGGCGCGGGTGCGGAGTCCAACGAAGGTGCGGAGCCCGGCGAAGGTGCGGAGCCCGCCGCGGGTGCGGAGCCCAACGAAGGTGCGGAGCCCGGCGCGGGTGCGGAGTCCAACGAAGGTGCGGAACCCGTCGCGGGTGCGGAGTCCAACGAAGGTGCGGAGCCCGGCGAAGGTGCGGAGCCCGGCGAAGGTGCGGAGCCCGCCGAAGCGGCCGCAGCCGCGGAGGCGGGTGGGGCGTAGGTCACGGCCGGGGCCGCCGGTTTGGAAAAATAGGGGGAGAAGATTTCGTAAATCGATTCCCTGGCCAGGAAGATCCCGACCGCGGAGACGGCCAGCATCAGGCTCCAGACGATCACGGGCGGGATACGCCACGAGCGGCCCGGCTCGATCGGGGTTCTGCTCCGCGACGGTTTTTCCGTCCGGGGGGAGACCTCCGATTCGTAACGCTCGAGCATCTCCGACTGGTCCAGGCCCAGGCGTTCGCAGTAGGCGCGCAGGAAGGCGCGGTTGTACATGCCCCCCGGCAGGTCTTCGAAACGCCCCTCCTCGATGCTCTCGAGGTGGCGCGTGCTGATCCGTGTGTCGGCCGCAACCTGGGACAGGGAGAGTTTGCGCTGCTCCCTCTGCGATTTCAGTACCGCCGCGATAGATTCCATAGCAGGATCTTCATTCGGATTAATCCACGGCTTCCCCGAAAGCCGGTTCTCCTTACAGTTTCCTTGCCTTTGCTTTGGAGGCATTCTACCTGCAGTGTCATTCCATGTCAACGAGTTACGGCTTTTATGAACAGGAACCCCATCGCCCGGTTGCCTGCCGCCCCCGGCGGGGAGCGGTAAAGGAGAACTGGCCCTTGCCGCGAAATCGGCCGCTGTGTTACTTTCAACCCTCGGGAACGGGTGTGCCTCGGGCCACGGTTTCCGCCTCAACCGTAAAAATGAACCCGGATCGGGGCCGCGCGGAAGCGTCGGCCGGGCAGGGCCGCTGGCATCCATGAATTCTCTCTATCATCCTCTGAGTTTGATCGCGCTTTCGACCGGGCACTGGCTCGAAAGAATGGGGAGTTCGGCCGGGGCCCTGATCATGAGCCTGGGAGGACTGGGCGTCCTGCTCCTGGCGATAGGGGACTCCTCCTTTCTGAGCGTTCCCGAGGGGAACGACATCCTCATCATCCTGCTGTCGGCCGGGGGGCCCTGGGGGCGCATGGCCTACTTCGTGGCCATGACGATCCTGGGATCCGTAATCGGGTGCCTCATCCTCTACACGGTGGGGCGCAAGGGGGGGCAGCCGATCCTGCGCCGCCGCTTCTCCGAGCAGAAGATCGAGAGCGCCCGGAGGATGTACCGGAAATGGGGCATCTTCACCGTCCTCATCCCCAGCATCATCCCCCCTCCCATGCCATTCAAGATTTTTGTTTTGAGTGCCGGGGTCTTCCGCATGAGCCTGGCCCCCTTCCTGGGCGCCGTTCTTCTCGGCCGGACCGTGAGGTATGCGACCTGGGGGATCCTGGCCGTGCTCTACGGTGAGCCGATCAAGGTCTTCGTCGAGAACAACCTGGGCCTCATCGGGCGGGTGCTTTTCGCCCTTTTTCTCCTCGCCGCAGCCGCCGTCGCGGCGTATTATCTCAGCGTAAGGCGCCGGAGGCTTCGTTGACAAGGCCGGTGTACTCTGTTAGATTCTCCCATCCCGAACGACGGGCCGGGGCTTAAATGAAAGAAATATTGCAGTTGCCAGCACCTGGGGGAAGCGGACGACGCGCTCGGGGCCTTGCCGGAGTCCTCCTGGCGCTGGCGCTTGGGCTGCTCGGGCCGGGGTGCAGCATCAAGCGAACGGTCAACGTGGAGGTCCCCGCCCGGATCCTCGCGGCGCGGGAGGCGGGTTTCGACCAGCTCGTCGGGATCGTCAACGGCTACAGCGGGATCCCGGACCTGGCCAACGCGCGGATGAAAGTGACGCTCACCTACGGCAGATGGGAGAGCGGGGAGCAGGAGGAGTACAGGCGGGCGCCGGGATACCTGCTCGTGCGCAACCCGGACAGCCTGCGCCTTGTGGTTCAGAATCCCATCACCAAGACCGCCATCTTCGACGTGCTGAGCGTGGGGGACGATTTTTCCGCCTGGGTGCCGGGCAAGCTCCGATTCTACCGGGGGAGCAATTCGGCCGAGGACCTCCTGCTGGAGGAGTTGCCGGGCGGCATCCCGCTGCGGGCCCCTCATATCTACGAGGCGCTGATCCCGGCGGGGATCGATCTCGGTGCCGGGGGGGTGCGGGTTTCGCTCGAAGAGACGGCTGACAACGAGGCCAAATATTATATACTTTCCTCGTACCGTGAGGGGGAGGGGCCCAGGATTCACTGCCTGCGCAGGATCTGGATCGAGCGCTCCCGGCTGGCCATCGCCCGGCAGCAGATCTTTCGCGAGGACGGGCGCATCATCAGCGACATCGAATACCTCGGGATGGAGCCGGCCGGGGGCATCATGCTCCCGGCGGAGATCCGCCTCGAGCGCCCCGAGGACGGGTACGCGGTGAAACTGGAGTTCGAGGGCGACAGCTGGCGTGTCGCCAGGGGGCTCAGGGATGAAGCCTTCGAGCTCTCCCCGCCGCCGGGCGCCGAGATCGTGACACTTGGGAATACCGAAAAGGAGCAGCGCTTTTAAAATGGAAAACCTGGTCACCGCCAACATCCGTTCGCGCCCGACGCGCACCTTCATCAGCATCCTTGCCGTCGCCCTCGGGGTCATCCTCATGCTGGTGGTCGGCGGCATCGTCTCCGGCACCCTGGACGATTATCTCGGGCGTACGATGGCGCTCGGCTCGGACTTCATCCTGCAGCCGGGCGGCTCCTCCATCTTCTACGCTTTCAGCGACGCCAGTCTGAACCAGAAGCTGACGGGCGTGATCGAGGGCCTTCCGGGGGTGGCGGCCGTCACCCCGGTGCTGAGCAAGTTCCACGCCAAGGGGTTCGGCCTGGTCTTCGGCATCGACATGGAAAGCTACAACAAGTTTCCGGGCCGGCTGGAGATCGTGGAGGGCACGCCCTCCCTCGAGGGGGACGAGGTCATCGTGGACCAGGCCTACGCCGACGCCCAGAAACTCAAACCGGGAATGACGATCAACGTGCTGAACCACGACTTCAAGGTCACGGCCATCTGCCGCCCGGGGGCCGTGGTCCGGGTTTTCATCCCCCTCGAGACGATGAAGATGCTCAACGGCACCCCCGACAAGGTGACGATCATGTTCGTCAAGGCGGAGCCGAAGGCGGACCTGGACACCGTGTACCAGACCCTCGCGGACAAGTTTCCGGGCAACTCCATCCTGCGGGCGTCGGACCCCAACCTGCTCCTGGCCGAAACGCGGCTGCCGGGCCTCAACGAGTTCCGCATGCTGGTGGTGCTCGTATCGATGCTCCTCAGCTTCATGGTCATCCTGCTGGCCATGTACACCACGATCTTCGAACGGACGCGCGAGATCGGGATCCTGAAATCGCTGGGGGCGTCCAGGCGTTTTATAGTTGGCATGATCATTCAGGAATCTGCTATGATATGCGGCTTGGGCGCGCTTTTGGGGATAGCGGTCAGCGAGATTATCCGCATCGTGATCATTACGCGGTTCCCGACGCTCCAGGTGTCCATGACGGCCGAGGATCTGCTCCGCGGGCTCGCTCTGGGCCTTCTGGCCGGGACCTTTGGTGCGCTGTACCCGGCCTACAAGGCCGCGAAGATGGACCCGGTCAAAGCGTTGAGCTACGAGTAGGGGAAACATGGGTGACATGAAGGACGAATCCTCGGTGGCGAACGCCATAGAGACGATCAACCTGGAGATGACCTACCGTTCGGGCCGCGTGGACGTGCCGGCGGTGCAAGGTTTGAACCTCACGGTCCGGCAGGGGGAGTTCATCGCCATCATGGGCCCTTCCGGGTGCGGGAAATCGACCCTGCTGCACCTGCTCGGCGGGCTGCTGCAGCCCACGGGCGGGTCGATCCTCATCGACGGGATCGACATCTCCAAGCTGTCCGATTCGGAGCGCACGACCGTGCGCCGAAAGAAGATCAGCTATGTCTTTCAGCGCTTCAATCTCTTTCCGACGCTGACGGCGAGGGGGAACATCGAACTGGCCAAGAAGATCCACGGCAACGGGGCCCCGAATTCCAACGGCATCGCCCCGATCTTCGAGATGCTGGGGCTCGGCGGAAAGTTCAACTTCCGCCCCTCGGAACTCTCGGGCGGGGAGCAGCAGCGGGTGGCGATCGCGCGTGCGGTGATCAACCGGCCGTCCATCATCCTGGCCGACGAGCCCACCGGCAGCCTCGATTCGCGCAATTCGCACACGGTGCTGCGGATGCTGCGGGATCTCAACGAAAAGCTGGGGCAGACGATCGTGATGATCACGCACGATTCCGAGGCCGCCTCGACGGCCAGCCGCGTGATCGAGATGAAGGACGGGCGGATCCTCACCCCGACCGCCAGGTATTCCTACGAACCGGAATTCGAAAGACTCTACTGATCGGCATGGGACGAGTGCGCACGGCATCGAGGAAAATTTTCGTCTGGTCCTACGGCCGGGGCACCATCCAGTACGACATCATCTGCATTCTGATCCTCGCCTTCATCTTCCTGGTTCCGCGCGGCTGTTTCGTCAGAAACAGCGCGGATCTCCGCCTTTTCCCGCACACCACGGGGACCCCGAGCGAAAAGGATCGACCCCCCGGGCGTCCGTAAGCATCTATAGTCCATAGGGAGGGAATTTGATGCGACTGGCAATGGCGTTGGTGTATCCATCCATTCTTCTGGCCGCGTGCCTGGCGGGGGGGGCCCCCTCGGCCGAGGCCGACGCGTCCGCCGAACTCGAAAAGGCCCTGGCCCGGGTGGACCAGGTCAGCCGGACGTTCCGCTCCTTTTCGGCACAACTTTCCCAGAAGAAATACACGGCGGTGCTCGAAGAGTTCGACACCCCGGAAAAGGGGCGCTTCCACTACGCCGTCGCCCGGGACGGATCGGTGATGATGCGGCACGAGATCGAGGCCCCGGGGAAACGGATCCTGACGATCAAGGGGGACAGCGCGGTGCTCTACCAGCCCGTCGTGCGCCAGGCGCAGGTGTATGCGCTGGGGAAACGGAAGAACCTGGTGGAATACCTCGGGACGGGGCTCGGCCAGTCGTCGGAAAACCTGCGGGGCAAATTCCACATCGCCTGGAAGGGGACGGAGTCGATCGACGGCCGGAAGTGCTTCGTGCTCGAATTCAAACCCCGCGACCCGAAGGCGGCCGCGAGCGTCCGCTCCATCACGGTCTCGTTCGACCAATCGAACGTGACCCCGGTCCGGTACCGGATCGAGGAGCCGAGCGGCGATTACCTCCTCGAGACCTTCAGCGAGGGAAAGCTCAACGCGCGGCTCCCGGACGATCTCTTCGAGCAGAAACTTCCCAAAGGGGTCGAAGTGCTCAAATTCTGATTACGGGCGAGCGGGCGCCGCCGGGCGCCCGAGGGGGCGGGAGGGCTTCGGCAGCTGCTTCCAGGTGTAGTAGATCCGGTCGAATACCGTCCAGTTGCCCAGCACCGCCAGGACCCAGAGCACGGCTTCCATCCGCCCCGAAAGCCCGCCGATGATCAGGAGCACGATCCGCTCCGGCCGCTCCATGAACCCGACCTTGCATTTGGGGATCAGCGATTCCGCGCGCGCCCTGGTGTAGCTCGTGAGCACCGCGCCCATGACCACCACGCCGACCAGCACCACGTATCCCAGACTCTGCTGGCGGGCGTAGTACACCACGAGCCCCTGGAGGATGATGACGTCCGAATAGCGGTCGATGACCGAGTCGTAGAAGGCGCCGAACTTGGTGGCGCTCTGGCTGACGCGCGCCACCTCCCCGTCGAGCATGTCGAACAGGCCCGCGAGGATGATGACGAGCCCGCCGCGGAAGAGGTTGCCGTAGCCGAATTCGAAGGCGGCCCAGAAGCTGATCAGCACGCCGGTGAAGGTGAGGATGTTGGGGTTGACGTGAAATAACGAGAGGACCCGCACGATTCCGTCGAGAATGCACTTGCCCGCTTTTCCGATGACGTCGCTCAACATGGCGTAAGGCTAGACAGATTCATCATTTGTGTCAAGTTCAAAAGATCCGGAAGCGGATGGTCAGAAACTTCTTGGGATCCTTCCGGATGTCGTACAGGAGCTTGGTGATCTCGGCGGAGGACTGGTCGAGATTCTGGTACAGGCTCGGGTCCTTCAGGAGCTTGCCCATGGTCCCCTTTCCCTCCTCGATCTCCTCCATGAGGAGGGCGAATTTGGCGAGCGCCTCGGTGCTCGAACGGTAGAAGGCGTCGTCTCTGGACAGCTTGCCGAGGGTTCCCTCCCCCCTTTCCATCCGGTCCATGACCTTCTCGGCCTTGGTCAGCATCTGGTTGGCGTTTTCGAACAGGGAAGGGTCGGACATCAGCCGGCCGATGGTGCCCTGGCCGTTCTGGATGTTTTCGGCCAGGGCGTTGAACTTCTCGAGCGACTCGGTGAGGCGGTTGTACAGCCCGGGGTCGGCCACGAGCCGCCCCACCGTCCCCTCCCCCTTCTGCATCTCGTCGAGCAGGGAGGTGGCGTGGGTGAAGGTCCGGTTGGCCTCCCGGATCGTCCGCTGGGTGTCCTCGAGGATTTCGCCCATCCCCGATCCCACCTTGGCGGGATTGACCCTCTGGACGATTTCCTTGAACTGCTCGGAGAGGACGCCGAAATTGGCCACCACGTCGTTGGCCCCGGTCATGATCTCGCGGAAACCGGCGCTCTGGACGCTCTCGATGACGTAATATTCCCCCTGCCTGACGGGGGGGACTCCGAAGGTGCCGGGGGAAATGCCGATGAAGGAATCCCCGATCAGCCCCCGCGATTCGATGCTGATCTCCGAGTCCCGGCTGATCCGCCCGAGGTACTCCGGGTCGATGTCGAGGCGCACTTCCACGAAGCGGATGTCCATCTTGAGGTTCCGGATCCGGTCCTGCAGTTCCTCGAGATCCCGCTCCCGGACGGGAGCGATGGCCTCGAGCGCTTCGATCTCCTTCTTGACCTG
>JAFGSS010000192.1 GCA_016934555.1 Acidobacteriota bacterium | reverse complement strand
TCGCCGCTTCTGGTCCTGGTGATGATCGCCATCAAGCTCGAATCCCGGGGTCCCATCTTCTACCGGCAGGAACGGGTGGGGCAGGACGGGAGGGGGTTCACGCTCTTCAAGTTCCGCTCGATGCGCCAGGACGCCGAAAAGGACACCGGCCCGGTATGGGCCCGGGAGGGGGACGACCGGGTGACCCGGGTGGGCCGCATCCTCCGGCGGATGCGGATCGACGAGCTGCCGCAGTTCTACAACGTGCTGCGGGGGGACATGAGCCTGGTCGGCCCGCGGCCGGAACGCCCCGTCTTCGTCGAGCAGCTGTCGGAAGAGATCCCCTACTACCCCCTGCGCCACGTGGTCAAGCCCGGGATCACCGGGTGGGCGCAGATCAACTACGGCTACGCGAACACCCTGGAGCACACGATCGAAAAGCTGCAGTACGACCTGTTCTACATCAAGAACATGTCCTGGATCCTCGACATCCTGATCGTGCTCGAAACGGTCAAGACCGTGATGGTCAAGCGCGGCTCGTAGCAGATCGCGGCACTGCGAGTTGCGCCATTCCTCTCGCCTCCATTCCCCATTCATTGTAAAGTGCGTGTTTTCGGGTGACCCATGGGGAAGATGAAAATCCTGTTCACGGCCTACGTAGCCTTCGTGATCTACGGAACCCTGATCCCGTTTCACGTCGTGGATTCGCTCCCGGCGCTGCTCCGCAACGTCGAGGGCGTCCGGTGGCTTCCCTTCTGGGACCTGCACCGCGGACGGATCGCCTCGATCCCCGACATGGTCCAGAACGTCCTCCTGTTCCTTCCCCTTGGAATCCTGGGGGCCCACTGCTTCGGGCGCAGGCTGGTCCCCACCCTCGCGACGGGATTCGGTCTCAGTCTGCTGGTCGAGACCCTGCAGCTCCTGACCCCCAACCGGGTGAGTTCAGTCAACGATCTGGTCTTTAATACCCTCGGGACCCTGGCCGGCTTCCTCCTCTATCTCCGGCTGGCGCCCCTCTGGCCCCGGATGGTCCATCACCCGGTCATGCGCGAGGTCGCCCGGGTCCCCGGCGCCCTCCCCCTCCTGCTGCTGATGCTCTACAGCTGGGTCTACGCCCTGGAGCCGTTCAATTTCACCCTTGACGTGGGCGTGGTCTGGTGGAACGTGCGGGCGCTTTTCCGCCAGCTCCTCCACCCTCGCCTGGTGCTCGGGGATGAATTCCTTCTGGCCTCGCAGTTCGCCCTGATGGGGTTCGTGGCGGCCGGGGTTCTGGAAAAGCTCAGGATCCGTGCGGCGTATCCCCTTTCCCTCCTCCTGGTGGCCCTCTGGGCGACGGTCACGGAGATGAGCCAGCTGATCGTCGCCTCCCGGGTGGCCAGCCTCCTCACCCTCTGTTTTTCCTGGCTCGGGGCCGCCATCGGGGTGGCCGCCCGCGGCTGGTATATCCTCTCCCCCCGGCCCGGCAGGCTCTTTGTCCTCTACGCCCTCTTCCTCCTCGCCGCCCATGCTGTCGACACCCTGAGTCCCTTCGTTCTGCGCGAATCGTATCTTCGCCCGGCCCTCCTCCCCTTCCGCCATTACCAGTCGGCCTACTTCGTCAGCGCCCTCAGCAATGTGTTCCACGCGCTCCTGGTTTTCATGCCCCTGGGCTACCTCGCTTCCCACATTCGGTTAGGGCGGGCGCGGGGAGTGCTGTTCTGGACCGTGCTGTTGCTCGCTTCCGTGGCGATCGAACTCGGGCAGGGGTTCATCGCCGGCCGCTACCCGGATGTGACCGACTGCTTCCTCCCGCTCGCGGGGGCCATGATCGGGTGGCACCTCGCCGGCATGGTGCGGAAGCACGGTCAAGTGTTGCGGGACCCGAGACTGTAAAGGTTTGAGTTATGTTCAGCCAAGAAGCCGGTGGCTTATTTCGAACAGGTCGGCCGCCTAGTTAGCGAGGGCCATCAATATCTGCCCTCGCGGCGGTTTTCGATGACTATGCGCGAAAGACTGTTTTCATCCTCACTGACTTCCAGTCCTTTACGAAAGTCGGCGAGGTCAGGGGCCTTTTGGCGTTCGGTGGGTGCGCCCGGTGGGACAAGGCGGGCGACGATCCTTCCCCTCCGGGTGATCAGCACCGATTCACCGTTTTCGACCGCGCGTACAAGGTCACTCAATCGCGCGCGCGCCTCCTTAAGGTTAACCGGGCCCATGGGTTTCCTCCAGTAGGATTATACCCCAGGAGTAATCCTTACCTTGCCGCGAAGCAACAAAGCCGGGATCCAGAGCCGGTGGTTTGGCTATATATTTGAGTAAATTGGAGTTGGGGTTTTTTGGAGCGGGAAACGGGATTTGAACCCGCGACTTCAACCTTGGCAAGGTTGCACTCTACCACTGAGTTATTCCCGCCCTCTTGAGGCAGGAGAAAATTCTAGCATAAATCGGCGGAATTTCAGCCCCGAGATGCAAAAAATCTGCAAGGGGGATCCTAAAAGGCGTCCCGGAAGAGCTGGACCTCCCGGCCGACGACCGAGACGATGTCGAAGCGATAGTCGAAGCGGCCGAGGTCGAAGCGGGAGATGAAGTCCTCGGCCGCGCGCCGCAGGGCCTGGCGCTTTTCCCAGTCGACGTACTCCCACGGCTCGCCGTAATTCCTGGACGAGCGCGTCTTCACCTCCACGAACACGAGAGTGTCCCCCTCGAAGGCGATCAGGTCGAGTTCGCCCGGGCGGGCGCGGTAGCGGCGGGCGAGGATGTCGTACCCCGCACGCGCGAGGAAGCGGCAGGCCAGCCGTTCCCCCCGCCGGCCCAGGAGCAGGTGCGGCGCCGTCATGGGGGGATCGTTTGGCGCGGCCCTCCCTTATTTCACCGGTTTTTCGCCGGTGGCGCGCTTCCAGCGGACCCCTTCACGGGTGTCCTCGAGCTGGATCCCCTCTGCCAGGAGCTCGTCACGGATGCGGTCGGCCTCGGCGAAATCGCGCCGGCGGCGGGCCTCCTGCCGCGCCTCGATCCGCCGGGCGATCTCCTCGTCCAGGAGCTCCGGCCGACCGCGCAGGATGCCAAGGACGCCGTCGATTTCCTCGAGGAAGGAAACGGCCAGCCGGGCGTCCCCGCCCGTGAGCGCCCCGCGGCTGTCGCGCTGGTTGGCCGCGCGCACGAAGTCGAAGAGGGCGCCGAGCGCGGCCGAGGTGTTGATGTCGCTGTCCATCGCCTCGCGGAACTTCCGGCGGGCGGCGGCGGCCTCGGCCTCGAATTCGGGGGTGGGGGCGTCCTCCGACGCCTTTTCCCGCGCCCGCAGGAGGAAATCCTCCAGCCGGGCGATCGCCGCGGCGGCTTGGCGCAACCCGTCCATGGTGAAGTTCAGCTGCTTGCGGTAGTGGACCGACAGGAGCAGGTAGCGGATCGCCTCGGGGGTGTACCCCTGGCCGACCAGGTCGCGCAGGGTGAAGAAGTTGCCCAGCGACTTGGACATCTTCTCCCCCTCCACGATCAGGAATTCCGGGTGGACCCAGTAGCGGGCGAAGGGGCGGCCGGTGGCGCACTCGCTCTGGGCGATCTCGTTTTCGTGGTGGGGGAAGACCAGGTCGATTCCGCCGCAGTGGATGTCGAACGTCTCCCCCAGGTACTTCATGCTCATGGCCGAGCACTCGATGTGCCAGCCGGGGCGGCCGGGGCCGAGCTCGGTCTCCCAGAAGTCCTCCCCCTCCTTTTTCGCCTTCCAGAGGACGAAGTCGCGGGCGTTGGCCTTGTCGTACTTGTCGCTGTCGACCCGCGCCCCCGCCTGGGCCCCGCTGAAATCGGCCTTGCTCAGCTTCCCGTACCCCTCGAACCGGGCGATGTCGAAATAGATCGACCCGTCCTTGCGGTAGGTGAACCCCTTCTCCTCCAGGCTCCGGATCAGGGCCACCATTTCGGGGATGTGGTCGGTCGCCCGGGGCATGACGTCGGGCGGGTCTATCCGGAGGGTCCGGCTGTCCTCGAGGAAGGCCTCGGTGTAGCGCGAGGTGTAGTCCCTGAGCGACACCCCCTCCGCGCGCGCGTTCCGGATCGTCTTGTCGTCCACGTCGGTGATGTTCATGACATGGAGCACCCGGTAGCCGCTGTAGCGCAGGTACCGCCGCAGCAGGTCCTGGAAGACGAAGGTGCGGAAGTTGCCGATGTGGGCGTAGTCGTAGACCGTGGGGCCGCAGGAGTAGAACCGGACCACCCCCTCTTCGACGGGGCGGAACTCCTCTTCGCTGCTGGAGAGCGTATTGTATAGTCTGAGCATAGTTTTATTCCGCATGGATACCGGAGCCCCAATTATACCGATTTCGGCCGCAGGTACAACGCGCGGTTATCTTTTGGGGAGAATCCGCACCAGGCGGAAATCCCCCTGCCGGGCCAGGGGGACGGTGTCGAAATCGCCCGCATCCCCGATCTCCCGTACCCCGTCGTCCTTCGTGACGACCAGGGCGGCCGCCCGGCCGGCGACCGCCCGCCGCAGCGCCCCGATCTCCTTCGGCTCTCCCTCCACCCGGTATCCCGTGTAGTAGTGCAGGGTGTGGTGAAAGAAGCGGTAGGTCAAAATCGGCTCCTCCCCGCGGCGCAGGGCGAGCGCCTCGCGGGCGATCGTCCGGGTGGAGTGGTACTCGCCGAGGACGGGGAAGGCGAAGAGGACCACCGCCAGTACCAGCGCCGCGCCCCCGAGCGCCGTCGCCCGGACGGCGTCCCGGGGCCGGCCGCTCCAGCCGTAATGAAGGGCGAAGCCGGCCGGGACCAGGACGGCGAGAGAGATCGCGAGCCCCTCGCGCCAGTGCCCTCCGTAATCCTTCTGGAAGAAGACGGGCGCCGCCACGGCGAGGCCGAGGGCCAGGAGCGCCTGCGCGGTCACGGCGGCGCAGAGCGCCCGCGCCTCCGCCCCCTCCCCGATCCAGCGCGCGAGGCGCGCGCCCAGGAGCAGGGCGAGCGGGGGGAGGGAAGGGAGGATGTAGCCCGCCAGCTTCGACCCCGACAGGGAGAAGAAGAGGATGGGGAAAAGGAACCAGCAGAGGGTGAAGAGGGGGGCGGGGCGCCACTCGCGCCAGCGCCGGAGTTCGGCGAGGGGTGATTTCCCGGCCAGCGCGACGAGCCACCCGCTCCAGGGGAAGAAGAGGGCCAGGAGCACCGGCAGGTAGTAATAAAGGGGCTGGGCGTGGTGGTGGATGTCGGTGACGTAACGGGCGAAATTGTGGTTGATGAAGAAGGTGGCGATGAAGGCGTAGCCGTTTTCCCGGAAGGCGAGCCAGAACCAGGGGACCGATACGGCCAGCGCTACCGCTACCCCCGGACCCGTGCGCCAGCGCCGGAGCATCCCCCCCCGCTCGTTGAGGTACCAGCAGAGGAGCGCCGTGCCTCCCGCCAGGAGGAGGGCCACCGGTCCCTTCGCCAGGACGGCCAGGCCGAGAAAGACCCAGGCGGCCAGCACCTTCCAGCCGATGTCTCTTTCCACTGCGACCGCCAGGACGGCGAGGGAGAGGGTGAAGAAGCAGGTGAAGGGCATGTCGGTCGAGGCGCTGCGGCCGAAACCGGCGAAGCCGAGGCTCGTGACGAGGATGGTGGCGCCCAGCACTCCGGCCAGGGGGGACCAGATCCGGGTTCCGGCCCACAGGACGGCCAGGGCCGCGAGGAAAGCGCACAGGGCGGGGCCGATGCGGGCGGCCGTCTCGGCGCTCCCGCACAGGGAGCCGGGCACCCGGGTGATCCAGTAGTAGAGCGGGGGTTTTTCGAGCCACGGCCTCCCCTCGAGCGTCGGGGTGACCCAGCGCCCGGAAAGGCGCATCTCCTCCGCGATCCGGGCGTAGCGCGGCTCGTCCGCCCCGGTGAGCGGCAGGCGGCCGAGGCCGGCCCAGAGGGTGGCTATCGAGAGGGCGACGATAATGGCGAGGGAGGAGAGAGCGCGTTGCACGGGGGGAGTTAAGCACGGATGGCACGGATTTTCAAAGCAATCCGTGCCATCCGAGGTTTACGGGGCTAGTACATTCCGCCCATTCCGCCCATTCCGCCGCCCGGAGGCATGGCGGGGGTCTTTTCCTCTTCCTTGATCTCGCTCACCAGGGCTTCGGTCGTCAGAAGCAGGGCGGCGATGGAGGAGGCGTTCTGCAGGGCCGTACGCGTCACCTTGGTCGGGTCGATGACGCCGCTCTTGACCAGGTCCTCGTACTGCTCGGTGTCGGCGTTGAAGCCGAAATTGGCGTCGCTGTTGGCCCGCACCTTCTCGACCACGACGGCGCCTTCGAGGCCGGCGTTGAAGGCGATCATCCGCAGCGGCTCCTCCAGGGAGCGGCGGACGATGTTGACGCCCACCTGCTCGTCGTCGGCGAGCTTGAGCTTTTCGAGCGGGGCGATGCAGCGCAGCAGGGCCACGCCGCCGCCGGGGACGATCCCCTCTTCCACCGCGGCACGGGTGGCGTGCATGGCGTCCTCGACGCGCGCCTTCTTCTCCTTCAGCTCGGTTTCGGTCGCGGCCCCGACCTTGATCACGGCCACGCCGCCGACCAGCTTCGCCAGCCGTTCCTGCAGCTTCTCGCGGTCGTAGTCGGAGGTGGTCTCATCGATCTGCACGCGCAGCTGTTTCACGCGCCCCTCGATGTCGGCGTGCTTGCCGGCCCCTTCGATGATGGTGGTGTTGTCCTTGTCGATCGTGATCTTCTTGGCCCGGCCCAGGTCCTCCAGGCGGACGTTCTCGAGCTTGATCCCGAGGTCTTCGCTGATCACCTTGCCGCCGGTGAGGATGGCGATGTCTTCGAGCATCGCCTTGCGGCGGTCGCCGAATCCGGGGGCTTTGACGGCGACGACGCTCAGCGTGCCGCGCAGCTTGTTGACCACCAGGGTCGCCAGCGCTTCGCCTTCAACGTCCTCGGCGATGATGAGGAGCGGGCGCCCGCTCTTGGCCACCTGCTCGAGCAGGGGGAGCAGGTCCTTCATGGAGCTGACCTTCTTCTCGTTCAGGAGGATGAGGCAGTCGCTCAGCTCGGCTTCCATCCGCTCCGGGTCGGTCACGAAGTAGGGGGAGAGGTAGCCGCGGTCGAACTGCATCCCTTCCACCACTTCCAGGGAGGTCTCGATCGACTTGGCCTCTTCCACCGTGATGACGCCGTCCTTGCCCACCTTCTTCATCGCCTCGGCGATGATGCCGCCGATGGTCTTGTCGTTGTTGGCGGAAACGGTTCCCACCTGGGAGATCATCTCGCCCTTGACGGGCTTGCTCAGCTTTTTCAGCTCTTCGATGGCCGTGGCGACGGCGGTCTCGATCCCGCGCTTGATCGCCATCGGGTTGGCGCCGGCGGCCACGTTCTTCACGCCTTCACGGAAGATGGCCTGCGCCAGCACGGTCGCCGTCGTGGTCCCGTCGCCCGCGACATCGGACGTCTTCGAGGCCACTTCGCGCACCATCTGGGCGCCCATGTTTTCATTGGCGTCCTTCAGCTCGATCTCCTTGGCGACGGTGACGCCGTCCTTGGTGATGGTCGGGGAGCCGAACTTCTTGTCCAGTACCACGTTGCGCCCCTTGGGGCCCAGCGTGATCTTTACGGCGTTCGCCAGCTGGTTGACGCCGCGCAGAATCGCCTGGCGGGATTCCTCGCCGTGAATGATTTCCTTAGCCATATTCTCCTACTCCTTATGTATTTGTATTGCTTTGGTTTATGCGAGAACGGCGAGGATTTCGTCTTCCCGCATGATGACGTATTCCTGGTCGTCGATCTTGATTTCCGTCCCGGAGTACTTCCCGAAGAGGATCCGGTCGCCGGCCTTGACGTCCATGGCCGCGCGCTTGCCGTCATCCATCATTTTGCCCGGACCGGCCGCGATGACTTCGCCCTCCATCGGCTTTTCCTTGGCGGTATCGGGGATGATGATGCCCCCCTTGACCGTTTCCTTCTCTTCCGTTCGTTTGACAAGAACCCGATCATGCAAAGGTCTCACATTCATCTTGGTATCTCCTCTCCAAATAGTTGCATTTATAAAGACTTACTCATTGCGTACCGGCTGGCCCCGCCGTTAGCACTCCTTCACGGCGAGTGCTAACAGTATAAGAGGGATTTTCGGCTTGTCAATCAGGAGGCCGAATTATGTGCCCGTTCCGTAAAAAATT
>JAFGSS010000034.1 GCA_016934555.1 Acidobacteriota bacterium | reverse complement strand
TGGATCCGGGAGGGGAGGGACCTCGGGCGGGTCCGGGGCGCGGAGCTTCTCCACTCCTTTCTGGGCCGCGCCCCCGATTACGGGAGGATGTGCGTGTTCTCCTATTTCGCCGAGCTGGTGAACGAACTGGTCCCCGAGGGCCAGGCGAGCCCCGCGATGTTCCGGCTCCTTTTGTCCTGCCAGCACGCGGCGGAGGCGGGCGCCTCGTACCGGGCGCTCGTGCGCTATTTTGAGGTATGGTGCCTGAAACTCGGCGGCCTGCTGCCGAATTATGCCTATTGCTCCGGTTGTGGCAAGTGTGTTAAAGATGAGGGGTTTTTTGCATGGATCGAAGCCGGTCAATCGCGCTGCCCGGCCTGTGCCGAGGGGCGGGGCATGCGGGTGGGGCCGGCGGCCGCCGCGGCGCTCGGGGAGATGATGGACACCCCCCCCGAAAAGTTCGCGGCGAGCACCTTCCCGAAGGGCGCCCTGGAGGATCTCGAGCGCCTTTTCCGGAAGCTGCTCGAGCTGCACCTGGACAGACAACTGAAATCCTACCGGATTTTGTGCGAGGCGGTTCAAGAAGAATAGATGCGATCGAAAAATCTTCAGCAGATCATCCTTACCCTGGAGCGGTTCTGGGACCGCAGGGGGTGCGTGCTCCAGCAGCCCTACGACGTCGAAGTGGGCGCGGGGACCATGGCGCCGGAGACCTTTCTCCGGGTCCTGGGTCCCGAACCCTACAGGGTCGCGTACGTGATGCCGTCGCGCCGCCCCACCGACGGGCGTTACGGCGACAACCCGAACCGGGTGCAGAAGCATCACCAGTACCAGGTCATTCTCAAGCCGGCGCCCGGTAACGTGCAGGATCTCTATCTCCAGAGCCTGGCGGCCCTCGGTATCGACCTCGGGCGGCACGACCTCCGTTTCGAGGAGGACAACTGGGAGTCGCCCACCCTGGGAGCCTGGGGGGTCGGGTGGCAGGTCCTGCTCGACGGCCTCGAGATCACCCAGTTCACCTATTTTCAGCAGGCCGGCGGGATCGAACTCGACCCGACGAGCGCGGAGATCACCTACGGGCTGGAAAGGATCGCGACCTTCATCGCCCAGGTGGACAGCATCTACGACCTCGGCTGGTCCGCCGATGTCTCCTACCGCGACATCCGGCACCGCGAAGAGGTCGAATTCTCCCGGTACAACTTCGAGGAGGCGAACGTGGAGATGCTGTTCCGGCTCTTCGCGCTCTACGAGGAGGAAAGCCGGCGCCTCGCGGCCATGGATCTCGTGCTCCCCGCCTACGATTATTGCCTCAAATGCTCGCACACCTTCAACCTGCTGGACGCGCGCGGCGCCATCAGCGTCACCGAGCGCGTGGGCATCATCGCGCGGGTGCGCCAGCTCGCGTGCGAGGTGGCGCGCCGATATCTGGAAAGCCGCGAGCGGCAGGGTTTCCCCCTGCTCGGGCGCAGCGCGTTACCGCAGCCGGAACCGGCTTCATAAGACGGGGATATGGAAAAATCAGAGCTTGTCGTCGAATTGGGAATGGAAGAAATCCCGGCGTCCATGATCGCCGATGCCGCGGAGCAGCTGGCGGACCACCTGGTCGGGGCGCTCCGGGAGCATCGCCTTCCGGCGGGGAAGCGCACGCTGTGGCACACCCCGCGCCGCATCATCCTGGGCCTCGAGCATATCCCGGCCCGGCAGAGCGACCTCGAGGAAACGATCATGGGGCCGCCCAGGAGGGTGGCCTACGACGCCGCCGGCCACCCGACGCGCGCGGCAGTGGCTTTCGCCGAGAAGAACGGGGTATCCCTCGCGAGGATCGGCGTCGCCGAAACCCCGAAGGGGGAATACCTTTCGCTCGTGCGCCGGTTGCGGGGGGAGCCCGCGGCCCGGATCCTCGAGCGGCTGATCCCCGAAGCCATCGGGGCCATCCAGTTTCCCAAGACCATGCACTGGAGCCCCGACCACTTCCGTTTCGCCCGGCCGGTGCGCTGGATCGTCGCCCTGTATGGCGGCAGGGTGGTCCGGTTCCGCCTCGCGGACGTCGCCTCCTCCCGCTACACCTCCGGGCACCGGTTCCTGGGCCGGTCGCGGATCGCGGTGCATTCCCTCGAGTCCCTCAAGGAGGCGCTCGAACGGAACGCGGTGCTGGCCGATCCCGCGGAGAGGCGCGCACGCATCGAGGCGGGCCTCGCCGGGTGCGCCGCCGGGGCCGGCGGCCGGCTGCTCGAGGACCCGGCGCTGCTCGAAACGGTGGTGAACCTCAACGAGGCCCCGTCGGTGGTCCGGGGGAATTTCGAGGAGCGGTTTCTTTCGCTCCCGCAGGAAATCCTGATTACGGTCATGCGGGAACACCAGAAATACTTCTCGGTCCTCGACGGCGAGGGAAGGCTGCTCCCCTGTTTCCTGGCGGTGGTCAACCTGTTCTCGGATCCCGGGGGCGCTATCCAGGCCGGCCACGAACGCGTGCTCCGGGCCCGGCTGGCCGATGCGGCCTTCTTCTGGGAGACCGACCGCAGACAGGCGCTCGCCGATCGGGCCCCCGCCCTCCGGAATGTGCTCTTTCAGGAAAGGCTCGGGTCCTACGACGAAAAGAGCCGCCGCGTCCTCGGACTGCTCCCCCGGCTCGCCGAGGCGCTGGGTCGCGCGGAATGGCTTGCCGATCTCGAGACCGCCGCCCGGATGTACAAGTGCGACCTCGTCACCGAAATGGTCAAGGAGTTCACCGACCTGCAGGGGGTCGTCGGGGGGCTGTACGCCCGCGCGGAGGGCTATCCGGAGACGGTCTGGCGCGCTGTGTACGAACAGTACTATCCCAAATCCACGGCCTCCCCCTCCCCTTCGACGGGGCACGGGGCCATCCTGGCGCTGGCCGACCGCCTCGACACCGTCACGGGGTGTTTTGCGATCGGGCTGATCCCGTCGGGGTCGGGCGATCCCTTCGCGGTCCGCAGGCAGGGGAACGGGATCCTCAAAATCATCTTCGACCACCGGTTGAGCCTCTCCCTCGGCCGGGCCGTCGAGTGGAGCCTGGCCGCTCACGCTGAGGTGCCGGCCGACACCGCGGCCGAACTCGCACGCTTCTTCGAGGGGCGCCTCCGTTTCCTTTTCGAGGAAATGGGATTCGCCTACGACTGCGTTCATGCCGTGCTGGCGGCGGGCTTCGACGATCCCCTGGACGCGCTCGACCGGCTGCGCGCCCTCGAGGAAATAAGGCAGGAGCCCGATTTCCTCTCCCTGGCCTCCAATTTCAAACGGGTGGTCAACATCCTGGCCAAGGCGGGGGAAGGGACGGACCCGTCGGCCGGACCGGCCGGCCCCGAAGTGGAGGAATCCCTGCTGACCGAGGCGGCGGAACGGGCCCTGTACCGGAGCTTCCTCGGCATCCGTCCCGAGGTGGATGCAGCGCGCCGGCGTCATGATTACGTGCACACGCTCCGGCTGATGGCCTCCATGCGGGGCGCGGTCGATACGTTTTTCAACGATGTCATGGTCATGGCCGAAGATCCGGCGACCCGACGAAACCGGATCGCCCTGCTCTCCTCCATTTCCCGGCTTTTCAACAGCGTCGCGGACATTTCGAGGATAGTCGTCGAAAAGGGGGCGTGACGTGGATCGCACCCGGTTCTCTGTCCGGCGGGCTCTGGAATTGTTCGAGCCCTTTGACGAGTGGTCGAAGGGCTGCAATAATTCCAAAGCGCTTTATGTTTCGGGGGTAGCAGCAGGTTGTCCCCCCAGGTGCTCTTAATAATCCCGATGGCGCTGGAGCGGCCGGGGCCGACCGGCGGCTGGCGCGGCGCCATTCTACTTGAGGAATTGAAAGATGATCTCCAAAGGAATCACTATTGCCCCCCCAGAGGGGAAATTGGGCGTTGTCATCCCCGGCATGGGCGCCGTCACCTCGACCTTCATCGCCGGGGTCCTGGCCGTCAGGAAAGGGCTGGCCAAGCCGATCGGTTCGCTCACGCAGATGGGCACCATCCGGCTGGGAAAACGGACGGACAACCGCATCCCGATGATCAAGGAGTTTCTCCCGCTCGCGTCGCTCGAGGACATCGTCTTCGGGGGATGGGACATTTTCTCCGACGACATGTACACCGCCAGCGTCAAGGCGGGCGTGCTGGAGAAGAGCCTGCTCGACCAGATCCGCCCTGAAATGGAAGCCATCAAGCCGTGGCCGGCGGCCTTCGACAAGGCCTACGTCAAGAAGCTGGACGGGACGCACGTGAAAAAGGGCGCCAACAAGATGGAGCTGGCGGAGCAGGTCATGGAGGATATCCGCAACTTCCAGAAGGCGAACAACCTGACCCGCACCGTCATGGTGTGGATCGGCAGCACCGAGGTCTTTTTGAAAGCGTCGGCGGTACACGCGACCATCGAGAGCTTTGAAAAAGGGATGAGGGACAACGACCCCGGCATCGCCCCGAGCATGATCTACGCCTACGCCGCCCTCAAGATGGGGATCCCGTACGCCAACGGGGCCCCCAACCTCACGGCCGACATCCCCGCGCTGCTGGAGCTGGCCAAACAGAACAACGTCCCGGTCTGCGGCAAGGATTTCAAGACCGGGCAGACGCTCATGAAGACCATCCTCGCCCCCGGTTTGAAATCGCGGATGCTCGGCCTGAACGGCTGGTTCTCCACCAACATCCTGGGGAACCGTGACGGCGAGGTGCTGGACGACCCCGAGTCGTTCAAGACCAAGGAGGAGAGCAAGCTGTCGGTGCTGGAACACATCCTGCAGCCCAAGCTCTATCCCGACCTCTATTCCAACTACACGCACAAGGTCCGTATCAATTACTACCCGCCCAGGGGGGACGCCAAGGAGGGCTGGGACAACATCGACATCTTCGGTTGGCTCGGCTACCCGATGCAGATCAAGGTCGATTTCCTGTGCCGCGATTCCATCCTGGCGGCGCCCATCGCGCTGGACCTGGTGATCCTGCTCGACCTGGCGCACCGCTGCGGCATGGGCGGGATCCAGGAATGGCTGTCGTTCTACTTCAAGAGCCCGATGGTCGCACCGGGGCTCTACCCGGAGCACGACCTGTTCATCCAGCTCATCAAGCTGAAGAACACCATGCGGCACCTGAAGGGCGAGGACCTGATCACCCACCTGGGCCTGGAGTATTACGATTAGGGGACAGGAAGGACAGGGAAAGGAAAGGGGGAGCCTCGGCTCCCCCTTTTTTTGCGGTGCGCCCCCCGGGGCGCGCCGGGCCTACGCGGTGCGCGAAATCGTCTCCTCGGACCCCAGCGCCGCCTGCGCCGCGGCCAGCCGGGCGATCGGCACGCGGTAGGGGGAACAGGACACGTAGTTCATGCCCACCCGGTGACAGAAATGGACCGAGGAGGGTTCGCCCCCGTGCTCCCCGCAGATGCCCACCTTCAGGTCGGGCCGGGTTTTTCTCCCCCTGTCGGTTCCCATCTGCACCAGCTGTCCCACGCCTTCCTGGTCGAGCACCTGGAAGGGGTCCTCCGCCAGGATCCGGTTCTCGATGTAGAAGGGGAGGAACTTGCCCGAATCGTCGCGCGAGATGCCGAAGGTCGTCTGGGTCAGGTCGTTGGTCCCGAAGGAGAAGAACTCGGCCACCTCCGCGATGCGGTCGGCCGTCAGCGCCGCGCGCGGGAGTTCGATCATGGTGCCGACCAGGTAGGCCACCTTGCGCCCCGCCTTTTCGAACACCTCCGCGGCCACCCGCCGCACCACCTCCGCCTGGAGCCGGAGCTCGTTGACGTCCCCCACGAGCGGGATCATGACTTCGGGGAACACCTCGCCCCCCTTCTTCTGCACGCTCACGGCCGCCTCGAAGATGGCGCGCGCCTGCATCTCGGTGATCTCGGGGAACACGACCCCCAGGCGGCAGCCGCGGTGGCCCAGCATCGGGTTGGCCTCGTGCAGGGCCTGGACCCTGTCCCACAACCCCTTGGCGTTGGTTTTGAGCTTGCGCGCCAGCTTGCGCGTTTCCTCCTCGGTGTGCGGCAAAAACTCGTGCAGCGGCGGATCCAGGGTCCGGACCGTCACCGGCAGCCCGCTCATCGCCTTGAAGATCCCCTCGAAGTCCTTGCGCTGCAACTTGAGCAGCTCCTTGAGCCCGCCCAGGTAGAGGCGCCTGGGCTCGGCGATCGCCTTCTCGAGTTTCCGGCGGGCGTCGGCGAGCTCCTTGCGCTTCTTGGGCGAGGTCGCCTTGCCGATCTCGGCTTCGAGCGCCCCGAGTTCGCGCTCCAGCCGCTTGTACTCCAGCGAGCCCAGGATCATCTGGCGCACGTAATCGATGCGTTCCCCCGCGAAGAACATATGTTCGGTGCGGCAGAGGCCGATCCCCTGGGCGCCGTACTTGCGGGCGATGGCCGCATCGGCCGGGGTGTCGGCGTTGGTGCGCACTTTCAGCCCGCGGGCCTTGTCGGCCCACTCCATCAGCCGGCGGAAATGGTCTCCCAGCTCGGGGTCGATCAGGGGCGCCTGGCCGAGGATGACCTGGCCGCTGGTGCCGTCCACCGTGACCCAGTCCCCCTTGCGCACCTTGATCTTGCCCACGGAGAACTCGTTCTTGGCATAGTCGATCGCGACGTCCCCCGCGCCCACCACGCACGGTTTGCCCCAGCCCCGGGCCACCACGGCGGCGTGACTGGTGGGTCCGCCCGTCGAGGTCAGGATCGCCTGCGCGGCGTCCATCCCCCTGACATCCTCCGGCGAGGTCTCCCGCCGGACCAGCACGGCCGGCACCCCCTTTTCCTTCAGCTGTTCCGCGTCCTTCGGGGTGAACACGACCCTTCCCGCGGCCGCGCCCGGGCTGGCGTTGATCCCCCGCGTCAGCACGGTGAGGGCGGCCTTGGGGTCGACCATCTTGTGCAGCAGCTGGTCGAGGTCCCCGGCCGGCACCCGCATGACGGCCGTGGTCTCGTCGATGATGCCCTCCTGGACCATATCCACGGCGATGCGGACCGCGGCCGGCCCGGTGCGCTTTCCGTTGCGCGTCTGGAGCATCCAGAGCTTGCCGCGCTCCACCGTGAACTCGAGGTCCTGCATGTCGCGGTAGTGGCGCTCCAGCTTCCGGGCCACTTCCACGAACTGGCGGTAGATCTCGGGCATGTAGTCCTTCAGCTCATCGATATGTTTCGGTGTCCGGATGCCGGCGACGACATCCTCCCCCTGGGCGTTGACCAAGTAGTCCCCGAAGAGCTCCGGGTCCCCGGTGGCCGGGTTACGGGTGAAGGCCACCCCCGTGCCCGAATCCTCCCCCATGTTGCCGAACACCATGGTGACGATGTTCACCCCCGTGCCCAAATCGTCCGGGATCCGCTCGCGGCGCCGGTAGGCGATCGCGCGGTCCCCGTTCCAGGAGCGGAAGACGGCCTTGATCGATTCCTCGAGCTGCAGGTAGGGATCGGAGGGGAAGTCGCTCCCGGTCTCGGAGCGCACGATCTTCTTGAATTCGCGGCAGAGGGCCGACAGGTTTTCGGTCTTGAGGTCGGTGTCGAGTTTCACCCGCAGGGAGCGCTTCATCTTGGCCAGCGCCTGCTCGAACAGCTCCCCGTCCACCCCGAGGACGATTTTGGAGAACATCTGGATGAACCGGCGGTAGGCGTCGAGCGCGAACCTCTGGTTGGAGGTCAGCTCGGCCAGGCCCCGCAGGGTCTCGTCGTTCAGGCCGAGGTTGAGGATGGTGTCCATCATGCCGGGCATGGAAAACTTAGCCCCCGACCGGACGGAGACCAGCAGGGGATTGGACGGGTTGCCGAATTCCTTTCCCGTGGCCCCCTCCACCTTTTTGAGCGCCGCCAGCACCTGGTTCCACATCCCGTCCGGAAACTTCTCCCCGGCGCCGTAATAGGAATTGCAGGCCTCGGTGGTGATGGTGAATCCGGGCGGTACCGGCAACCCCGCGTTGGTCATCTCGGCGAGCCCGGCGCCCTTGCCGCCGAGCAGGTCCTTCATCCCGCCGTTCCCGTCCGATTCTCCGTTGGCAAAAAGGTATACGTATTTGGTGGCCATCTCTGATCTCCTGCGAAAAATAAGTCTGAAAATGGGTGCTGACGGTACAACCCGCTATCGTACCTTAAAACGGGATGCCGATCAAAACAGAAAGGAATGGAGCACGGAATCGGTGCGGTCGGGGAGTTTCCCAGCCTGCGACCGTACCGGCAGCCCGGTTGCCCGGGCTCCCGGCAGGCGCCGATCGCAGGCTGAGATCAGCTTTCTCGAATAGCCTGATTTCCTTATCGGCCGCCCGGAGGGGGGGATGAGCCCATTATGAATTTTTTTCGCTCCCCCGGCCGGCGCGCAGGGCCCGGAGCTCCCCCTCGAGCGCCCGCACCTTCTTCACCAGGTCCGGCAGCCGGGCGAAAGCGGCCGACGCGCGCAGCCAGGCGGCGCTCGCGAAGGCCGGGGAACCCGAGACGGCGCTCCCGGCCGCCACGTCGTGGGAGGTGCCGCTCTGGGCGGTGACGACGGCGCCGTCCCCCACTTCCAGGTGTCCCGCGAATCCCGCCTGTCCGCCCACCATGACCCCCCTGCCGAGGCGCGTGGACCCCGCCAGGCCCGCCTGCGCGGCCAGCACCGAGCAGGCTCCCACCTCGGCCCCGTGCCCCACCTGCACGAGGTTGTCCAGCTTCGCCCCGCAACGGATGACCGTATCCCCGACGGCGGCGCGGTCGATCGTGGAATTGGCCCCCACCTCGACGTCGTCCTCGATGACGGCCCTCCCCGTCTGGGGAATCTTGTGCCAGGCCCCGTCCCGGGTCGGGGCGAAACCGAAGCCGTCCCCGCCGACCACCACCCCGTTCTGCAGCACCACGCGGTCGCCGATCCGGCACCCTTCGCGCACCACGACCCCCGAATGGAGCACGCACCCGAGACCGATTTCCGCGCCTGGATAGAGGACCACGTGGGGGTGGATCACCGTGCCTGCGCCGACGCGGCAGCGCTCCCCGACGACGGCGTAGGGGCCTACGGAGACTTCCGGGCCGAGGAGGGCGCCGGGAGCCACCACGGCCGTGGCGTGGACCCCCGGTTCCGGCCTGCAGGGCTCGAAAAAGAGTTCCAGGGCGCGCGCGAAGGCGAGATAGGGGTCGTCCGTCCTCAGACTCGGGATCTCCACCGCGGGGATATCCTCCCCGAGGATGATGGCGGAAGCCCGCGTGCTCGGGATGTGACGGATGTATTTCCGGTTGGAGACGAAGGTCAAGTCCCCCGCCCCGGCCTGTTCGATGCCGGCCACGCGGACGATGTCGGCGTCCGGGCCCACCATCCGGCACCCGATTCTCTCGGCAATCTGGGAAAGCTTCATGGCGAGGGACATGGTAGACTTAGAGGCCCGCATCCGTCAAGAAGAGGCCGTAGTGAACAGTGACGCGACACCCGTCCCGCCCGGCGCCGACATCCCGCACCGGACGCGCAGCATCGGCGCCGCCATCGCCATCAGCCGGGTCCTGGGGCTGGTGCGCGAGATGGTCCTGGCCCGCTATTTCGGCGCCGGCTCCTTCACCGACGCCTTCTACATCGCCTACCGGATCCCCAACATGCTGAGGGACCTTTTCGCCGAGGGAGTACTCTCGGCCGCCCTGGTGCCCGCCTTCATCCGGCGCCTGACAGGGGGGGGGAGGGAAGGGGCCTGGATCCTGGTCAACCGCCTCGTCAGCGCGCTGCTCCTCATCCTGGGCGCCGTCACGCTCGGCATCTACTTCGGGTCCCGGGGAATGGTCTGGATGCTGGCGGCGGGATTCCGGGACAACCCGGCAAAGTTCGAGCTGACGGCCCAGATGACGCGCATCCTGTCCCCCTTCCTCCTCTCGGTGTCCCTGGCTTCCGTGGGCATGGCCGTGCTCAACGCCTGCGGCCGCTTTTTTCTCCCGGCGCTGGCGTCCTCGGTCTTCAATGTCTCCTGCATCCTGGCCGCGGTCCTGCTCAGCCCCCTGATGCCGGGCTGGGGGCTCGACCCCATCGTCTCCATGGCCGTGGGCGCCGTCGTCGGGGGCGCCGGCCAGTTCCTGGTGATGGTCCCGCCGACGCGGGCGCTCGGCTACCGCTTCCGCCTCGATTTCGGGTTTTCCGACCCGGATCTCGGCGCCATCGGGCGGTTGGCGCTCCCCGCCGTCCTCGGCCTCTCGGCCACCCAGATCAGCATCGTCGTCGACAGCCAGCTCGCCTCCCTTTACGGCGACGGCCCCGTGTCCTGGCTCGGCTACGGATTCCGGCTGATGCAGCTCCCCATAGGCCTCATCGGGGTGGCCGTGGCGACCGCGACCATGACGGCGGTCTCGGAGTTCGCCGCACGCGGCATGCGCGACCGCATCGGGCCCGCGCTCGGCTCCGCGCTGAGGCTGTCGGCCTGCCTCCTCTTTCCCGCCACGGCCGGCCTCCTCCTTTTCCGCGGGGAGATCGTGCAGCTCCTGTACCAGCGGGGGGCCTTCCTGGAGGCGGACACGCTGGCGACGAGCCGCGTCGTCCTCTTCTACACCCTGGGTCTCTTTTCATTTTCCGCCGTGAAGATCCTCACGCCGGCCTTTTATGCGCTCGAAAACACGAAGACGCCGGTCCGCCTGAGCCTTGTGGCGGTCGCGGTCAAGATCGCCCTGAGCTTCCTGCTGATCCGGCCCCTCGGGTTTTTGGGCCTGCCGCTGGCCACCTCGCTCTCCTCGTGGCTCCATTTCGCGCTGCTCTCGCGCCATCTCGGGCGCATCCTCCCCCGGGGGACCGCCCGCGGAAAGGAGGGCGCCGGGGGCGCCTGCCTCCGCATCGCGCTCGCCTCCGCGGCGATGGGGGGGATAGCCCTGGCGGTTCACGGGGCGGCGGGGCTCGTGTTGCCGGGCCCCGGCGCCCTCCCTTTGCTTTTTCGCCTCGGGGCGGCCATAATGGCGGCTCTGGCGGTGCTCGTGCCGCTGCTCGGGCTGTTCAGAGTGGAGGAAGCCGGGGAAATGACCCGCCTGGCGGGCGGTTTCCGGCGCAAGGGACGATGAACCGGAACCTGGTCGGTGAATTTACGGCCTACCTGCGGGTGGAAAAGGGCCTGGCGGACAACACCGTCGCCGCCTACGCCCGCGACCTCGGAAAGCTGTATGCGTTTGCCGGGGAGTACGGCCGGGAGCCGGAGACCCTCTCCCACGACGACCTCGCCCGCTGGATGGAGCGCCTGCTCGACGGGGGGCTGAGTCCGCGCTCCACCGCCCGGGCGTGCAACGCCATCCGCGGCTTCTACCGCTTCCTTGTGGGGGACCGCATCATCGAGGCGGATCCCACCGAACACCTCGAGACCCCCCGCGCCCGCAAACCGCTCCCCCGGTTTCTCAACCGCACCGAGGTGGAGGCGCTGCTGTGCGCGCCCGACGCCGCGACCCCCCGCGGGAGCCGCGACCGGGCGATGCTCGAAACGCTCTACGCCTCGGGGCTGCGCGTCAGCGAGCTGGTCCGGCTGGCGCTAGCCGGAATCGATTTCGATCTGGGCGTCCTCGTCTGCACGGGCAAGGGGAACAAGGAGCGTCTCGTCCCGGTCGGTGCGGCCGCGCTCGATCAATTGAGGGAGTATGTGCGGAAGGCACGGCCGGCGATCCTCGGGAAGCGCCGGAGCCCCTATCTGTTCGTCACCCGCCGCGGGGGCGCCATGACGCGGCAGGGCTTCTGGAAAATAGTACGCGAGTGCGGCCGCCGGGCCGGGATCCGGAAAACCCTCTCCCCCCACATGCTGCGGCACAGTTTCGCCACCCACCTGCTCGAAAACGGCGCCGATCTGCGCTCCGTCCAGGTCATGCTGGGGCACGCGGATATTTCGACGACGCAGATCTATACCCACATCACGCGCGAGCGCCTGAAGCGCGTCTACCGCAAATACCACCCGAGGGCCTGAAGCGTCAGGTGCGGAGCTTCAGTAAGAGGATGCATCCCGCGGCGCCGAAGAGAAGGTTGGGGGCCCAGGCCGCGAGCATCGGCAGCAGGATCCCGTAGGCCCCCATCGCCTCGAACGCCCCCGAAACTCCCCAATAGGCTATGGCGATGGCGACGCTGATGCCGATGGCGAAAAACGCCCCCCGGTTGCCCGCCGCGAAGGAAAAGGGGATTCCCACGAGCGCCATGACCAGGCAGCTGAGGGGAAAGGACGCCTTCTTGTGCAGTTCCACCTGCAGTTCCATGGCGTTGTAGCCCGCCTGCTTTAGGTAGTGGATGTAGCGCGCCAGCTCCAGGTAGGTCAGCTTGGAGGACTCGCGGGGCGAGAAAATCTCCCTCTTGAAATAGGAGGCCTTTTCCGGGAAACGCTCCGTCGCCGTGCGGATGGTCTCGAAGGCGGATTCGCCGGCATCGTAGTTTCGGCTCCATCCGTCGGTCAGGGTCCAGAAGCCGTCGGGTCGGATCCGGGCGCTCGAGGCGTGGATCCGGCGCCGGATGCGGACCGCGTCGAAGTCCACGTCGTAGACGTTGAGGTCCACGAAGGCATCCTTGTTTTCGTCGAAATACTCGTAGTTGTAGATCCTGCCCCCCTCGCCGAGGATCCATTTCCGCTCCAGCCGGCGCGCGCTGCGGGGCGGTTTGTTCAGGATGGTGTTTCGCAGCCCGTCCTGCCGGTCGTTGGCGTAGGGGAGTACGTAATCCTGGAGCACGAAGAGGCCCAGGGACAGCACGCAGGCGGCCGCGAGGATCGGCACCGCCAGACGGTACAGGCTCCACCCCCCGGCCTTGAGCGCCGTGATCTCCGAGTTCTTTTCCAGGATTCCGAAGTGGATCAGGATGCCGAGGAGCACCGAAACCGGGATGGCGAACATCAGGATCTGCGGTGTAAGAAAGAAGAGGTAATCCAGGACCGAGAGGGTCGGGATGCCGTTCTTGATGACGTCGTCCATCAACTCGAACAGGGTCAGGAGCAGAAAGAGCGAGGCGCAGGAGGCCAGGGACCAGAGGAAGAAGCCCGAGAAGCCGCGGAGCATGTGAAGGTCCAGGATGCGGGGGAACAGCCGCCGCACCGCGCGCCCCGCCCACTTCAGCAGCGCGTAGTCCATGCTGACGAGGCGGCCCGGGGGGGCTCCCGGGCGCCGGCGCGGGAGCAGGGGGGAGGAAAGGCGCCCGAGCCAGTGACCCAGTCCGAAGGTCTTTTCCATCCTCCCGAGCAGCATCCAGCCGGCCAGGGTGAGGAGGATGTTGGCGCCCCAGGCCCCCATCCAGGGGGGGATCCTGCCGACCCCCGCCAGGCGGAGTCCGTTGAAAAAGAGCATGTAGAAGAGGATCACCGCCAGGAGGCTGAGGGCCAGACCGAAGGTACGCCCCGATTTCGGGTTGCTGACCCCGAGCGTAAGGCCCAGGAGCGCAAATGGTATAACTGTTAAAGGAAGTGCAATTCGACGATGTATTTCAAGTAATTCCTTAACGTTTGAATTCGCTCCGTCTGTCATGGCGCGCCGCAGGAGTTCGAAGCTGCCCAGCTCTTCGACCTTTGCCGGGCGGGCCCCGACCGGGTCCCGCTTCTTCAGTTCTATGGATATATCTGTTGATTTGAAATGACTTACGTTGTCCCGGTCCGGATGCTCCGGGTCGGTGGCATAGCTGGCCCCCTGTTCGAGGTGCAGCTGCATCGAACGGTCGGCCGCATCCGCCATCCAGAGGACGCTTCTGGCGACGATGGCCCTGGGAGCCCGGGGATCGGTGCTGTCGGCCAGGAAAATGCGGCTCCCGCGCTGCCGGTCCGCGCTCACGTCGTCAAGGTACACGACCATCTTCGGGATGTCCTCGTAGAACACCCTCGGCTGGATGCGGGTGGTCCCGGCCGACAGTTCGATCTCCGCGACCACCTGGCGGCGCCAGTCGTTGGTGCGCGGCATGACCCAGAGCGAGAGCGCCGCGGTGGCGGCGCCGACGAGGCCGCCCAGGACCAGGATGAAGACGAGCAGGCGCCGGAGGGGGACGCCGCAGGCCCGAAGCGCCAGCACCTGGCTTTCGCCCGAAAGCCCGCTCATGCCGACGAGCACCCCGATCAGAAAGGAGAGCGGCAGGGAAAAGATGAGAATGGCGGGGAGGATCGAACCCGCGATCCTGGCAAGGACACCGAGGGAGGCGCTCCTGGACAGGAGCAGTTCGGCCAGCGAACCGAACTCGCGCGCCGTGACGACAAAGGTCAGGACCACCAGCGCAATGGCGAAGGGCGCGGCGATGGCGTGAAGGAGAAGCTTGTTAATCCGGTTCATGGACTGCTTGTTTTATAGTATTGCAATACAATGGTTTAAGCTGATCCGGAGCCACTCCGCCCTCTCCCGGCTCAACTTCTGATAAGATATCTTATGTCAACTAGCCTGGATGGGTCCGAATTGCGCGCCCCCCCGCTCGGGCCTACATCTTGTACTTGCCCAGATCCTCGGGATTGAGGTTTTCCAGCCATTTGCGGATGTCCTCGGGAGTGCTCCGCTCGGCGGACTCCGAAGAGGCGCTCGAGGATTTGGCCAGCACCTCGTCCGTGACGAATATGGGGGACTGGGTGCGCAGCGCCAGGGCGATGGCGTCCGACGGGCGCGAGTCGACCGTGATCACCCTCCCTCCCGCGTCGAGAAAAATCAGGGCATAGAAGGTGTTGTCCTTGAGTTCGGTTACCACGATCTTGGTCACCTTGACGTCCAGGTGGCCCAGGAGCCCCTTGATGAGGTCGTGCGTCATGGGGCGCGGCGTGTCGACTTTCTCGATCTCGAGGGCAATGGCGTTGGCCTCGAAAATACCGACCCAGATGGGAAGGAGCGTGTCGCTCGACGCCTCCTGGAGCACGACGATGGGGGCGTTGGTCAGCGGGTCCATCATCAGCCCCTTTATCTTGAATTCGATCTCCTTCATATTCCCTCCATTCCGGGCGGGTGAGCCTGGCGGACGGTCCCGGCCTGCAGGACCCGGACCCCCTTCAGGCTGTTGGGCCCGAACCCGGTGATTTCGACCTCGGCGAAGGAGCCGGGCGGGGTTACGGGGCCGTCGAAATTCACGATCCGGTTGTCGGAGGTACGGCCGGCCAGGGCCATCCGGCTGCGGGCCTTCCCCTCGACCAGAACCTCCACGATCCGTCCCACGTAGCGGGAATTTCGGGCAGATTGAATCTGCCGTTGCCGCTCCTGAAGAAGCGTGAGCCTCCTTCCCTTCTCCTCGTCCGGGACATCGTCCTCGAGGCCGAGGGCCGCGGTGTCCGGGCGCGGGGAATATTTGAAGGAAAAGGCACTGTCGTATTGTACCTCATCGAGCAGGGTGAGGGTATCCTCAAAGTCCCGCTCGGTTTCGCCCGGAAAGCCGACGATCAGGTCCGTGGAGATGGCGATGGGGCGTGCGGCGGCACGGATCTTCCGGATGATGTCCAGGTAACGCTCGCGCGTGTAGCCGCGCAGCATGGTCCTGAGGACGCGCGTGGACCCGGACTGAACCGGGAGGTGGATCTGGTTGCACACCGCCGGGCAGGAGACCATCGTCTCGAGCAGCTCGTCGGTGAAATCGCCCGGGTGGGGGGAGGTGAAGCGGATGCGCCGGATGCCGGGGACCGCGGCCGCCTCCCGGAGCAGGCGCGCGAAACCGACGCCCGCCTCCCGGTCCCGGTAGGAGTTGACCGTCTGCCCGAGCAGGATGATTTCGACGTATCCTTCGGCCGCCAGCGCCCGCACCTCCTCGAGGATGCGGCGGCTGGGGCGCGGCCGTTCGGGCCCCCGGGCAAGCGGCACCACGCAGAAGGAGCAGCGGCGGCTGCACCCCTCGCTGATGGTGACCCACGCGCTGTAGGTGCTGCGCCGGCGGATATAGGGGGTTTCGGCCGGTTCGGCGGACGGTTCGCCCCTCCGGGCGACGACACTCCCGCCGGAAGTCCGGGCGCGCTCGATCAGTTCGGGCAGCAGCAGCCCCTTCTGCGGGCCGGCCACCACCTCGACGCAAGGCGCCCGCGCGAGGATGCGCGCGGGTTCGAGCTGCGCCATGCACCCGGCGACGCAGACGCAGAGGCCCGGACGCTCCCGCTTCAGGCGCCGGAACTCGCCGAGGCGCGCGTAGACCTTCTGCACCGCCTTGTCGCGGACGCTGCAGGTGTTGAGCACGATCACGTCGGCCGATTCGGGACCGGCCGCCTCCTCGTAACCGGCACGATCCAGGACGCCGGCGATTTTTTCCGAATCCAGCTCGTTCATCTGGCATCCGAAGGTTTCGATCAGGTATTTCCTTGTCATGGCGCTTTCGCAGTCGACTCCTTTGGCAGCGGCCGGGAGCGTTCGAGCATCTCGAGGGCGTAATGCCTCGTCTTTTCGGTGATCGTCTCCCCGCCCAGCATCCGGGAGAGTTCCTCCACGCGCGCCCCCTCTTCGAGCGGGAGCACCGCGGTTTCGGTCCTCCCGTCGGCGCTCTCCTTGCAGACGCGGTAGTGGTGGTGGGCGAAGGCGGCGATGTGCGGCAGGTGCGTGACGCACAGCACCTGGTTCGAGCGGGCCAGGTCCCGGAGGCGCTTTCCCACCGCCTCCGCCACGCGCCCGCCGATTCCGGCGTCCACCTCGTCGAACACCAGGGTCCTTCCCGCGCGGGCGCCGCCGCACAGCGACTGGATCGCCAGCAGGATGCGCGAAAGCTCCCCGCCGGAGGCGATAGTCTCGAGGGGCCGCATCTCCTCCCCCTCGTTGGGCGCTATCCAGAACTCTACCCGGTCCATGCCCCGAGGTCCATACCCCGCGGGAATCCTCCCCCCTCCGCCCCCTTCCCCGGCCGGGTGAAAGCGCACCTCGAGCCGCATGCGGTCCATCGCCAGCGCCCCGAATTCCGCGCGGATCCTCTGCTCGAGCAGTGCGGCGTCCCGCCGGCGCTTTTCCGAGAGGGTGCGGGCGAGCGCGGCGTAGGCATCGAGGGCCCGGGCGAGTTCTTCCCGGAGGCGCCCGGCGGAACCGGAGGCCGATTCGAGCGCCTCCAGTTCCGCGGCACACCGGCGGCCCGAGGCCAGGATCTCCTCGCAGGAGACGCCGTATTTCCTGGCGAGCGTGTCGAGCGCCTGCAGCCGCTGGTGGACCTCCTCGAGCCTCTCGGCGCTGAAATCGCTCCGCGAGCCGCAGTCCCTCGCGGCGTAGGCCAGATCCTCCAGCCGGTAACGGCTCTCTTCGACCGGGGCGCGGTGCGCGGCCCAGGCGGGGTCGAGCGCGTCCAGCTCGCCGAGCAGGCGCCCGAGCTGGGCCAACCCCCCGAGGACCGGGGATTCCCCCTCGTAGAGCAGGCGATAGATCCCCGCCGCCCGCTCGAGGATCCGCTCGCGGTTGGACAGGAGCGTGCGCTCGTTCTCGAGCTCCTCCCGTTCACCCGGACGGGGATCGACCCTGCGGATCTCCTCGACCTGAAAGCGGAGGATGTCGATGCGGCGCGCCCTCTCCACCTCCCCCGTTTCCACCTTTTCCAGTTCCCGGGCGGCGTCGCGCAGCCTGCGGTAGAGGGCGGCCGCCTGCCGGCGCAGCTCGGCGTTTCCCCCGAAATCGTCGAGCCACGCGAGGTGGGTCGCAAGGTCGAGGAGCGAACGCTGTTCCTGCTGCCCGCAGATATCGGCCAGCGCGCCCCCCATCGTCTTCAGGAACCCGAGCGTCGCCAGGCTCTGGTTCACATGGATCCGGTTGCGCCCCGACGCGGAGATTTCGCGCCGGATCCGCAGCCGCTCCTCCCCGGGCGTGTCGAACCCCGCCTCCCTCAGGAGAGAGCGGACCTTCTGCCGCCCCCGGAGGTCGAAAATCCCCTCGACGACGGCGGCGTCGCACCCCGATCGGACATAGTCCACGGAGGAGCGGGAGCCGAGCAGCAGCCCCAGCGCGTCCACCAGGATCGATTTGCCCGATCCGGTCTCCCCCGTTAAAAGGTTGAGCCCGGCCCCGAACTCGATCTCCAGCTCGCGGATCAGCGCAAAATTGCGGATTCTGAGCAATTGCAGCATCGCACGGACCTTCCGAAAGAGTTTGGAGCCCCCCCGGCGCCGTCGGCGCCGGGGGGGGCACCGCCCATTGTATTAAACGGCCCCGCGACAATCAAAACAACCTTTTTTCCGCCCCCGGCTGTACCGGCGCCCGGCGTGCGAAAAGCGCGGGCGACCCCGCCCGCGACTCCGGGCAAAGGCATTGACTTGCTCGGCGGGCATATGATACTTGTGCGAACTGCACCCACTTTTGCACGGAGGGATCGCCATCGACATCGTCACACTGTTGCTGCTGCAGGCCACACCGCCCGAACTGGTGCCGCCCGAAGCCGTTTCGGGTTCACTCTGGACCGTATTCGCCCACGCCAGCGGGTTCGCCTTCGCGATCCTTTTGCTCCTCATCCTCTTCTCGCTCCTGTCCTGGAGCATCATTTTCCGCAAGTGGATGACTTTCAGGCAGATCGGCCGGCAGAGCCGCGAGTTCGTCTCCTTCTTCCGCAAGAGCGAGCGCCTCAGCGAAGTCCACGCCGCCTGCGAGCACTATCACGGCTCCCCCCTGCCGGGGATCTTCAGCGCGGGATACCAGGAACTCAACGCCCAGATCCAGGCCCTGAAGCCTCCGCAGACCGACTCGATCACCCTCGGAGACCGTCATATCGCGGGCGTCCAGCGCGCGCTCGAGCGCGCCGCGGCCGCCGAACTTTCGGTGCTCGAACGGAGCATGAGCTGGCTGGCCACCACCGGCTCGGTGACCCCCTTCATAGGGCTGCTCGGCACGGTGATCGGCATCATCAACGCCTTCAACGGCCTGGGGATGGTCAAGACGGCCTCGATCCAGGCCGTGGCCCCCGGCATCGCCGAGGCCCTCATCGCGACGGCGGCCGGGCTGTTCGCCGCGATTCCGGCCGTCATCGCCTACAACCATTTCCTCGCGCGGCTCAAAGGGGTGGCCGCCGAAATGGACGACTTTTCGATGGAATTCGTCAACCTGGTAGAACGGAGTTTCCGCTGAATGGCGTTCACGAACCCGCAGGGGCGCACGTCGACGTCCCTTTCCGAAATCAACGTCACTCCGCTGGTCGACGTCATGCTGGTGCTGCTCGTCATCTTCATGGTGACCGCCCCGATGCTGCAGACGGGGATCGACGTCGAGCTCCCCGAGACCCGAAACGTCCAGGACGTCAATCCCGAGGAGCGCATCATCATCTCCATCAGCCGGCAGGGGGACATCTTCTACGGCTCCGAGGCGGTCAATTTCTCGACCATCCCCGAGCGCCTGCGCAAGGACGCCCGCGGCCCGAAGGACGCCATCTTTCTCCGGGCGGACAAGGACGTCAAATGGAACTCCATCGTCTCCGTGATCGATGCCGTCCGGGGTGCCGGTTTCAGCGAAATCAAACTTGTCACCAAACCTTTCCGGGCGCCGCGATAGAGCCCGCAGAGGCGCTTTTGGCCCGATCATGAACCGATTCCGCAATCCCGGCACGCTTCTCGAGATCCCGCTCGTCCGGGAAACGTACGGCCGGTCGTGGCTCACCTCCATAGCGATCCACGCGGTGGCCGTCCTCGTGGCCTTTTTCGGCGCGTGGCTGCTCCCCCAGAGGACGATCCAGCTCGGGGGCGGCCCCGGCGGGGGGATCGGGGCCGCTATTTCCACCGTGGGGGTGGTGGACACCCTGTCGGGAGGAGCCGGGATGGTCAAGCCCTCCATGGTGCCGCAGCCTCCCGCCCTGCTGACGGAGGCCCCTGCCAAACCCGAGAAGGCGATCCCCCTGCCAAGGACCACGGAAACCCCCAAACGCAAGCCGCCCGTGGCCACCCCCGCGCCCCCGCCGGAGGCGATCCGGAACGTCATACCCACGGCACCCGAGCCCGGTTCGGGGGGCGCCGCCGCGGCAGGGGCCGGCAGCGGCGGGGGGAGCGGCGGCGGCAGCGGCGTCTCCATCGGTGCGGGCTCGGGGGGGTTCGGGGACTCCTACTATGCCGCCGCAGTGGAGAGGAGGATCAGCGAGCACTGGACGCGTCCCCCCGAAGGGCTGCGGGTGGAGATCGTCTACAGCTTTTTCATCGCGGCCAACGGCGCGATTTACAGCATCAAACTGGAAAAGTCATCGGGCAACACTCAAATGGACCTGATGGCGCTGCGCGCCATCAACGCCGCGAATCCCCTGTCGGCCCCCCCCTTGGAATACCGGGGGAAGGCCATACAGTTCGTCGCCGAGTTCATCTATCCGCCCGTTCCATAGCCGATTCCGACAAAGGAGCGTCATGCCGGTCAAAATCGCCTGTTTTCTTCTGCTCGCCTTTCTAGGCGTCCAGCCTTCCCTGCTCACGCAGGAATCCTCGCGGGTCACGCTGTTCCCGAAGCCCTCCGAGGACCTCATCCTCGCCGTGGGGGACGTGCAGGCCGCCCCGGGCAGCGCCGGGACCGAACTCGCGTCCGCACTCGAAACCTTCAACCGCGTCCTCTGGGACGATCTCTCCTTCGCCGGCTTCTTCACCATCGCGGGGAGGGGGTTTTACCCTCCCGGCCCGATCGTACGCCCCGAAACCGACATCGATTACGAGGCCTGGAACGCCATCCCGTTCAAGGTCAGCTTCCTGACCGTCGGGACCGTGAGCCTCTCGCGCAACGTCCTCCGGGCGGAGGTGAGCGTTTACGACATGAAGCAGAGAAAGCGCGCGTTCGGCAAAGCCTACACCGGCGACCCGGGACAGATCCGCACCATGGCCCATTACTGGGCGGATGAGATCGTCTACCAGCTCACCGCGGGGACCTCCCGCGGCATCGCCTCCAGCCGCATCGCCTACGTCTCGCGCAATGGGAACGCCAAGGAGATCCACACCATGGATTATGACGGCTACAATTCCCGCGCCTTCACCCACGGCGGGAGCCTGAACCTGTTCCCCCACTGGGCGCCCGACAACTCCAAGCTGGCTTTCGTCAGCTACCGGCCGAAGCCCGAAATCACCATCTATTCCTACCTCGACGGTTCCCGCCTTCCCTTCCCGATGTTCCATACCTTCGCCTCCTCCCCGGCGATTTCGCCCGATGGCAGCGAGGTCATTTTCGCGCTGCGCACCCCGAGGGGGGACCCCGATCTCTTCATCTCCCGGCTGGACGGATCGAACCGCCGCAACATCACCAACAACCCCGCGATCGACAGCTCCCCCACCTGGTCCCCCTCCGGGCGGCAGATCGCCTACATCTCGGGCATGCCGGGCCAGGTCCACATCTGCGACTCGGACGGGTCCAACGTCCGGCGCATCGTCAAGGAGGGGGGGGACGCCGACGGCGTGGCCTGGTCCCCGGACGGGAAATGGCTCGCCTTTCAATGGAAGCCGCGTCTCAGCCCGAACTACGAAATCTTCGTCGTCGACTCCGCCGGCGGCGCCATCCGCCAGTTGACCAGCGGCGGCGGCAGCAACGAATACCCGACCTGGGCGCCCGACGGGCGCCACCTGGCGTTCCAGTCCAACCGGACCGGGAGCTGGCAGATCTACACCATGCTGCTCGAGGGAACCGAGCCGCGCCGGATCACCCACTCGGGGAACAACACGAGCCCCTCCTGGAGCGGCTATTTCCGCAGGGACTAGTTTTGCCGCGGACAGGTTTCGCGCGGCCGGCGCCCGTGCTATACTCACAGACATCTAACCCGAAGGTGTTGACAAGGAGACATCGCCCCATGAAGAGATCACCGGTTCTGTTCGCCTCGACGGCGTTGCTTCTGCTGGCCGTCATGATTTCGGCCCCCGGCTGCGCCAAAAAAGTATCGCCGCCCCCCCCCGCCGCGGAGCGCGAGGAGGCCGTGCGGGAAACCCCCGCGGCGCCGGCCCCGACCATCACGGTGACGGCATCCCCGTCGGCGATCGAGAAGGGACAGTCCACCACCCTTTCCTGGCGATCGACGAACGCCACCGGCGTGAACATCACGGGCGGCATCGGGACCGTCGAGGAATCCGGGAGCCGGACCGTGAGCCCCGGTTCCTCCACCACCTATACGGCGCGGGCCACCGGGCCGGGAGGGGACGCCGTGGCCGAAGCGCGCGTCACCGTCTCCGCGCCGGTCGCCGTCACCCCGCCGCCGTCGGCGGCCGTGAGCGACGCCGCGTTCTTCGAGGCCAGCATCCGGGACTGCTTCTTCGACCTGGACGAGTATTCCATCAACGAGGACGCCCGGCGCGCCCTCATCGCCAACGCCCGGGCCCTGGCCGAGCGCCCCTCGCTGCGGGTGACGATCGAGGGGCATTGCGACGAGCGTGGATCGGAAAGATACAACCTGGCCCTGGGCGACCGGCGCGCCAATTCCGCCCGGGATTTCCTGATTTCCCAGGGGATCGACTCCTCGCGCATCGATACCATATCCTACGGCGAGGAACGCCCGTTCTGCGAGGAACAGAACGAGGAGTGCTGGCAGCTGAACCGGCGCGCGCACTTCGTCATGCGTTAGACCTGGAGAAAACCGATGAAGCGAAATCTTTTACTCTGCCTCCTGGCGGCGTCGATCGCCGCCTGCCCCCTGGCCGAGGCCGGCACCAAGGAGGAACTGGTGAGGCTTCAGAGCGATGTCCTGGCCCTGCAGAACCAGATCCGCGAGTTCGACAAGGGCTACACGGAGAAGCTGGACAGCCTGCGCAGCCTGGTGATCCAGCTGAACGACCAGGCGGCCCGCTCCGGGCTGGTCCTCGACAGGATCTCCGCGGCCATGGAGAACACCGAAGCCGGAACGCGCGAGGCCGACCGGAACCTGCTCGAGGAGGTGCGGCGCCTCTCGGAAAAGGTGGACGAGGTCGGCACGCGCATCAGCGCCATGGCCCAGCAGCTCGGCGAGCTGAAGGTGCAGTCGGCCAGCCTCGGCCCGGCCACCTCCCCGGGCCTCTCCCCCGAGGTTCTCTACAACCAGGCTTTCGGCGATTTTGTGCAGGGGAATTTCGACCTGGCGATCGAGGGATTCAGCGCCTACGTTTCCACCTACCCCGCCGGGGAGAAGGCCCCCGATGCGCTGCTCAACATCGGGGACTCCCACATCGGCCAGAACCGCCTGCCGCAGGCCGTGGCCGCCTTCACCCGCGTCATCAACGATTACGCGGAATCGGCGAAGGTCCCGAGCGCCCTCTACAAGCGGGCCAGGGTGGAACTGGCGATGCAGGAGAAGGAAAACGCCACCGCGGACCTGCGCCACATCGTCGAGAAGTTCCCCCAGTCCCCCGAAGCCGGCCTGGCCCAGGCGGAACTGGACAGGCTCACCGCCTCCAAACCCGCGGCGCCCGCGCGCCGCAAGGCCCGCTAGGCGGGTCAACCCCAACCACAGGATCAACGACTAGAGGATCAAGGACAATGAGTTCACTCAACAAGGTCATGCTCATCGGAAACCTGGGAAAGGATCCCGAGGTCCGCTACACACCCGACGGGACCCCGGTCGCCACCTTCAGCCTGGCGACCAGCGAGAACTGGACCGACAAGAGCGGCACGAAGCAGGAACGCACGGAATGGCACACGGTCGTCGCCTGGAGGAAACTGGCCGAGATCTGCAAGCGCTACCTCACCAAGGGGCGGCAGGTCTACATCGAGGGCCGCATCCAGAGCCGGGAATGGAACGACAAGGAAGGCAACAAGCGGCGCACCACCGAAATCATCGCCACGCAGATGGTCATGCTGGGAAGCCGCCAGCAGGGCGCGTCGTCCGGGACGGGGGAGGACAGTTACGACCCGGGACCGGAAACGGGCCAGCCCTTCGGGGACGCCGGCATCACCGACAGCGATATTCCCTTCTAGCCCGGATGCCCCGGGGCGCCCCGACGGCCGCCCCGGGGCAGGACCCATGCTCCCCTTTTCCGAATATGGACGGCTCATCCGCCTGGCGCTGCCCCTGGTGATGACCCAGGCCGGCCAGATAACGGTCCATCTGGTCGACAACGCCATGATCGGCCGCGTGGGTACGACCGAGCTCGCCGCCGCCTCCTTCGCCAACAGCATCTACGTGGTGATCATGCTGTTCGGGATCGGCGTATTCATGGGCGTCACCCCCCTCGTTTCCCGGGCCCGGGGGGAGCGGGACGACCTTGCCGCCGCCGTCCTCATGAAAAGCAGCCTGGCGTTTTCGGGGCTGCTGATCGCGGTCGTGACGGCGCTGGCGGCCGCCGTCTCCCTGGCGATGCCCCTGATGGGGCAGACGGACGCCGTCGTCCGGCTTTCCCTCCCCTATTACGGCCTCCTGGCCCTTTCCACGATCCCGCTGCTGACCTTCATCCTGCTCAAGCAGATCGGGGAGGGGCTGGGGAACACGGTGGCCGCGATGGCCGCCACCCTGATCGCCAACCTCGTCAACGTGGGCGGCAACTATGTCCTGATCTTCGGCAAGTTCGGGTTCCCGGAGCTGGGCCTGGTGGGCGCCGGCTACGCCACCCTCTTTTCGCGCATCGTCTCCCCTCTGCTGCTGGTGGCGCTGTTTGCGTGCGTTCCCTCGATCCGGTCCTCGTTCGCGCTCATGCGACGGGTGCGGGCGTCGTTCGCCCGGTTCGCGAGGGTGCTCGCTGTGGGGCTCCCCATCGCCGGGCAGATGGTGCTCGAGGTGGCCGCCTTCTCCTGGAGCGCCGTCATGATGGGGTGGCTGGGGGAAGTTCCCCTGGCTTCGCACCAGATCGCCATGGGATTGGCCACCTTCTCCTTCATGATAGCCAACGCCGTGGCCATGGCCACGACGATCCGCGTGAGTTTCACGCTGGGCAGCGCGGACTACGGGGGCCTCCGGCGCCTCGCCTGGTCCTCGGTGCATGTGGCCGGCGCCTCCATGGGCTGCTGTGCGCTGGCGTTCCTGCTCCTGCGCCACGACATCCCCCGCCTCTTCACCCCCGACGGGCGGGTGATCGCCCAGGCGGCCTCGCTGCTGGCCATCGCCGCCCTCTTCCAGATTTTCGACGGCCTGCAGATCACGTGCATCGGGATCCTGCGCGGGTTCGCCGACGTCAGGGCCCCGATGCTGATATCGGGATTCTCCTACATGGTCATCGGCCTCGGCACGAGCTGGTTTCTGGCGTTCCCGCTGGGCTTCGGCCCCGAGGGGATCTGGTTCGGGTTCCTGGCCGGGCTTGCGGCCGCCTGCGCCCTGCTCCTAGTGCGCATCCGGATGCAGCTCCGCCCGGGGGTCCCGGAGCCGGTTTAGAACCGGTACTTGGCCTGCTTGATCTCACGGCGGAAATCCTCCCCGCCGATTTCGACCGCGCGGCACATCTCGTAGAGGCGGGAACGCAGGCGCGCCCCGATGCGGTCGGTGAGGGTTTCTTCTCCCGCCTTTTTGGGGACATCGAGGTAATTGGAGGTGAAAACGGTGAGTTTCTTTTCGTTGTACCGGCAGTTGATGATGTAGGCGATGGTGTCGCGCACCCACTCGGTCGGCTTGTTGGCCCCGAGTTCGTCCAGCACGAGCACCCGGGCTTCGAGCACCGGGCGCAGGACCTGGAGTTCCGACGTCTGCGAGACCGGGTTCCAGCTCCCCTGGATTTCGCGCAGCAGGTCGCGGAAATCGTAGAAGAGCCCGCTGTCCCCCTTCTCCCGGATCACCTGTTTGAGCAGGGAAACGGCCAGGTGCGTCTTCCCGACGCCGCAGGTCCCGACGAAAAGCAGCCCGACGTCGATCTGCGGGTATTTTTCCAGGAAGCGCTGGACGAAGAGCTTCGCCTTCTTCTGGGACTCGTGGATCGCGTGATAGGAATCCAGATCGCAGTGCTCGTAGCGTCCGGGGATGCGGGCGGCGGCGAGCAGCCGCTCCACCCGCGCGCCGTCGAGGCAGCGGCAGCGCCGCACCCCTTCCCCGGCGGGCTCCCAGCCGGAGCCGCCGCAGACCGGACACGCCTCGCTTCGGGGAGTTTCCGCATTCATGGCGCGATCAGATTACCACAGATCGATGTCCGCATGCAGCCCCCCGATCCTATCTCTTCCCGGACGGGTTCTCTTCCGGTGTCGGCGCCTGCAGCTCCTTCAGCTCGATGTACATCTTCTGCACATTGGCCGGAAAGAAATTCTGGAAGCCCCAGGAGGCGTAAGCGGCCGGAACGGGGATCGTGGCGATCGCCTGCTGCAGGCTGTCCCCCCGCTCGACCGCCGGCCGTACCAGGGACTGGAGATCCCGGAGGTAGCGGGCGAAGGCGCGCACATCCTCCCTGGAACCCACATCGCCGTGTCCCGGGATGAAGGTTTCGGCGTCGAGCGCGAGCACCGCGTCCACCGTCGTGCCCCACTCGAGCACCCGCCCGTCATCGGTGTTCGGGATCGCACGGTTGAAGAACAGGTCCCCCACGAAGGCGATTTTCTCCCCGGGGAGGTACAGGACGATGTCCCCCTCGGTATGCGCGTTGCCCAGGTGGAGCAGCCGGACCTCGCGCCCCCCTTCCCGGATGGAAAGGGTCCGCTCGAAAGTGACCTGCGGGGCGAGGATCCTGAGGCGGGAAATGGTGTCCAGGTACCGTTCGCGCTGCCGGAGGCGCTCGCCGCCCGCCTCCAGAGAGGCGGCCGCCTCCTTGGAGGCGCCGTCGGCCCGCAGCGCCCGGACCTCGGCCTTGGCCGCCGCCACGGACCGCTCCCAGGCGGGGAGGTCGATCTCGACCACGTCCCGCCGCGCCCGGTCGCTCCCGACGATGTGGGCGGCGGCAAACACCTGGTTGCCGTGGGTGTGGTCCGTATGCCCGTGGCTGTTGACCACGTAACGCACGGGCAGGTCGGTGACGGCCCGGACGGCGTCGAGGAGTTCCGCCCCCGCCTCGGGCGTGAAGTGCGTGTCGAACACGATGACCGAGTGATCGAGCACGACGAAACCGGAATTGGCGACCGCGTTCGAATCGGGGCTGACGACGCGGGCGTAGACCCCCTCCGCGAGCCGCACCAACCCGGGCATCTCCGCCGCCGATGGGGCGGGCGTCACGAGGGCAACCGCCAGGGCGGCCGAAAGCCAAAGGGATACGCAGCTGCGGACTCTGTCGGAAATGACGCCCTCTCTCAGATTCTGGATGCCGGTTGTTTCGGCGCCTCGACCAGAAGTACCTGCTTGGTCAGGCGCTCGTCGCCGCGCTGGAGTGTCACCCGGATGGTGTCCCCGGGGCGCCGCGCTTCGAGCATGAGCTGCAGCTCTTCCTGGGAACCGACCGGTTTTGCATCCACTTCGGTGATGATATCGCCCCCCACGTAGATCCGCTGGTTGTACCAGGCCACCACGCGGCTGGCGCCCCGGATGTCGGCACGGTCGGCGGAACTGCCGCGGTAGACCCGGTAGACCAGCACCCCCTGCTCCACCGGGAGCTTGAGCACGGAGGCGAGATCCGGGTTCAGGGCGTAGCCCTCGATCCCGAACCAGGGGCGGATGACCCTCCCCTCCCGGATCAGGTCGGTGGCCACCCGGCGGATGGTGTCGGCCGGGATCGCGAAGCCGATCCCGATGTTGCCCCCGCCGATGGTGAAGATGGAGGTGTTGATACCCACCATCTCCCCCGCCGTGTTGAGCAGGGGCCCCCCGGAGTTCCCCGGGTTGATGGCGGCGTCGGTCTGGATGACGTTGTCCACGAGTTCGCCCGTCTGCGTTTCGATCCGGCGCCCGAGGGAGCTGACGATGCCGACCGTCAGGGTGTTCTGCAGCCCCAGCGGGTTGCCGATGGCCAGGACCTTCTGGCCGACCATGAGGCCGGAGGAGGAACCGAGCCGGATCGGGCGCAGCCGCTCCGCGGGGGCGTCGATCCGGATCACGGCCAGGTCGTTCTGCCGGTCCACCCCCAGGACACGGGCGCGGTATTTCGTGTGATCGGGGAGCGAGACCTCGAGGCTGTCGGCGGACTGGATGACGTGGTAGTTGGTCAGGATGTGGCCGTCGGTGTCGAGCACGCACCCGCTTCCGGTTCCCTCGCGGGCGACGGGGGAGAAGAAGAAGTCGTACTCGACCACCGTCCGGGTCACGTTCACCACGCCGGGGCTGACGGTCTCATACACGCGGATATTGGTCCGCTCGTCCTCGCTGATCGCCGTCTCCCCGGCCGGGCCGAAGGCGAAGGCCGGGCCGGAAACCTCCGGCCCCCCGCTGCCCGGGAGGAGGTCCCACCGCAGCGCCGCCATCGTCGCGGCGGCCGCGAGCAGGGCAACGACGAGGACGAGCCGTACAGAGCCCTTTTTCATGCCTCTTCCGGCCCCCGCGCGGAGAGCCCGGCGGGGGCCGCCCCCGTTACCGGAATCGGATGGTCGTGTCCCGGCCGATGTTCAGGTCCATGGTCAGCGACGTCTTGGCCAGGTTGGGAACCGGGACCGTGGTCACCAGCTTCAGGATGCTGATGTTGAGCCGGTATTCGCCCGGAGGCACCGGGCGCACGAAGCGGCAGGTCCCCTTGTTTCCCTCGGTGAGGATGGGGGTGGATTCGTAACGCCCCGAGGCCCCCTCGAGCACGAACTTGAACCCGTCGAGCCGGTCCATCCTCCAGTCCCCGGCCAGCTTGTTGATGTTGACGTTGATGGTCTTGGGCGCCTTCTTGGCCTCGTCCGTTTTCCGGTCCCCTTCGGCCCGCTTGCCCGCCTGTTCGCGGGCGTCCCCCATCCACTGCGCCTCCAGTTCGGCCAACCGCCCCGCGGACTTCATCCGCTCGATGGTGGCGTTGATCTTGGCCAGCAGCGCGGTTTCCGGTTTTCTCACGGCCACGGCGTACTGGTACTTGTTGACCAGGGTGCCGAGCACGTTCGTGTTGGGGTAGCTCTGGGCGCTGCTGTAGGTGATGAAGGGCTCGTCACCCACCACGGCGTCGACCTCCCCCCGGTTCAGCGCTCCCAGCGCGTCGTCGATGGTCTGGTACTTGGTTATGGTGACGCCCGTCGCTTCGGTCTGGGAGGCCATGAAGGCGTCCGCCGGGCGCCCTTCGGCCACGCCCACCGCCTTGCCCGAAAGGCTGGCCAGGCCCGTGATGTCGAATTCCTTGCGCTGGAAGGCGATGACGTCGCCCGTTTCGTAGTAGGGGGTCGAATAGGCGAAGTCCTGGGTCCGGCCCTGGTCGAGCTCCGTCGAGGAGAGGAGGATCTCGGCCTGCCCCTCCTTCATGACCTCGTACATCCGCTCCACACCCGAGATCTTGACCCAGCGGGCCTCAAAGCCCAGGTCCTTCGCGATCTCGTTGCCGATGTCGACGCCGAAACCCTGGACCCCTGTTCCGGAGCCGAATTCAAAAGGCGCGTTTACGGCGAAGGTGAGGATGCGCACCGCCTTGTTCTTCATCATGCTTTCCTCGGCGGGGGGGATCACCTCTTTTTTCTCGCCGCCACAGCCCGCAACCGCAAGCGCTACGATTGCCATCAAAACCAGATATTTTATGCTTCGCACTCCTACCTCCTCGAAACGGGATCCATGGATGCTTCGAACCGTCGACCAGCCTGGCCGCACGTATTTTAGCCAAAGTGGACCCGGGACAAAAGCTTTTTCAGCAGACGCCGGCTCGCCCCGGCCCCGCGGGCGACGCCTAGAGCTTCTTTTCCATCACCCAGGCGTCCTCGACCGGATTGGTATAGTAGTTGACGCGCGTCCCGGCGATCCCGAAACCGTGGGCCCGGTAAAACTGGAGGGCGCGCTGGTTCGATTTTCTCACCTCGAGAAAGCAGCGCGAGCAGCCGCGCCGGACCCCCTCCGCCCGGCAGGCGTCCATCAGCCGCGTCCCGATCCCCTTCCGCTGCAGGTCGGGGAGCACCCCCAGTTTGAGGACTTCGAGGTCCCCGTCGACGGCGCGCGCCAGGTAAAACCCGACGAGGTGCCTTTCCCCCCCGTCGGGGAGCACCACCGCCTTGGCGCCGAAATACCCGGGGAGATCCTCGAGAAATTTCCGGTAGTTGTCCACCCCCCAGAAGGTGAGGTGCACCCGCTCCTCGAGAGGCTCGAGCGACGCCAGGTCTTCGAGCTCGAGCCGGGCCAGGTAGCAGCGCGCGGCCTCTTCAGCGTCCGCGGCTTTTGTTTCTGACAGCATCGGGAGGCCTTATGTACAGGGGTTCCGCCGCCGGCGCGTCCCCCGTTTGCCAGTATCTTCTGCGTCCGAGCGCCAGGCGGCCGACACCGGCCGCCAGGAACGGGTCTGCCGGGACCCGCCGCGGCCATCCGTCCGCCGCTTTCACACTCCTCCCCCCCCACGGGGCGGCGCCGAGATCGCTCACAATATATAAATGCCTGCCCGCGAGCGCGCGTTCAAGCTCCGATATCTTCCAGAGCGCCGGCCGACCGGATCGGGCCGGGCGGCCGCTGCGGCAGGTGTATTCGCCGTAATAGACCTCCTCCCGGTGCGCGTCCACGGCCACGCCGATATCCCCCCCGAGCCACGCGGCCTGGCAGGCCAGCACGTCGAGGCCCGAAACCCCCGCAAACGGTATGCCGAGCGACTGGGAAAGGCCGAGGGCCGTACTGATGCCGATCCGGATCCCGGTGAAGGATCCCGGCCCTATGCCTGCGGCGACCAGGCCCAGGTCCCCGGGTCCCCAGCCGGCGCGATCGAGCAGGAACTCGATCGAACGGAGGAGCGACACGGAGTGGGTGCCTCCGGAGCGGGTCCGAACCTCCGCACGCAGATCCCCCCCCTTGAGCAGCGCCACGCTGCCGCACGCGGAGGAGGTGTCCAAAGCCAGTATTCCGGGGGTATCGCTCATGGGCATCGTCATTGACAATCGCAGGATACGGATTATATACTGCAGCCTCTTTAACCTCAAGGTTTTGTGGCGGGATTCCGCTCCCGGCCACAGGCGCGGGCAACCGAAGCGGCTCCCGGCAGGTCGGCAAGCAGAACAAGATGAGCGCAAACGAAGACCTCACCCCGATGATGAAGCAGTACCACGAGGTCAAGCGGCGCTTCCCCGGCAAGCTCGTCTTTTTCCGCCTGGGCGACTTCTACGAGATGTTTTACGAGGACGCCGTCCTGGCGTCCCGCGAGCTGGAAATCACGCTCACCTCGCGAAACCGGGACAAGAGCGGCGCCCCCATCCCCATGTGCGGAGTCCCCCACCATTCCGTCGACGGCTATGTCGCCCGGCTGATGAAGAAGGGGCACAAGATCGCCATCTGCGAGCAGGTGGAAGACCCGCGGAGCACCAAAAAGCTGGTCCAGCGCGAGGTCACCCGGGTCCTGACCCCCGGGACGGTCGTGGAGGAGATGCTGCTGGAACCGAAGGACCACAATTACCTGGGCAGCCTCTGGGCGGCCCCCCAGGGGGTGGGGCTCGCTTTCATGGACCTGTCGACGGCCGATTTTCTCGCCACGGAATTCCTCGGGGAGGACGCCTGGCCCAGGACCATCGACGAACTGACCCGCTTCGGCCCGAAGGAACTCCTCCTGCCGGAAAATTCGGGAGACGATCTGGGCCGGAAACTCCGGCTGGAGTGGTCCGAGCAGTGGGTGGCGAGCCCGCTCGACGACTGGGTCTTCAGCCGCGATTATGCCGAGCGCATGCTGCTCGAACATTTCGGCGTGGCCAGCCTCGACGGGTTCGGCGCCGCCGGCCGGCCGCTCGCGCTCTCGGCAGCAGGCGCTCTGATCCACTACCTGCGCGACAGCCAGCTCTCGGCGCTCGGGAAGGTGGCGGCGCTGCGCTTCTTCGAGCCTTCCGAGTTCATGAAGCTCGACGCTTCCACCGTCAACAACCTGGAACTGGTGGCCACCCTGGACGGCTCCCGGAAAGGGTCGCTGCTGTCGTTTCTGGACCGGACCCGCACGGGGATGGGCGCCCGCCTGCTCAAGAGCCGGCTGCTGCTTCCCCTCATGGACGTGCCCGAACTCGAGCGCCGGCTCGACTGCGTCGGGGCCCTCTCGGCGAGCGTCGCCGCCCTGGGGCGCCTCGTCGGCCGCCTGGGGGAGATCCTGGACCTGGAGCGGCTGATCAGCCGCGTCTGTGTCGGGGTCGCCAATCCCCGCGAACTCGTCGCGCTGGCCCAATCCCTCCGGGCGGTCGCCTCCCTGGAGCCGATGCTGGGAGAGTTCGGCGCCGCCCGCCTGGGCGAGATCCGCTCGGGGCTCGACCCGGTGGAGGATTCCTGCCGGCTGATCGAAGACGCCATCGCCGACGATCCCCCCTCCTCGGCCGCGGAGCCGGGCGTCATCCGCCCGGGCTACTCCCCGGAACTGGACGAACTGCGGTCGATCCGCCACAGCGGCAAGGGCTACATCGCCTCGCTCGAGGCGCGGGAGCGCCAGGGCACCGGCATCTCCTCCCTCAAGGTGAAGTTCAACCAGGTCTTCGGCTACTTCATCGAGGTCACGAAAGCCAACCTCCACCTGGTTCCCCCCCATTACATCCGCAGGCAGACGCTGGTCAACTGCGAACGCTTCATCACCGAGGAGCTTCGGGCCTACGAGGAAAAGGTCCTGGGGGCCGAGGAACGGATCGCCGCCCTCGAAAGGGAGCTCTTCGCGGAGATCCGCAGGTCGGTCGCGCTGGAGGGGGGGCGGGTCCAGTCCACCGCCCGGCTGGTCGGGGAGCTGGACGTCTACTCGGCGCTGGCGCTCTCGGCGCTCGAAAACGACTACGTCCGCCCGACCCTCACCGGCGGGGACGAGATCCTGATCCGCGCGGGGCGCCACCCGGTGGTGGAACTGGAGAGCCGTCCCTTCATCCCCAACGACCTCCACCTCGACTGCACCGGCGACCAGCTGGCGATCCTGACCGGCCCCAACATGGGGGGCAAATCGACTTATCTTCGGCAGACGGCCCTGATCGTCATCATGGCGCAGATGGGCTCGTTCGTCCCCGCCCGGGAGGCGCGGCTCGGGTGCGTGGACCGCATCTACACCCGGGTGGGGGCTTCCGACAACCTGGCCCGCGGGCGCTCCACCTTCATGGTCGAGATGATCGAGACGGCCAACATCCTGAACACGGCCACCCCCCGGAGCCTGATCCTGCTCGACGAGGTCGGCCGCGGCACCGCCACGTTCGACGGGCTCTCCCTGGCGTGGGCGATCGCCGAATACCTGATCCAGGACTCCACCCACCGGGCCAAGACCCTTTTCGCCACCCACTACCACGAACTGACCAAGCTGGCCGAGGTGCACCCCGGGGTCAAGAACCTCTGCATGGCCATCGAGGAGGCGGGACAGTCGATCGTCTTCCTGCGCAAGGTCGTGCCGGGGGCGGCCGACCGGAGCTACGGCATCGAGGTCGCCCGCCTGGCCGGAATGCCGCGTGCGGTCCTCGCGCGCGCCCACCGGATCCTGGAGCGGCTGGAGAAAAAGGAGATCGACCTGACGGGACGCCCGCGCCGACGCTCCGCCGAAGACGTCATCGAAGAAATACAGCGGTCGCTCTTCTAGCCATGGGAAACCCGCTCCGGCCCGCATCCTGGATCCACTCCCCGCTTGGGCACGCCCTGCTGCTGGCGGCGCTGATGCTCCCATGGTTTGTCCATCTCGGGGTCTCCTCCCTCTGGGACGCCAACGAGGCCTTTTACGCCGAAACCCCGAGGGAGATGATGGTCACGGGCGACTACCTCGCCCCCCGCTTCAACTTCGAGCCCCGCGTCCAGAAGCCCCCCCTCACCTACTGGATCGTCCTCCTTTCCTACCGGGCCTTCGGGGTCGGCGAGTTCGCCGTCCGCTTCCCGAGCGCCCTCGCGGCGGCCGGCATCCTTCTCTTCTGCTACGGGGGCGCCCGCCTCCTTTACGGCCCGCGCGCGGGTCTCGTTGCCGCCGTTGTCGCGGCGACCACGGCCCGGATCTTCATCCTGGCGCGCCGGCTCCCCATCGACATCTTCCTCCTGTTCTTCCTGACCGGGGCCCTCTTTTTCATCCTCCGCGCGCTCGGCCGCGGCGGCAGGGGGCGGTGGATCCCCGTCTACCTGTTTCTGGGGCTCGGGTTCATGACCAAGGGGCCGATCGCCCTGGTCATCCCGGCGCTGGCCCTGGGGGGGTGGATGCTCGCGGCCGGCCGCCGGAAAGCGGCGGAGACGTACCCCTTTACGGGGGCCGCCGTCGTCGCCGCCGTGGTCCTCCCCTGGTACCTGGCCGTCTGGAGGGCGCACGGCTGGGACTACATCGCCCCCTTCTTCCTCAGCGACAACCTGGGGCGCTTCGCCACGGAGACCCTGGGGCCCTCCCGCGGCGTGCTCTACTACATCCCGATCTTCCTGTCCGACTTCTTTCCCTGGTCCCTGCTCCTGGTCGCCGCCCTCCTTTCGCTCCGGCGCCTCCGCCGCGAAGGGCCCCCCGGCTCCTCCCCGGCCGGGCTCCCCCTTTTCTGGGCTGCCGCCACCTTCCTCGTTTTTTCGCTCTCCAAGAACAAGCAGGAGTACTACATCGCCCCCATGTACCCCGCCTGCGCCCTCCTGATCGCCGGGGCGCTCGAACGGGTGCGAGCCCGGGGGGCCGCCTGGTCCTGGGCCTACGGCGGCGCCGCGGCCCTGATGCTGGCGCTTTCGCTGGCCCTGCCCATCGTTTTCACCGCCTTCATGCCTGCGGTCCCGACCCTGCTCCGGTACGGCCCGACGGCGCTGTTCGCGGCCGGCGCGCTCGCCGTGGCCTTCTTCACCGTCCGGCGTCGGCCCGGGTGGTGCTTCGGCGCGCTCGCGCTCGCGCTCTGGTCGGTCTACCTCCTCGGGGCCGCCGCCTACATACCCGCCCTGGAGGCGCTGCGGCCGGTGAAAGGGTTCTGCCGCGTGATCGCCGAGCGCTGGGACCCCGCCGGCGGGGACAGCGCCGGGTTCTACCGCGCCTCGCTCCCCAGCATGGTCTTCTACCTCGAGCGCCCCATCTTCCAGGAGACCGAGCCCGAAAGGATGCTCGAGCGTTTCCGCTCGCCCGGCCGGGTCTTCTGCATCCTGTCCCGCGCCGATTACGAGTACTTCCTCGGGCGGGGGGCCGAGCTCTGCGTTCTGGACCAGGGACCCCTTTTTTCGCTCCGGTTCGGCAACCTTCTGGACAAGGGGAAGTTTCCGGGCCGGGAATTGATCTTGGTATCCAACCGATCGTGTTCTAAAATCGCAAGCCGTGAGGGCGATCCGTTTTATGAAAGCAAAACTGTTTACCGCCGCTAAGCTGGCGATCACGATCCTGTTCTTTACCTACATCTTCCGGCGGATCGATTTCCGGCAGTTCGCCGCCGCGCTCGCGGGCGCGCGCATCGACTACCTGCTCGGGGGCTTCGTTCTCCTCTGGGTCGCCCATTTCATCTGCATCTACCGCTGGCGATTGCTGATGCGGCCGCTGATGCCGGTGCCGTCCCTGGGAAACCTGTTCGGCATCTACTGCATCGGCCTCTTCTTCAACCTGACCTTCCCCACCGTCATCGGCGGGGACGTCGTCAAGGTCTACTACGCGGGGCGCCCCTCCCGGTGCTATGCCCAGAGCCTGGCCGCCGCGTTTCTCGACCGGGACGCCGGGATGCTGGCCATGATGATCCTCGCCTGCGCCGCGGTGACGGTTTACCCGGTCTCGGTCCCCGGGATCCCCGTCACCCTCATCCTGTGGAGCGTTTTCGCGCTGTTCGTGCTGGGAAACGCGGCGGTGTTCACCCCGGGGCTGCACCGGCTCCTGATCCGGCTGCTCCACCGGGTGCGCCTGGGCGCCGTCGCGACCAGGATCGACCTGGTCTCCCGCGCCTTCCAGATCATGGGCAAACACCCCGGCATCCTCTGGGGGTCGCTCGCGATCTCCTTCGTCAACCAGATCCTGGTCATCTCGGTCACCTCGATCATGGCGCTGGGGCTCGGGATCCGCCTCTCCTTCTTCCTCTTCCTGGTCTTCGTCCCCGTCATCACCCTGATCTCCATGATCCCCATCAGCCTCAACGGCATGGGGCTGAGGGAATATTCCTTCATGAGCCTCTTCGGCGCCGTCGGAGTGCCGGCCGCCTCGTGCATCGCTCTCGGCGTGCTCTCGAGCGTCGTCATCATCCTGTCCTCGCTCCCGGGGGGCGTCGTCTACCTCCTCTACCGGAACAAGAACGATCTCGAGCAGATGGCTTCACTGGAGACGGAGTTCTCATGACGGACAGGATTTCCATCATCGTCCCGGTCTACAACGAGCGCGAGAACCTCGAGCCGTTCACCCGCGCGCTGACCGAAACGATGGAGGCCACGGGCGAATCCTACGAGATCCTCCTGATCGACGACGGCAGCACCGACGGGGGGGGCGAATGGATGGAACGGCTTCCCGCGCGCGACGCCCGCATCCGCGTCATCCGCTTCCGCAGGAATTTCGGCCAAACCGCGGCCATGGCCGCCGGCTTCGACCACGCCAAGGGCAACCTCCTGATCCCGACCGACGCCGACATGCAGAACGACCCGCGCGACATCCCCGCGGTGCTGGCGAAGCTGCGCGAAGGCTACGATGTCGTCAGCTGCTGGCGCCGGGAGCGCCAGGACCCGTGGCTGACGCGCAAACTCCCCTCGCGGCTGGCCAACGCGCTGATCTCCCGCATCGGCGGTGTACGCCTGCACGATTACGGCTGCACGCTCAAGGGCTACCGCCGCGAAGTGGTCGAGCACATCCGGCTCTACGGGGAGATGCACCGCTTCATCCCCGTCTACGCCTCCTGGGCCGGCGCGCGGGTCGCGGAGATCCCCGTGCGCCACCACCCCCGGACGCGGGGAAAGAGCAAGTACGGGCTCGGCCGTACCTTCAAGGTGATCCTGGACCTGATCACCGTGAAGATGCTGGGAAGCTACTCCACCAAGCCGATGTACTTTTTCGGCGGCAGCGGCCTGCTGGCCTGCGCCGCGGGGACGCTGTTCGGGCTTCTCACCCTCTACGACAAATATTGCAACCAGGTCAAGGCGCACAACAACCCGCTCCTGCTCCTGGCCGTGTTCCTGTTCATCCTGGGGGTGCAGTTCGTTTTCATGGGACTCGTGGCCGAACTCCTGATCCGGACGTACTTCGAATCGCAGGGGAAATCGCCCTACATCATCCTGCGCATCTCGGAGGCGCCGCCCGACCCGCCCCGCAGCCCCCTTTCATCCTGAGGACTCTCGTGTTTGCGGAAATGTTCGCCTTTCGGGACCACGCGCTGGTCGACTTCGTCGGCGGGGGTGGCAAGACGCGGCTGATCCGTGCGCTCGCCTCCGAATACAGCAGCCGCGGGCCCGTGCTCATGACCACCACCACCCGCAACCATCCCCCCGATCCCGCCGAGGGGGTCTCGGTGATCAGCGGGGACAACGTCGTGCTCGTGAGGGAGATCGTGGCCCGCATCGGCCGGGAGTGCGCCGGGCGCCCCTACAAGCTCCTGGCCGCACGCCATTTTTTCAGCCCGCACCTCTTGCGCGGCGTCCCCCCGGATTTCGTTGAAGGCCTCGACCGCGGGCTGTTTCCCGTCCTTCTCAACGAGGCGGACGGGGCGGCCGGATTCAGCCTCAAACTGCCGCGCGATTCCGAACCGGTGCCGATGCGGCGGTCGGACTACCTCGTGCCCGTCGTCGGCATGGACTGCCTCGGTCGTCCGCTCGGGCCGGACACCGTCTTCCGCTGGGAGCTCTTCGCCGGGCGCTTCGCCCTCCGGGCCGGGGAAACGATCACACCCGAAACGGCCGCCCGCATCCTCATGCACCCCGAAGGGGTGTGCCGTGCCCGCGAGGCCGAAACTGAAATCGTCCCCTTCATCAACAAGGCCGACTCCCCCGCCGCCGACGCCGCCGCCCGCGAACTCGGGCGTGCCATCCTTGAAAACGGCCATTTCCCGGTCAGCCGCGTGCTCTACGGCAGCGCGGCGGAGGGAAGAGTCCAATGCCTCCAAGCGTAGGGACCGGCGGCGGGAGCCCCCTGGGCCGCTCCCACCCCCTGCTGAAGAAAATCCGGCTGGCCGCTTCCGGTTCCCGCCGCTCGGAAAGCGACCTGGTCGTGGCCGAGGGGGTGCGCGTTCTCGAGGAGGTGCACGCGGCAGGATGCCGGGTGGACGCCGTGGTGACGGGCGCCCGGTTCGGCGAAGCCGAAAGAGAGAGCGCGCTGCTCGAACTCTGGCGCGCGCGCGCGGTTCCCCTCTACGCGGTCGACGAGTCCCTGTTCCGCACCCTTTCGGACGTGCGTGCGCCCCAGGGGGCGCTGGCGCTGGTCCGCGTCCCTTCCCTCTCCCTCGGGGAGCTCCCCTCGCCGGGGGCCGGGCCGATCGTGTGCGCCTTCGGGCTGCAGGACCCCGGCAACCTCGGAACCCTGATCCGCGCCGCGGCGGCCGCGGGGGCCGCCTTCGTCTGCACGGTCGCGGGCACCGTTTCGGCCCGTAACCCCAAGGCCGTCCGCAGTAGCGCCGGCGCCTTCTTCCGCATTCCGGTCGTCGAACGGCTCGACCCGGAGGAATTTCTGCACTACGCCGCCACCCGCTCGATCACGGTCTATTGCGCCGACGCCTCCGCCGGAACGCCCTACACCCGGGCCGACCTCGGCGGCCGCTGCGCCTTCGTCCTGGGCAACGAGGGGCGCGGAACGAAGGGGGCGGGGCTCGGCTCTCTCCCCGCGCTGCGGATCCCGATGGCGCGCGCCACAGAATCCTTGAATGTGGCCATGGCGGGGTCCATCCTCCTCTTTGAGGCGGCGCGCCAGCGCGCCCTGGGACCCACGCCATGACCCGCACCCTATTCCCCGAACCCGATCCCCCCCTCAGCCCGGACACCCCCCTGGCCGAACGGTTGCGCCCGCATACCCTGGACGACCTGGTGGGGCAGCAGCACCTGGTGGGGCGGGGCAAGGTGCTGCGCGTCATGGCCGAGCAGGACCAGCTGGCCTCCATCATCCTCTGGGGACCGCCCGGAACGGGCAAGACCACCCTCGCGCGCATCCTGGCGCGGCAGACACGCTCCCCCTTCGTTTCCTACAGCGCCGTGCTGTCGGGCATCAAGGAAATCAAGAACGTCATGGCCGAGGCGGAGGTCACCTTCCGCGCCCGCCGCGGCCGGACCGTCGTCTTCGTCGACGAGATCCACCGTTTCAACAAGGCGCAGCAGGATGCCTTCCTCCCCTACGTGGAATCGGGCGTCATCGTCCTGATCGGGGCCACCACCGAAAACCCCTCCTTCGAGGTGATCAGCCCGCTGCTGAGCCGGTGCAAGGTCTACGTGCTCCACCCGCTCGAGCCGGCCGAGATCCAGACCCTGCTCGAGCGCGCGCTCGCCGACGCCGAACGGGGGCTGGGGGCGCAGGGCGCCACGGTCCCGGAGGAGGTCCTCGGGCGGCTGGCCGTGTACGCGAACGGCGACGCGCGCATCGCGCTCAACACCCTGGAACTGGCGGTCTCCCTGGCGGCCGGCAGCGCCAGAGGGCCGTTCACCCTCACCCTCGCCGACCTGGAATCGGCGCTGCAGCGGAAGATGCTGCAGTACGACAAATCGGGCGAGGAGCACTACAACCTGATCTCGGCCCTGCACAAATCGCTGCGCAACAGCGACCCCGACGCCTCCCTCTACTGGATGGGACGGATGCTGGAGGCGGGGGAGGACCCGGTCTATATCGCCCGGCGCATGGTGCGCTTCGCCTCCGAGGACGTGGGGCTGGCCGACGTCCGGGCGCTCTCGGTCGCCCTGGACGCCACCGAGGCGGTGCGCCTGGTCGGGTTGCCGGAGTGCAAGCTGGCGCTGGCGCAGGCGGCCGTGTACCTGGCGCTCGCGCCGAAATCGAACGCCCTGTACACGGCCTACGGTCGCGTCGTCGCCGACATCCAGGCGGGCACCAACGAGCCCCCCCCCCTGCACATCCGCAACGCGCCCACCCGGCTGATGAAGGATCTCGGCTACGGCAAGGGGTACCAGTACGCCCACGACCTCGAGGACAAGGTGGCCGACATGGAGTGCCTCCCCGACGCGCTGCGCGGGCGCCGCTACTTCCTCCCGACCGACCAGGGGATGGAACGCCGCATCGGCGAGATCCTCGAGGGGCTCCGCAGGAAGAGGACGAAGGGGTGATGCCGCCCGGGCGGCGTCATCCTTTCAGGTAAAAGGCCAGGACGACGGCGGCCAGGACGAGGCGGTAGATCACGAAGGGGGTGAAACTCCTGCGCTCGAGGTAGCGCAGGAAGAACTTGATGCACAGAAACCCGGTCACGGCCGCGGCCGCCACCCCCGCCAGCAGCACGGTCCACCGGACGCCGGCTCCGCCGTCGCCCGCGGCCAGGAGGCGGTACGCCTGGAGCATTCCGGCCCCCACGATCACCGGGGTGGACAGGAGAAACGAAAACCGGGCGGCGGAGACCCGGTCGCTGTCCCGAAGGAGGGCCGTCGTCATGGTGACGCCGCTGCGCGAGACCCCCGGAACCAGGGCGATCGCCTGACTGATCCCGATCCATACGGCGTCCCCCCACGAGTAGCGCTCCAACGGGCGGCTTTGCCTTCCCCTCCTTTCGGCATACCAGAGGAGGAGGGCAAGTCCCGCCAAGGTGAAGACCGTGATGAGGGGGGAGCGCAGGCGCGCCTCTACCAGTTCCTCCAGCCAGAGGCCTGCGACGGCGGCCGGGACCGTCCCCACCACCAGCAGCCAGGCGAGCTTCCGGTCGGGGTCTCCGAGCGGCGCTCCTTCCCTCAGGCCGAGGACGGTCGCGCGCGCCAGGCGGACCCAGTCCCGGGCGAAAAAAACCAGGACCGCCAGCGCCGTCCCGACGTGGAGCGCGACGTCGAACACCAGCCCCTCCGGCTCCCACCCGAAGAACCAGGGGACCAGGATGAGGTGGGCGGAACTGCTGACGGGGAGAAACTCGGTAAGCCCCTGGATGATGCCGAGAATGACCGCCGAAACTATCTCCATGCCGTCGCCCGCCCGTGGTTAGAAATCACCCTGCTCCCCTGAAGCGCTATTACTTTACAGGTTTTTTCGGGAAATTGCGGAAATTGTGACGCGGACGGCCGTTTTTCCTTCAATGCCCGGTGAGAACGCGCTCCAGGCGCTCGAGCGCCCAGTCGATGTCGTCGCGGCGGATGACGAGCGGGGGGGAGATGCGCAGGGTGTGCCCGTGCGTGTCCTTGCAGAGGATCCCCAGCTCCCTGAGGCGCTCGCTGTAGCCCCGCGCGTCCCCCGCCTCCCCGACGAGCTCCACGCCGATCATGAGCCCGCGGCCCCGGACCTCGCGGACGCGGTCCGAGCGGATGCTGCGCAGCCCCGAGAGGAAGTAGTCCCCCATGGCCGCGGCGTTCTCGATCATTCCCTCCTCGACCAGGACGCGCAAAGCCTCGCGCGCGACGGCGCAGGCCAGCGGGTTCCCCCCGAAGGTGCTCCCGTGCTCCCCCGGGCGCAGCACCCCCAGCACTTCGGAGTTGGACAGCACCGCCGAAACGGGGTAGAACCCCCCGGAGAGCGCCTTCCCTACCAGGGTCAGGTCGGCCTCGACCCCCTCGTGCTCCTCGGCCAGCAGCTTTCCCGTCCGGCCCAGCCCCGTCTGGATCTCGTCCAGGATGAACACCACGCCGCGGCGCCGGCAGATCTCGCGCGCCGCGGCCAGGTACCCCGCCGGGGGGAGGATGACGCCCGCCTCCCCCTGGATCGGTTCCACCAGGAACGCGACCGTGGCGGGCGTAATCGCCCGCTCGAGGGCTGCGGCGTCCCCGAAGGCTATCACCCGGAAACCGGGGGTGAAGGGACCGAACCCGTCCCGCGCCTGGGGGTCCGTGCTGAACCCGACGATGGTGATGGTGCGCCCGTGGAAGTTGTCGGCGCAGACGATGATTTCGGCCTGGTCGGCGGGGACCCCCTTGACTTGGTACCCCCATTTGCGCACCGCCTTGATCACCGTCTCGACCGCCTCGGCGCCGCTGTTCATGGGCAGCACCCTGTGCGACCGGGTCAGGGCGCAGATCTCCCGGTAGAAAAGCCCCAGCTGGTCGTTGCGGAAGGCGCGCGAGGTGAGCGTCAGCGTCGCCGCCTGCCGGCGGAGCGCCTCCAGGATGCGCGGGTGGCAGTGCCCCTGGTTGACGGCCGAGTAGGATGACAGGCAGTCCAGGTACCGTTTCCCCTCCACGTCCCAGACCCAGATCCCCTCCCCGCGGGTCAGGACCACGTCGAGGGGCCGGTAGTTGTGAGCCCCGAAGGTTTCCTCGAGCCGGATGAAATCGTTTGCGTCCATGGCGCCCCTCCCGGTTCCCCTGCTGCTATCATACCCCGGAGCGCGGGCGAAAGAGAACCCCGTCGATTTCGCTCCATGAGCGGGTAAGGGTGGAATTTGCGGCCGCGCGGTATTATCCTTTCCACTTTGTCGCGTCACCGCGAAACCGAGGAGACCACATGCCGAGCACCAAGAGAGTTCTCAAACTGGGCCTTCCCAAGGGGAGCCTGCAGGAATCGACCGTGGAGCTGTTCCGCCGGGCCGGGATCCGCATCCATTCGAGCGACCGCTCCTATTTCCCCTCCTGCGACGACGAGGAGATCGAGATCATGCTCATCCGCTCCCAGGAAATGGGAAAGTACGTCGAGGAGGGGCTCTTCGATGCCGGGATCACCGGACGGGACTGGATCCTCGAAACCCGCGCGCGGGTGACCGAGATCTGCGAACTCGTCTACGGCAAGTCGGGCTTCAAGCCGGTGCGCTGGGTGCTGGCGGTCCCCGACAGTTCCAAGATCCGGTCGGTCAAGGACCTCCAGGGTAAGACCGTGGCCACCGAACTGGTGAGCTACGTCCGGCGCTACCTGGCCCGGGCGGGGGTGAAGGCCAAAGTCGAGTATTCCTGGGGGGCCACCGAGGCCAAGGCCGGCATCCTCGTGGACGCCATCGTGGAGCTGACCGAAACCGGCCGGTCGCTCAGGGCCAACCGCCTGCGCATCGTGGAGGACGTGCTCGCCTCGACCACCCGCTTTGTCGCCAACCGGGACGCATGGAAAGACCCCTGGAAGCGCGAGAAGATGGAGAATATCGCCATCCTCCTGCAGGGCGCCCTGGCCGCCGAAGGGATGGTGGGGCTGAAGATGAACCTCAAGGAGAGCGCCCTGCCGCGGATCATGGACATCCTCCCTTCCCTGAAACGCCCGACCGTCAGCCCGCTGACTTTGCCCGGCTGGATGGCGCTCGAGGTGGTCGTCGAGGAATCGGTGGTCAAGCGCATGATTCCCGACCTGAAGCGAGCGGGAGCCGAGGGCATCATCGAATACCCTCTGAACATGCTCATAAACTGAAATAATGCTCTTCCATGAGTACTTACGGTCTATAAATTAATGTCCTACATTAAGCGCGAAACCGTCCTCATCCTCGACTTCGGCTCACAGTATACCCAGCTCATCGCCCGCCGGGTGCGCGAACTGTCGGTCTACTGCGAAATTGTTCCCTACCTGTCTGCATGGGACCGGATCCGAACGGAGCCCCCCGCGGGCCTCATCCTCTCGGGGGGACCCGATTCCGTCTGCCGCCCCTCGAGCCCCTCCCTTCCCCGCGAGGTCTTCGATGCCGGGATTCCGACCCTGGGGATCTGCTACGGCCTTCAGCTCCTGGCCCACAGCCTCGGGGGACGGGTGGCTTCGGGGGGTGAGCGGCGCGAATACGGCCCCGCGCTGGTGGACGTGCGCGCGGCCGACACCCTCCTCGAAGGCCTGCCTTCCTCCTTCCAGGCATGGATGAGTCACGGCGACCGCGTCGCGGAGCTTCCCCCCGGTTTCCGGCTGACGGCCGAATCGGGGGGCCTCATAGCGGCCGCCGGGGACGAAGAGCGGAAGATCTGGGGACTGCAGTTCCACCCGGAGGTGGCGCATACGCCCCTCGGCATCGACATCCTCGCGAATTTCGTGACGCGCGCCTGCGGCTGCAGCCGCGACTGGACCATGTCGGCCTTTGTCGAATCGGCCGTGGCCTCGATCGCGGACCGCATCGGCCCCGAAGGGAGCGCCATCTGCGGCCTGAGCGGGGGGGTCGACTCCACCGTGGCCGCCACCCTGGTCCACCGGGCCATCGGCGACCGGCTGACGTGCGTCTTCGTCGACAACGGGCTCCTGCGCAAGGACGAGTTCGCCTCGGTGCTCGAAATGTACCGGGACTCCCTGCACCTGAAGGTCGTGGGGGTGGACGCCTCGGCCCGCTTCCTCTCCCGGCTCGAGGGGGTGGAGGACCCGGAGACCAAGCGCCGGATCATCGGCGAGGAATTCATCCGGGTGTTCGAAGCCCAGGCCCTCGAGCTCGGCAAGCCCCCTTTCCTGGTCCAGGGGACGCTCTACCCCGACGTGATCGAATCGACCTCGGTGCGGGGGCCTTCGGCCGTCATCAAGTCCCACCACAACGTGGGCGGGCTGCCCGAGGACGTGAATTTCGAGCTGGTCGAGCCGCTGCGGGAGCTGTTCAAGGACGAGGTGCGCCGGGTGGGGGAGGAACTGGGGATGGCGCCGCGCTTTGTCCGCCGCCACCCCTTCCCCGGCCCGGGGCTGGCGGTCCGGATCCTCGGGGCCGTCAACCCCGCGCGCCTGGCCGTGCTGCGGGAGGCCGACGCCATCGCCCTGGAGGAAATCGAGAAGGAGGGGCTCGCCGACGAACTCTGGCAGGCTTTCGTGGTGCTCCTCCCCATCCGCACGGTGGGCGTCATGGGGGACGACCGGACGTACGAAAACGTGGCCGCGCTGAGGCTGGTGACCTCGACGGACGGCATGACGGCCGACTGGGCCCGCGTGCCGTACGGGTTGCTCGAAAGAATTTCGGCCCGGATCGTCAACGAGGTCCGGGGAGTCAACCGGGTGGTCTACGACATCACGAGCAAACCCCCCGGAACCATCGAATGGGAGTAGCGGATGCCTGAACGCCCACCCTTCGTCCACCTTCACAACCACTCCGACTACAGCCTCCTCGACGGCGCGTCCAAGATCGAGCTCCTGGTGGATACCGCCCTGTCGATGGGGATGAAGGCGGTGGCGCTCACCGACCATGGGAACCTCTTCGGCGCGCTTCAGTTCTACAACACCGCGCGCCGAAAGGGGATCAAGCCCATCATCGGCTGCGAGGTCTACGTGGCCAAGGAGGACCGCCACAAGAAAACGGGCGGGGGGGACCAGAGCAACCACCTGGTGCTGCTGGCCGAGAACCTCGAGGGGTATCACAACCTGACCCGGCTGGTCTCCTACGGGTTCCTCGAGGGGTTCTACTACAAGCCCCGGGTCGACAAGGAGCTGCTCCGGCGCTACCACGGCGGCCTGATCGCCTCGAGCGCCTGCCTCAAGGGCGCGGTCGCCCAGAAGCTGGTCATGGAGCAGCCCGAGGCCGCCGAGGCCGAGGCGCTCGAACTCCGCGACATCTTCGGCGCCGGCAATTTCTTCCTCGAGCTGCAGGACCACGGCCTGCCGGCGCAGCGGCAGATCAACCCCGCCCTCATCGGGCTTTCGGCCCGGACCGGGATCCCCCTGATCTGCACCAACGACACGCACTACATCCAGAAGGAGGACAGCGTCGCCCACGACGTGCTCCTCTGCATCGGCACCGGCAAGGTCGTGAGCCAGCCCGACCGCATGCGCTACGAGACCGACCAGTTCTATTTCAAATCCCCGGACGAGATGCACGCCCTGTTCGCCCACGTCCCCGAGGCGATGGCCAACACCGTCCGGATCGCCGAGCGCTGCAACCTGACGATCGAGACCGACCAGCCGATCCCCCCGTTCGACGTCCCCGCGGGCCACGACGCCGACAGCTATTTCGAAAAGATGGTGCGGGAGGGGTTCGCCGAGCGGCGGCGGCACCTGGAGGCGCTCGCCGCGGAGGGGCAGCTCAAGCACCCGCTGTCCGACTACGAGGAGCGGTTGACGTTCGAGATCGCCATGATCAAGAAGATGCAGTTTTCCAGCTACTTCCTGATCGTCTGGGACCTGATCCGTCACGCGCGCGAGCGCGACATCCCGGTCGGGCCCGGGCGCGGGTCGGTGGTGGGGAGCCTGGTCGCCTACAGCATGCGCATCACCGACATCGACCCGCTGCAGTACGCCCTCTTCTTCGAGCGTTTCCTCAACCCCGAACGGATCGCCCCGCCCGACATCGACATGGACTTCTGCATGAACCG
>JAFGSS010000191.1 GCA_016934555.1 Acidobacteriota bacterium | reverse complement strand
GTTTATCCTCCCAGGTATGAAATCTCAGGATCTCCACCGGCGCCTGCTCGAGCTGATCGTCCTGCGCGTCATCGTGCTCCTGGTCTGGCTCAACATCGCCCACCGGCTGGGGCTGCTGCCCGGCCACTTCCTCTCCTTCCCCTTCCTGCACTTTTTCCATTTCCTGACGCTCGGCCTGTCGCTTCTCTACCTCGTCGCCTGGTTCGGCCGGCGCTTTTCCCGGGCCCAGCTCCTGGTGCAGGCCGGGGCCGATCTCGCCCTGGCCACGGTGCTGGTCGCCCAGACCAGGGGGATCGAAAGCCCCTTCGTCCCCTTCTACCTCCTCGTCATCATCTACGCGAGCCTCATGATGGGGAAAAACGGCGGGATCCTCGCCGCCGCCCTGAGCACCATCCTCTACTCCGCCACCCTGATCGCCCCCCACCTGGGGCTGACCGGCCTCCCCGGGCTGAAAACGGACACCCTGCAGGCCGCCTTCCGGATCGCGGGGCACGCCCTGGGGTTCTGGGCCGTCGCCTTTCTCGGGACCTACCTCTACCGGCGGCTGCGGCTGGTGGAAAGCGAGCTGCGGGAGAAGATCGACACCCTGGAGCAGCTGCAGCACCTGAACGAGCACATCATCCGCAGCATCCGCAGCGGGCTCGTCACCACCGACCTCGGGGGGATGATCGCCACCTTCAACACCGCGGCCTGCGAGCTGACGGGGCGCGAAGAGGCCCAGGCCCTCGGGACGCCGATCGCGAAAATCATCAGCGCCGAATTCTGGCAGCGGGTGCGCTCGGCCGACCTCCTCGGCAGCGCCCGGGCGCTGCGGCACGAGGAGTGGGTCGATTTGCCGGGCGGCGCGCGGCGCTATCTCGGCTTCGGCGTCTCCCCCCTCTTCGGGGCCGACCGGGGGCTGATCGGCTACATCATCTCCTTCCAGGACCTGACCGAGATCCGCCGCCTGGAGGAAGAAGTCCGGCTCAAGGAGCGGATGGCCGCGATCGGGCGGATGGCGGCCGGGATCGCGCACGAAATCCGTAACCCGCTCACGGCGCTGCGCGGTTCGGCCGAAATCCTGAAGTCCCGGGCGAGCCTGCCTGAAAAAGACGCCCGGCTGCTCGACATCCTGGTGCGCGAAAGCGACCGGCTGAACACCTTCATCGAGGACTTCCTCGACTTCGCCCGCCCCCGGACCTACGCCCGGGAGTGGCTCGATCTGGTCCCGCTCCTGAACGATTCGGTGACGCTCCTCAAAAACAGCCCCGAAATGGGGGCGAAGTATTCGGTCAACCTGATGGCCGAGATCCCTTCCATCCGCATCCTGGGGAGCGCGGACCGGCTCAGGCAGGTCTTCTGGAACCTGGCCCAGAACGCCATCCGGGCCATGCCAGACGGGGGGGAGTTGACCCTCACCGTGCGCCGGACCCCGGACGGGGCGGGGGAAGTCGTTTTCGAGGACTGCGGGGTCGGGATGACGCCCGAGGAGCTGGAGCGGGTATTCCAACCCTTCAACTCCGGCTTCTCGAATGGAATGGGGCTGGGGCTGAGCATCATTTTTCAGATTATGGAGGACCATCAGGGTAAAATCTCCTTCGAGAGCGAAAAGGGGAAGGGAACCAGGGTGCGCCTCCTCTTCCCGACGGAGTCCGCCCTGCCCGGGGCGGGGGGCGAGCGCGCCAGATTGCCGGATGCGGGGTAAAAAGACATGCCGAGCGTACTGATCGTAGACGACGAGCCGAACATCATCGAGATCCTGGAGATCGTGCTCGAGGACGAGGGGATGGAGGTCTACAGGGCCTCGCGCGGGAGCGAGGCGCTCGCGATCCTGAAAGAGAAAGAGATCGACGTCGTCGTCAGCGACATCCGGATGCCGGACCTTTCGGGGGTGGAACTCCTCTGCGAAGCCAAGAAGATCGTGCCCGACACCGTCTTCGTCATGATCACGGCCTACGCGAGCACCGAGACCGCCATCGAGGCGGTGCAGCACGGGGCCTACGATTACGTCACCAAGCCCTTCCAGCTCGACGACATCCGTTCGGTGGTGCGCCGGGCGCTCGGGCAGCGGCGGCAGCAGAAGCCCGCCGCCCCCCCCGCTCCCGCGGAGATGGCGGCGGCGCAGGGGCAGAGCCTGTTCCAGGCGCTGCAGGGGAGCCACGTGGTGGGGCGCAGCCCGCGCATGGTGGAGGTCTACCGCACCATCGGGACGGTGGCGATGGGGGACAGCACCATCCTGATCACGGGGGAGAGCGGCACCGGGAAGGAACTGGTCGCGCGCGCGATCCACGAGGCCTCGCGGCGGAAGGAGAAGCCGTTCGTGTCGATCAACTGCAGCGCGTTCCCCGAGACGCTGCTCGAATCGGAGCTGTTCGGCTACATGAAGGGGGCATTTACCGGCGCGGGCAACAACAAGAAGGGGCTGTTCGAGGCCGCCGACGGCGGCTCGGTCTTCCTCGACGAGATCGGCGACATGACCCCGGCGATGCAGGTGAAGCTGCTGCGGGTGTTGCAGGAGCGGCGGCTGCGCCCGCTCGGGGGGACGGCCGAGATCCCGGTCGACGTCCGGGTGCTCGCGGCCACCAACCGCGACCTCGAGGAGGGGATCCGCCAGGAGACCTTCCGGGAGGACCTCTACTACCGGATCGCCGTCATCAACATCCATCTCCCCGCCCTGCGGGAGCGGCGGGAGGACATCGCCCTGCTCGCCTCGAGCTTCCTCGCCCACTACGCCCGGAAAGCGGGGAAGGGGATCACCGCGATCTCCCCCGAAGCCCTCCGCCTCTTGGAGGCCTACGCGTGGCCCGGCAACGTGCGCCAGCTCGAAAACGCGATCGAGCGGGCCGTCGCCCTCGAAACCACCTCCGAGATCCAGCCCGAGCGCCTCCCCGACGCCGTGCGCCACCCCGCGCCCGCCGCTTCCAGCGCCGATGCCGACCCCGCGGCCCTTTTCACCCTCCCCGACGCCCCCTTCGACCTCCCCGCCTTCCTCGCCAAGGTCGAAGCCAGCCTGATCACCCAGGCGCTTTGCCACACCGACGGCAACCAGACCCTGGCCGCCCAGCGCCTCAACCTCAGCAAGGGCTCGTTGCGCCACCGGATGCTGACGCTCAACATCAAATCGTAATCCCAAAAAACTTTCTTGGCACTCCGCCCGGTCCGTTCATTTGAGTAGAGGGCGCCCGTGCGTCCCGTGGGGTGCGGAATCCCATCACCCCGATGCTGAGATTCAGCATCCAAAGGGGTTCCCAATCCGCGCCCGACCAGGGTGTTTCTTGCGCCCGTCTTTTGATGCCAGGTAAATGCTTACAAATAAAGGATTAAAAAATTTAGTAAAATTGCTATTTCCATCGGCCACATTTGGCACGCCGATTGCTCTATGTCAGGACGTCATGCAATCAAGTTACAAACTTCAACCCACAGGAGAAAACAAACAAATGAAAAAGGAACAGGGCTTTTCGTTGATCG
>JAFGSS010000190.1 GCA_016934555.1 Acidobacteriota bacterium | reverse complement strand
GTGAGGCTGGATAAGGTCGAATCGCAGCTCTCCTCCGCCCGCCTCCGTTCGTGGCGCTCCGGCATGGAAGAGACCGACGTGCGCCTGTTTTTGCCCCGGTTCAGAACGGCCGCCCGTTTCGAGCTCAACGCACCGCTCCATTCCCTCGGGATGAAGGACGCCTTCGACGAGGACCGCGCCGATTTTTCCGGCATCACGAGGAAAAAGGGACTTTATATCTCCAAGGTCATCCACAAGGCGTTCGTGGACGTCAATGAGGAGGGGACCGAGGCCGCCGCGGCGACCGCCGTCGTCATGAGCACCAAATCGATCGGGATGGAGGTCCACTTCCGCGCCGACCGCCCGTTTGTTTTCGCCATCGTCGACCGGGAATCGGAGAGCGTTCTCTTCCTGGGAAGGCTGATGAACCCCGAGGAGCCCGAATCATGAAACAGCGTCTGCTGCCCGTACTCCTGCTGAGTCTCTTTCTCTGCGGCCGGGCATTCGGCCAAGGCTATTCCCACGGCCCCAGGCAGACCGGGGAAGAGGTGCTCGACGAGCTCCTCCTGGGGGAGAAAACCGTGGCGGCCAAGGTCTCGAGCGGCGGCTGCACCGGCAAGGGGAGTTTCCGCGTCGACATGGAAAAGAGGGAGGGGATCACCCCCCGGGTACCCCATTACATCCTGACGATCCAGCGCATCGGGATCGACGAGTGCAAGGCCCTCATCGACGACGGGCCCGTCATCGTGTGGGACCTCGAGAAGGACCTGGGACTGACCGGCAACTACACCTTCTCCGTCCGGAACATGGTCTACTCGATCCTCTCCCCGTATGACGACCGGGACCCCGAACGATCCATGCTTTCCACCGTCGAAAGACAGATGGGGATCCGGGGGGGCAAGCCGGGGATGGCGCCGGTCGAGGAGCCGCCGAAACCCAAACCGGCGCCGCTCCGGCCGGAACCGCCTCCGGACCGGGAGGGTGCCAGAAGCCTGTAGCTCCTCCGGGTCAGGTTTTCTTCTCCTCCGGCGGCAGGATCCCCTTCTGTTTCGAGCTGTGGTCCCGGCCCAGGAAATAATTGATCCAGGAGGAGGTCTGCCAGAGTTCCCAGTCGCACGGGGGGACGATGGCGGCGGCGATCTCGCCCTCCCGCCCCTCCGATTTGAGGCGCCGGTAGGCGCGCACCCAGATGCACTCGGTCTCGCCCGGGTAGACCTCGCACCACCCTTCGTAGCTCCCGCCGCAGGGGGCGTTGCGCTGGTCCTTGGGACACTGGGACACCGGGCAGAGGTAGGCGGCGTCGAACAGGGCGCAGTCGCCGCAGTCCTTGCAGGCGTACATGATGTTTTTGCTGCAGCGTTCGACCCGGTGCAGCACCCGCTTCCAGAAGGGGGAGCGGTCGATCCGCTCCATCGTCTTCCGGACGGGACGGAACAGGGGACCTTTCGGTTCGAACACGGCCGAATGGACCGCCTGCGAAACCCGGTAGATCGCGGGGCGGGCCGGGGGCTGGTCCCGGCGGGCGGGAATCTCGGTGTTCAGCCCTGTCCTGGGGTCGCGCCCATACAGGTAGAAACCGTTCGGCTGCGCGTAGTCGAATTCCGGGACCAGTTTCCTCCAGTCGGCCGCCAGCTCGTTCCCCCGGGCGACGATATACTCCACGCTTTCGAAGGGGAGCCCCTGGCCGCTGATGTAGGCCCCCTTGTACCCCATTCCCCTGGCCAGCGCGTACATCCTGGCCGCCCGGTCCAGGCGCGCCTGCCTCCCCTTGTCCGCGCCCGCCGATTCGGCCGCGATCTCGCCGAGCAGCTTCGGCGTCACCACGCACCCGGGGATGTGGTTGGCGTTCATGGTGCGCGCCACCGGGTGCGAAAGGACGTAGATGCCCGCCAGCACCGGCAGGGAATGGTTCTGAAGTTTCAGCCACAGCGGCAGTTCGTGCATCTTGCGCGCGTCGTACCCCACCTGGGTGATGGCGAAATCCGCCCCGGCGCGGATCTTTTTCTGCAGCTTGTAATACTGCCCCATCACCTCCGCCTCCATCTGCTTGAAGGGGGAGAAGGCGACGCCGGAATAAAAACTGGCGGGGGCCAGCCGCACCGGTTTGCGCATGATCTCGCGCACCATGCCCCGGTTCATCTCCGCGACGAGGCGCAACCCGTTGACCGAATCGAGGTCGAACACCGGCTTCGATTTGCCCGTGAAGCCCAGGTTGGAGGGGTAATCGCCGGTCAGGACGAGCACGTTGTGGACGGCCAGCGCGGCCAGCTGGAACAGGAGGCTCTCGGCCTGGTTCCGGCTCCGGTCCCGCATGGCGATGTGCACGAGCGGCTCCACCCCCGCCTTGCGGATCTCCGCGCAGAGGATGTCGGTGGCGATGGCGGGGTTGCCCCCCGGGTTGTCCGTGATGCTGACGGCGCACACCTTTCCGCTTGCCGCCGCCCGGCGCGCGTTGTCCAGGACCAGTTCCTGCCGGGTTTCAAAGGCGCCCGGGCCGGGGATCTGCTCCCAGACCAGGCAGAAGGTGTCCGGGTCCGTCATCGCGTTCCGGAAACGATTCCCCTTGGCCGCAAGTTTCTGCGCGAGCGCGGCCCCGAGCCTGGCGATCAGCCGGTCGATCGGAAGAAAGGGGCTTTCGGCCCCCGAGGCCAGCGCGTGCCCCCCGAGGCGCAGGTCCAGGTTCTCGTCCCCCAGCACCCGGTGGGTGTTGCCGGAGATGTCCCGTTCCAGCACCAGGAGCCCGGCGTGGTGCGAGATCCACCCCTGCTGCAGCCGGCGGTAGAGCCGGGCGACGCTCCCGGGGGGGTCGAGTTCCCCGATCAGGATGATGTCGGGACGGGCGTCCCGCAGCATGCCGAGAGCTTCGGTCTCGCCCGCGGCATAATCCACCGTCATGTCCGTACCGGCCGCCCGGCGCGCGATTTCGGCGGTCCGCGGGTCCTGGCTGATCACCAGAAGGTTCCGGGTCTGATTTGTCGGTCGCATAGACTACAGATTGCCACAGGTTTCCCGGAAAACACAATTTCCATGCGTGCCGGCCGTCCGGTAATATGGGCGGCATGATTTTCGACACGCACTGCCACGGGTACTGGAAGGGGTTGGGGGACCGGCAGGCCGAGGTGCGGCGGAACATGCTCGAGGCGGGGGTCCTCCGGTCGGTGCAGATCGGGGCCGATTACGCGAGCAGCCTCGATGCGCTCGCCCTCGCCCGGGACTGGGGGGAGCAGACCTGGTGCACGGCGGGATTGCATCCCACCGACTGCCAGGACTGCGCGCCCGAATCGGTCCCCGGCTGGATGGAGAAGCTCGGGGAACTGGCGCGGCGGAACCGCGACAAGGTGGTGGGGATCGGGGAAACCGGGCTCGACTACTACCACCTGAAGCCCGGGAGGGAAGAGGCCGGTAAACGGGTGCAGAGGGTGTTCTTCGCCGCCCAGGCGGAACTGGCACGGCGCCTGGACCTGGCCCTGGTCATCCACACGCGCGACGCCTCCGCCGACATGCTCGCGCTCATGCGCACCCTGCCGATCGGGCGGGCCGTCATCCACTGCTACAGCCAGGATCCCGATTTTGCGCGGGCGCTGATGGAGCTCCCGGGGGAGATCTATTTTTCCTTTTCCGGGGTCCTGACCTATAAGAATGCCCGTTCCGTGCAGCAGACGGCAAGGGAGCTGCCGCTCGACCGCATCCTCGTCGAGACCGATGCGCCCTTCCTGCCGCCGCAATCCGTGCGCAACCGGGTGAGCGTCAACGAGCCGGCCTTCACCCGGCATGTCCTGGAGTTTCTGCAGACGCTCCGGGACGAGCCGGCCGGGGAGGTGGAGCGGGCGGTCTGGGACAACTCCAACCGGGCCTTCCGCATTCCGGGTCAGCCGGCCCCGTGAGCCGCCGGTACCTGCTATAATGGCAGGAACACCGGGATCCTGAAAAGGCATCCTCTATCCGATCCTGGATCCCTGCAGAGCAGGGCGTCCGAGGCCTTACGGCAAGGAGGGAAAATCATGAAACTTGAAAACGCCCTGAAGACCGCCCTGGAGTTCGAGGCGGGGGTATGGGACATATACCGCGAGGCGATGGCCAAGACCAGTGACGAGGCCGGGAAGCACATTTTCCAGGTGCTGTGCGACGAGGAGCAGGAGCATCTGGACTATCTCCGGGAATGCCTGGCCCAATGGCAGAAGACGGGGAAAATAAAGGTGAGGACGCTCTCGCCTCCGGCGGCCGCCAGGGAGTCGATCGGGCGCGGGCTCGAGGAATTGCGGAAGACGGTGAAACCGCAGCGGACCAAGTTGAATATCGAGCTGGAGCTGCTGAAGAAGGCGCTCGAGGCCGAAATCCGGACCAGTGAGTTCTATCGCGAGATGGCGGCCAAGCTCGACGGGGAGGGGCAGCAGCTCTTCCACCATTTCCTGGAGATCGAGGACGGGCACGTGGCCATCGTCCAGGCCGAAATCGACAACGTGGGGAACTGGGGCTTCTGGTTCGATACTCCGGAATTCCGCCTGGAAGCGGAATGAACCCCGGGTCTTCCAGCGAGCGGGGGGCGCTTCAGCGCCCGATTCCGATCAGGGTCAGGACCAGGAAGGCGGGCTGGTTCTGACCATCGGTGACCCGGCGGACGGCCGAGCCATAGCTCTTGGCCCGGCCCTCCGGCTTGCGCGCCGGGAGGCGCAGGTTTCCCGGATTGCGCACCAGCTGGACAACGGCCTCCAGCCGTGAGAGGTCGCTCTTCCCCTTTTCCTGCAGTCGGCCGGCGGAGGCCGCGAGCAGGCTCCGGATCTGGGTCCGGTCGTAGGGCAGGCTGAGGGAGCCCACCGATTTCGCCGCAATCTCGTGCAGCAAAGGGTCCGAGTCCATGGGGCCGCCCCCCTCCTGGCGCAGGTCGTGCACCCTGTCCTCGAGCAGGTTCCGGACCATGGCATCCGGGGAGTCCGGGGCGGCGGCGGAACCGGTCCGGGCCTCGAGAGGCCGGGCGAAAACTTCCGTGACATAGAGGTACTTGTCGCAGATGGACGGATGGCGGACCACCCCGATGCCGATCCGGGTGACGTCGGTCGCGAGGATGTTGCTCTTGTGAGGGGGGCTTTCAAGCAGCGCGCGATGGGCCCGATAAACCGTCCGGGCGCTGGCGACATTTTCCCTGGCGACCTCGGAATAATAACCGGCGCGGACCAGGCGGCTCTGGAGGCTCCCGGAGGGGAGATTGTGGCTGATGAACCCCTGCCGGGCCATGCCTGCTGAATGGCTGCGGGCGATCGCCATCAGTTCTTCGTCCATGACCAGGGGCGCAAGCCCCTGCTCCATCCTGTGCCGGTTGGTGATCTCCAGTAATTCCTGCTCCCATGTTATTGTAGCGTATGGATTTACAGGGTAGTCGGGGAGCCCCTCGGCCGCCCGGCATTCGGGCATCCACCCCGGAAACCCTCCGGACAGAGCATAGGCTCCAAGGAGGAGGCTGAGGATTCCAATTCGGGCCGGCTGCTTCATGCTCATGCGATGATTCCACTCCGCTTCATGGGGCTTATCGTCCGGACGGCGTGGAAGATTAGGGCAATCGGGGCGGAGAGATTTTGCTGGACCCCGGGGAGCGGATTGCCGATATTAACGGTGACGGATGTCACATTTTGCTGATCGGGGGATGTCCTTGCGGCCGTTGCGGCCTGGACCGATCGCGTGGATGGTATGAAGAGTTCTATCTATATTCGCAGGAAGGTCAGGAAAAAGCGGTCGGTTCTCAGGAAACACGGCCTGCTGATGCTGTCGCTGGCCGCGGCCGGGCTCCTCTTCCTGACCGTCGCCCTGGCCGGCCGCATCCAGACCGCCATCCGGTTTCCCCGCACCCCCGCCCCGATCGGGGAAGGCTGTCCGGACCCGGTGGGGAATTTCCATGCCGCCCGCTACGACCGGGTCGTCTACCCCTACTCGGTCATCCCCGGCGGGGTGCGCAGCCGGTATGAACTGGCCTCCCGCATGGCAGGGGACAGGGTGGTGGCCGCCCACTTCGCCGATTTCGAGGTCGGCGCGGCCAGGATGGTGAGGGCCCCGGAAACCCGGATGATGCACGTATCCTACCGACGGGACGACCAGATTTACTGGACGGCCAACAAGGTGAGGATCCCGGAAGGGGAAGCCCTGCTCACCGACGGCGAGTGCGAGGTACGCGCCCGCTGCGGCAACCGGGTGTCGGCCGCCCCGCAGCTTCCCGTCTCCGACGAGGAACCGCTCCTGGAATCGTTCGATTTCCCGGAGCTGGCCCGGCTGGATCCGCCCGCGGCCGGTCCCGAGACCGGCCTGGACCTCTCCCCGCTGCCGGAAACCGGCCTGGCCCTGGTCCCGTTCGCCCCCCTCGACTCCTTCGTAGCGGCCCAGCGCCCCTCGATCCTGCCCTATTATTACCGTCCGCTCTTCGTCGTCCGCCCCTCGGACGTCGTCGTGCCCGAAACCGGGACCCTGGCGCTCCTGCTGACGGGGCTCGCGGCCCTTTTCGTCCTCAGGTACAGGGGCGGAAAATAGGCGCGCGAGGCTCCGAACCCCCGATTTCCGCACCGATTCTCCCCCCCGCCCCGCCCCTCGTGCTATTCTGGAAAGGGAGCCCTCCCCTCCCGCTCCGTGGGGGAGGAGGAGGGTGGCCGCCATCTGTGAGGTGCAGGTTTTATGGAGATCCCCGGCTGCTACGCAGGCAAGATTCTGAATGTCGACCTCACGCGGGGGCGTCTGCGCGAGGAGCGGCTCCCCGCGGAGGTCTACCGGCAGTTCGTGGGGGCCAACGGGCTGGGCGTCCGCGTCCTCTATGAAAGGATGAAGGCGGGGGTCGATCCCCTGGGGCCCGAAAACATCCTCGGCTTCGTCGTCGGGGGACTGACGGGGACGGCTTCCCCCGGCAGCGGGCGCCACATGCTGGTGACCAAATCGCCCCTTACGGGCACCTGGGCCGAATCCAATTCGGGCGGGACCCTGGGCCCCGAGCTCAAGGGTGCGGGCTACGACGCCGTCTTCTTCTCCGGGATTTCCCCCAAGCCGGTTTACCTGGATATCCGGGACGGGGGCGCGGAGTTGAAAGACGCCTCGGAGCTCTGGGGGCGGGACGCCTACGAGACCGAGGACCGGTTGCATGAATCGCTGGGGGACCCCGGGGCCAAAATCGCCTGCATCGGGCCGGCGGGGGAAGCCCGGTCGCTTCTGGCCGGCATTGTCAGCGAGCGGGGGAGGATAGCGGCCCGCAACGGCGTCGGCGCCGTCATGGGTTCGAAGAACCTCAAGGCGGTCGCCATCCGGGGCGGGCGGTGCGCCATCGGGCCGGCCGATCCCGAGAAATTCCGCGCGGCGCTCGATAAGTTCATGGCCATCATCAGCACCAATGAATTTGCCAGCGCGCTTTCCCGGTCCGGGACCGGCAACAACATCAGCTTCCTGGTCGCCATCGGGGACGCGCCGCTCAAGAACTGGCAGTTGAGCGGGCTCGACGCCCTCCCCAACATTTCGAACCTCGACAGCGGGAACATGGACAAGTACAAGGTCGGCAGCTACGGCTGCTACGCCTGCCCCATCTCGTGCGGCGCCATCATCCGGCAGAAGGAGGGGCGCTACGCCATCCGGGACGAGATGCACCGCCCCGAATACCAGTCCCTGGCCGCCCTGGGCGGGATGCTGATGAACGACAACCTGGAGTCGGTGATCAAGGCCAACGATATCTGCAACCGCTACGGGATCGACACCGTCGGGGTCGGCGGCACGATCGCCATGGCGATGGAGTGCTACGAAAAGGGGCTGATCGGCAGGGAGGACACCGACGGGCTGGACCTCACCTGGGGGAACGCCGACGCCATCGTCGCGCTGGTGGAAAAGATCGCCCGGCGGGAAGGGTTCGGCGCGGTGCTGGCCGACGGGACCGGGAAGGCGGCGGACCGCATCGGCAAGGGGGCCGGGCAGTACGCCATCGCCATCCGTGGCAAGAGCCTGGCGTACCACGATCCGAGGATGTCCCCGGCGCTCGGCACGGCCAACATCGCCGACGCCAACCCCGCACACCACATGGACAGCCAGATCTCGGGCATGCTGGCCGAGGGCGCCTCGATCGGAACGGACCCCGCTCTGCGGGCTTCAGGGCAAAACCCGTTCGCCCTGCATGCCATCGGTAGCAGCTACCACCAGCTCCTGAACGCCGCCGGCCTCTGCTCCCTCTACACCGTGGCCACCGCCCCCCCTCCCATCGCCGACCTGATCGCCGGGGCCACGGGCTGGGATTTCGGGTGGGCCGAAGCCCTGCGGGCGGGACGCCGCATCCTGACGCTGCGCCAGGCGTTCAACGCGCGGGAGGGGCTGACCCCGGACAAGTTCGAGCTTCCCAAGCGCATCAGGTCCACCACGAAAACCGATTACGGCGCCCTGCGCGACGGGTACTTCGCCGAGATGAAGTGGGACGTCCGCTCCGGGAAGCCTTCCCCGGAATGCCTCGCCGAGCTGGGGCTCGCCGAGCTGGCGGCCGACCTGTAGCAGGGCCGCCGGGGCTCCTGAAAGCCCCGGCGGCGGTGTTTCAGCGCCACTTGTCCACCGAAGCGCTCGAAACGTGGCCGAAGTCTCCCGCCTGCCAGAAGAGGTTGGTTCCTCCTCCCACCGAGAGGATGTGGATGTTGTCCGGGCTGGCGATCTGCGGGATCATCTCCTCGCGCGGGAGCTTGAGCCAGGAGGCGAAGGGCTCCACCCCCCTCCTCCCCACGGGGTGGACGAAGTTCTGGACGCTGTAGAAATTATCCAGCCAGTCCCCGACGCTCACCTTCGTGTTCTTGTGGATCCACTCGATCAGCTGCTCCTTGGAATCGAACCCCTCGCGCTCCTTGAGCTGGTGGATGATGGTGGGGTCGAGCAGGAGCATGGCGGGGGAGAAGGGGCTGACGAACTTGAGCCAGAACGGGATCTGCGTGTGGAACGGCTTGCCGAAGCTCTGGTCGGGGTGGATGAAGCCCCAGCCGTTGAAGGTGCTGACGACGCTCTCCCCCGGCTTGTAGCCCAGCTGCACGTGGAAGGGTTTCCACCCCTCGGGGAGCTCCTCCTCGTTTTCGGGCATGCACAGGTTGTTGTAGTTGTAGTTGTTCCCCTGGCTCCCCATGTAGGTCTCCCCCGCCTTCCCCGAGGCCGAGAGGTTGATCGACATCAGGGTCCAGGCTCTTCCGATGACGCTGTTGGCCTGGTTGAAGGGGCCCAGCGCGCCGATCCCCGCGTTCATCCTGAGTTCGTTCCGGATGGGGCCGTTGACCACCACCATGCGCGCGAACGACGTCGTCGAGGTGTACAGGGAGGGGACCCCCGTGGAGGCCAAGGCCAGGATCACGGGGAGGTGCTCCGGGCGGGCGCCCGCCATCACGGCGTTGACGGCCACCCTTTCCACGTCGTAGTTCCAGGCTTCGTGCGGGGAGGAGGGCTGCATCTTGCCCACCGGCTCGTCGGGGGCGTGGCTGGTCCCCTTGAGCATCTCGGCCACGCGGGCCTCGGTCGGCAGCACGATGGGGAGCCCGTCGGTCCACTGGTTTTCCAGGAAAAGGCGGTGCAGGTTCTCCTCCGTGTCGGGGGGCACCATCCTGGGGGTGGGCCTTTCGATGAATCCTTTTTTGGAGTCCTCGGCGCTGAGGGGGAGGGTGAGGGCGGCGACGATCTCATCGAGGACGGGCTTGCCCGTCACCGGGTCGTTCCCCTGGAGGAACCTGCGGCAGGTGGCCGCCGGAAGGCCCGTGATCGGGTGAGGGACGAAGGTGAAGCGCTGGTTGGGCATTCCTTTTTTAAAGGTGTAGGTTTTGACGAGTTCCTCGAACACCCGGGTGACGACCGGGGCGGTGGGGATTCCGAGCTTTTCGACTGTCCAGCAGTGGCCGACGACCGACGGCGAACAGGAGCTTCAATGCCCGATCCCCATGATCATGCCGTGCCCCTTCTCCTTGATTTCGGCCCAGAGCGCGGGGTCGTCGTCGAAATAGGTGCCGATCTTGGTCCGGACCACCCATTCGGTTTCGGGGTACTTCGCGCCGAGCAGGTCCCGCATCTCGGTGAAGAACTGGTGGGTATCGGTGAACCCGATGTCCACGATGTAGATGGTCTTCCCCTCGAGACTGTCGATGCGGGGGGCCATGGGGACGCGCGCGATCGCGGGAGGCTGGCCCAGGGGGTTGTGCACCGTGAATTTGGGTTCCTGGGCCCGGCCGGCGCCGGCCAGCACGGCGGCGGCGGCAAAACCCAGGACCAGCCGCAGACTCATTCTTTTTTTCATTGCCCGATCTCCTTCCGGATCCGAGGCAGGTCGATGTTCGTGACCCGCCCACTGTAGCAAAAGCGCCGGCGTCAGCGGCGGGAATTGCGGGTTTGCGTCCTGCGGCCGTAGGCGAGGACGGCCGCTTCGGTCAAAAAACGGGGGAGGGTGCGCCCCAGCACCGCCGTCAGGCGGTAGGTCCACCCGGGGATGACGACGGCGCGGTTGCGCACGAGCCCCCGGAGGGAGGCGTCGACCACCTCGTCGGCCGTCATCCAGAGCGGCCGCGGGATGGCGCCGGCGTCCATTCCGGCGGCCGCGTGAAATTCCGAGCGGGTGAACCCCGGACAGAGCGCCTGCACGCGCACCGGGGAACCGATGCTCCGGAGTTCCAGGTGGAGGCCTTCGGTGAAGCGGGCGACCCAGGCCTTGGTTGCGCCGTAGGCGACGGCGCCCGGGATGCCAAAGAAGCCGGCCATCGAGGCGACATTGATGATGCCCCCCCGTCCTTCCGGAACCATCCTTTCCAGGGCGGCCCGGGTGAGCTTCTGGACACAGAGGACGTGCAGGCGGTGCATCCGGTCGAGCGCCCCGGCGTCCGCTTCCCAGAACCGGCCCGGTACCCCGAACCCGGCGTTGTTGACCAGCAGTTCCAGACCGGGTTCGGAGCCGATGCGGCCCGCGACCCGTTCGATCCCCCCGTCCAGGGAGAGGTCGGCTTCGAGGGCTTCGGCGGGGGCCAGCTCGCGGGCCAGCTTTTCCAAACGGTCCGCGCGGCGCGCCACCAGGACCAGCCGGTATCCTTCCCGGCGGAGGCGCCGGGCGAACGCTTCCCCGATGCCGCTGGAAGCGCCGGTGACGATGGCCGTCCGGGTATGTTCCTTCATGCTGCGCCCTACCGTCCGGCCCGGGCGGCCGACCAGGTGCGCCGGACTCCGCCGGTCGTCACGGTCCCCTCCATCGCATCCCCCGCGATGCGCCCCTCGTAGGAGGCGTCGCCGGCACGGAAGGAGACCCGGTCCCCCAGGACCCGCCCGCCCTCGATCGGGAGACCGGGCCGCAGCGTCCCTTCGATCTTCTGGAAGTTCTGGACGATGCGAAGCTCGGAGGGGGTGTCCCCGTCGCGGAGGGTCCAGGCCCCGTCCGCCCGGGCGGGGACGATCCAGAGATAGGCTTCCCGGTCTGCGAGCAGGATGGTCTCGTCGGGGGCCCATTCCCCCATGTGGAAGGCGTGCGAGACCACCCGGGTCCCGGGAGCGAGACCCAGGAGGGTGGGACGCAGCCGGAGGTTCAGGTCCGGGAGGAGGTAGAGGGTGACGACGGTGGCCCGGGTGAGGTCGCTCGAGAAGATGTCGGCCGTCACGAAGCGGGCCCGGTCCGCCACCCCGGCCGCCTCGGCGTTGCGCCTCGACAGTTCCGTCAGGTCCGGGTTGTATTCGATCCCGAGCGCGCGCGCCCCGCGCCGGGCGGCGGCGACGACGATCCGCCCGTCGCCCGACCCCAGGTCGATGACGTAGTCGCCGGGCGTCACCCCGGCGGCGTCGAGCATCGCCTCGATGAGGTTTTCGGGGGTCGGCACCCAGATGACGTCTTTCCCCCGCTGCCCTATGAAGGGCCGGTATTCCTGCGCCACCGCCGTCCCGGAGACCGTCAGCCAAGGCGGTGACGAGCCCAGCAACGCCAGCATCATCAGCACCGGGGCCAGGCGGGCGGCTCGGTTCATCAGCATCTCGAGGCGATCCAGCCGCTGCCGCAGAGGGTGAAGCATTCACCGCAGGCGCGGCAGGTGAGCTCCGATCCCTCGACGAGGGCCGGGCGGCGTTCGATCCCCCGCCCTTCGAAATAGATCCGGTTCTCTTTCTTGATCTCCGTGCAATATCTGAGGCAGAGGCCGCAGAGGCTGCAGTCGGTCAGGCCGGGCTCGAACCGGGACCCGGTGACCCCGTACTCCTCGGCGTACACCTGAGAGGAGGGCCAGAGGAGTTCGATGATCATCCTGCGGATGCGCCGGACCCTTTCCGTGTTGGTCTGGACCCGGAGGCCCTCCTCCACGGGGTAAACGCAGGAGGCCACCAGCCTTTTGCGCCCCCAGGAGGTCTCGATCTCTACCATGCACATGCGGCATCCGCCGTAAGGTTCCAGCCTGTCGTCGTTGCACAGGGTGGGGATTCGGATCCCGACCGATTGGGCCGCCTTGAGGAGGGTGGTTCCCTCCCCGGCTTCGACCGTGCGACCGTCAATTTCCAGGGTTACGTTCTTCATGGCACCCTCTCGCTACACTTGTTTTCCCGCCGGGGGCGGATTGCCCGCGGACGGTTTCCCGATGGCGTATGCCGGCACCTTGATGACGGCGCTGAATTTTTCCGGGCAGGCGGTGAAGCAGGCGCCGCATTTGATGCATTTTTCCTGGAGGATGGTGAAGACCTTGTCCGCGGACTGGTCGACCGCGGCGACGGGGCACGCCCGCAGGCAGGCGCCGCATTTGCCGCAGGTCTCCTGGTCGATGTCGTAGGCGATCAGGGGGGTGCATACCCCCGCGCGGCACCGTTTTTCCCTGATGTGCTCCTCGTACTCCCCGCGGAAATATTTGAGCGTGCTCAGGACGGGGAAGGGGGCCGACTGCCCCAGGGCGCAGAGCGAGGCGTCTTCCATGAAATCCCCGAGCTCCTCCAGGACCGCGAGGTCCTCTTCCTTCCCCTCTCCGGCGACGATGCGGTCGAGGATGCGCAGCATCTGGCGCGTCCCCTCCCGGCAGGGGACGCACTTCCCGCACGACTCGTGCGCGAGGAAGCTCATGTAGTATCGGGCGGTGTCGACCATGCAGGTGTTTTCGTCCATGACGATCATGCCGCCCGACCCCATCATCGACCCGACCCGGGTGAGTTCGTCGAAATCGACCGGCAGGTCGAGCATCGATTCGGGAATCACCCCTCCGGAGGGGCCGCCCGTCTGGACGGCCTTGAACTTTTTGCCGCCCGGGACGCCCCCGCCGATCTTGAAGATGATGTCGCGCAGGGTGATGCCCATGGGGACCTCGACCAGCCCCGTGTTGTTGACCTTCCCGACCAGGGAGAAAATCTTGGTCCCCTTGCTCCCCTCCGTCCCCATGCCCGTGAACCACTCCGCCCCCCTGTTGATGATGTGGGGGACGTTGGCCCAGGTCTCGACGTTGTTCAGGCAGGAGGGCTTGCCCCACACCCCCTTCTCGGAGGTGTGGATGTACTTGGGCCGCGGTTCCCCCACGTGCCCCTCGATGGCGCTCATCAGGGCGCTCGATTCGCCGGAGACGAAGGCGCCGGCGCCGCGGTGGATCTTCACGTCGAAACTGAACCCGGAGCCGAGGATGTTTTCCCCGAGCAGGCCGTATTCCCTGGCTTGGTCCAGGGCCTTCTGGGCGTGCTCTCGGGCCAGGGGGTATTCCTGGCGGACGTAGATGAAGCCCTCGCCGGCGCCGATGGCGTAAGCCCCGAGGATCAGTCCTTCGAGCACGCCGTGGGGGTTCCCCTCGAGAATGCTGCGGTCCATGTAGGCGCCGGGGTCCCCCTCGTCGGCGTTGACGATGACGTACTTGGGTTCCCCGGGGGCCTTGCGGGTGGTCTCCCATTTCCGGCCGGCCGGAAACCCGCCGCCCCCGCGCCCGCGCAGTTTCGCTTCCTTCACCTCCTGGAGCACCTCTTCGGGCGTCATGCCCGAAAGCGCCTTGGCCAGGGCGGCGTATCCCCCGACGGCGATGTAGTCGAGGATGTCGGAGGCGTCGATGTGCACGTTGTCGCCCAGGACCACCCGCTGCTGGTGCTTGTAGAACGGGATCTCGTCCAGGCGGGCGAGGGGTTTCCCGTTCTCCGCGTCCACGTAGAGGAGTTTGTCGAGCGCGGCATCCTTCCCTTCGAGTTTGTCGACGATGGCGGGGACGTTTTTGGGCTGGGCGCCGAGATAGCAGACGTCCGAAGGCTGGACGACGACCAGGGGTCCGCGTTCGCAGAAGCCGTGGCAGCCGGTCTTCCGGACTCCGATCTTCTTCCCGAGCCCGCGCTTTTCGACCTCCTTTTCCAGGGACTCCGCCAGGGCTTCGGCCCCGTAGGCGCGGCAGCCGGTTCCCGCGCAGACGGCGACCCAGGTCCCCCTGGAGTTGCGCCGGGCGACGGCCTGGTCCCTCAGTCGGGCAAGATCGGCAGGGGTTTCTATGCGGGACATGTGTCGACCTCCTCTTTTTCCAGGGATTGGATGATCTTTTCGAACTGGCTCTTGGAAGGGTTCCGGTGGTAGCGGGAATCGATCTGGACCACCGGGGCCAGGGCGCAGCACCCGATGCAGTGGACCGTCTCGAGCGTAAACGCCTGTCTGGCGTCGGTTTCGCCCGGTTTGACGCCCAGGGTGGCCGATATGCGGGTGAGGAGCTCCGAGGCTCCGCGCACGTGGCAGGCGGTCCCGGTGCAGACCTGCACGATGTGGCGGCCGCGCGGCTCGAGGCTGAAGGCTTCATAGAAATGGGCGATCGTGTAGATATCGCGGACGGGGATGTTGAGCCTGCCGCTGATCCAGTTCAGGACGTGGCGTGGAAGCCAGCGGAACTTTTCCTGGACGTCCAGCAGCACCTGGATCAGGGCGTTCTTATGGAAATCGTACCGCCGCATGATGACGTCCGATTCCAGGAGGTCGTTGCGGATGTCGAGGATCACCCGTTCCTTCTTTTTGATCTGCCCGAGGCTTTCGGCGTGGTATTTCGCCTCGTTCTCGAGCCAGGTCAGCTCATCGAGCAACTGCCGCTTTTCGAGGCCCAGGGAGTAGGCCTCCCCCAGGACGTCCAGCCCCTGAAGCAGCAGGTCGTACTTGTCCGGCGCCTGGGCGCCCGCAGCGCCCGGTCCGGCGGCCTCTTTCCTCAACACGCTCAGATTCAGGCCGCGGCGCACCGTTTCCACGAGCTTCTCCGCGCCGACCGGCTTGGCGAGAAAATCGAACGCCCCGAGCTTCATCGATTCGACCGCGGCGTCGACGGTGCCGTGGGCCGAGGCCACGACGGGGACCGCCGCCGGGGCTTGCCGGGACAGCGCTCCCAGCGCTTCCGCCCCCGGCATGTCGGGCAGTTCCAGGGCGAGGAGTACCACTCCCGGATGACGCGTCTCGGCCAGGGCCAGCCCCTGTCCGGCGGTGCCGGAGGTGGCTACGCGAAACCCCGCATGCTCCAGGGTGCGGCGGCAGGCGGCCGCGAAGGCCTCCTCGCCGTCTATGATCAGCACATCGAGCGGCCCTTCGGCCGGTTGCTCGCCGGCCACCGGTTTTCTGGTGTTCATAGGTAACCTCTGTAAGTGACGAAATGCGTTTCCATTCGGTCGGTGAAGGCGCAACCGTCGAGGCCGGGAGGGTTGCGCTCATCTCCCTGTCCACATGGAGATACACTACCACACCCTTTTTCATTCCATATCCACCTATTATCCGGTCGAGGCGGAGTTGGATGGAAAGCATTACTGTAAGCATATAATGAAAAGCAGTTTACGGATGAAATAGCGCCTATCCGGCCGGTCCGGGAGAAAGCGGGGCGGGACAAGGGGTGGCACTTTTTGTGCCACTGCGGGTGCGGGGCAGGAGGAGGAGGAAGAAAGGAGGCGGGAAGAGGAAGGGAAGGGGCGTCAATCCCCACATTGATGGCGGAGAGTCTTGCCGAACCTCCGCCCTTTTTTCGGGGTAGCAGCTCCATTGATAGCGAGTCTTCGACGGGTTTGCCAAGGTTTTTCTTCTCAAGTGCTACCGTTGCCCTGACTGCGGGTGGGTGATTACTTTACGCCCCAAGAGCCATTCCGCCCGGATTCATTCCAGTAAATAGGGCGTTCGATCCCAAATATCTCACCGATTGAAAACCGGCTGGCGGCCGCCGTCCAGTTTGCCCCGATCGCGTCTTCGGCATTGGATCTCCAATCTGAAAAGGCGGGCGCATGCTCCCGATGCGGAATCGGGGGGGATGCGGTGCGCCGTCCGCCGGTCCTCCTCCCGGGACATCTATGGAGCAGGTTGGATTGACAAGCAAGCCCCCGCCGCCATAAAATTACGAGGTACCGGATGTTTGGGCTTTTTTGCATAAATGGTCAGGAGGCAGCATGAGAGTATTTCCACCGAAGGCGTTCGTGTCGTCCGCCCTTTTGCTGGGGTTATTGATGGTATGGACCTCTCCCGGGATGGCGCAGAGCCGCGCGATCAGGGGAAAGGTGACCGACGAAAGCGGTCAGCCCGTTGAAGGGGCGAAGGTAAAGATCGAGGGAACGGACATCTACCGGGTGTTCGATACGAAGACCAACAAGAAGGGGGAATATTTCTACCTGCTGGGCCTCCAGGCGGGCATCTACCGCGTCGTGGTCCGGAAAGAAGGCTTCCAGCCGGCGTACAAGGAAAATCTCCGGTCCGAAATGGGGCAGGAACTCGAGGCCGATTTCCAGCTCACGGCGGGCAAGGACCGGAAGCTGCCGTTTGAGATGTCCGATGCCGAAAAGGCCGAGTATATGAAGAGGTACGAGGAGCAGCAGAAGCGGAAGAAGTTCTCGGCCGAGGTCCAGGCCAAGTTCAACCAAGGAGTGACATTCTATGACGCCGGCCAGTACGCGGAAGCCCTGGCGGAATTTCAGGCCGCCCTCGAAATCGATCCCAAGCAGCCTGGCATCCTGGCCCGCATCGGCGACTGCTACCTGAAGATGGACAGGAAGGAGGAAGCCCTGGACGCCTACAACAAGGCCATAGAGCTCCAGCCGGATGACCCCGCCTTTTACACCAATAAGGGCGTTATCCTGAGTCAGATGGGAAAGGCAGAAGAATCCCAGGAGATGTTCAAGAAGGCAGCGGAACTGGATCCGCTGGCCGCGGCGCAGAATTTCTACAACCTCGGGGTCACCATGGTCAACACCGGGGACATGGATAACGCCGCTGCGGCGTTCAGGCGCTCGATAGAGGCGGACCCGGGTTACGCCGAATCGTATTACCAGCTGGGCATGAGCCTCTCAGGAAATCTGGAAACCATTCCGGAAGCCCTATCGGCCCTGAAGAAGTACATCGAAATGGGGCAGAAGCCCGAGCAGGTCGAGGTGGCCAAGCAGATCATCAGCGCCCTGGAAGCGGCCCAATAATTCCCGGGGGGAAGACGGACACGTCCTTTTGACACGTCCGGCTGGTCTGACCATGCAAGCCGGGGGGGCTTCATGCACCGCATGAAGCCCCCCCTTTCAGCTGCTCCCGCGCTCGATGCGGTACTTCCCCATCTTTTCGCGCAGGGTTTTCCGGTGGATCCCCAGGTATCCGGCCGCCCGGGTGCGGTTGCCGCCGAAGCGGTCGAGGGCGGCGAGGATCTCGCCCCGCTCCACCCGGGCCAGGCGCCCCTCCGGGGCGCCCGGTTCGGTGGTTTCCGGGGGGATGTCCGCCGGCTGCAGGGTCTCGGCGGGAGAGGCCTCCAGCGCGTGCTCGAGCAGGCGGATCAGTTCCCGCACATTCCCCGGCCAGGTGCGCCGCGCGAGCAGATCCAGGGCTTCGCTCGAAAGCGCGCGCGGTCCGCGCCCCTTTTCCCCGGACCGGGTGCGGAGGACGTAGTCGGCCAGCGCGGGGATGTCCGCGGGGCGGTCGCGCAGCGGCGGTACCGCGATATGGATGCCGCGGAGCCTCTCGTGGAGCTCTCCGAGGAACGTTCTTTCCCCTATCGCCGGCTGGAGATCGCCCCGCGCGGAAGCGATGAGGCGCACATCGGCCCGGGCCACGCTCCCGGCGCCCGCGATTTCGCCTTCCATGATGAAGCGCAGCAGCCTCCGCTGCAGCGCCAGGCTGAGACCGGCGATGCCGTCCAGGAAAAGGGTGCCCCCCTCGGCCAGCTCGATCCTTCCCGGGCCGCTTTCCCGCGCGCGGGAAAG
>JAFGSS010000189.1 GCA_016934555.1 Acidobacteriota bacterium | reverse complement strand
GACGTAGTTGAGGAAGGCGTCCTTGCGCCCCGTCAGCTGCCACACCATCTTCAGGTTCGTCCATTCGGTCTGCCTGCCGTCGACCATATTCACCAGGACCAGGGACTTGGACACCAGCTTGTAGTCCTTCATGAAATGGCGGTTCTGGGGCTTTTCGTAATTGACGACCCTGAGTTCCAGTTTCCCGCTCCTGAGTTCCTCGGCGAAGCCCTGCTCGATGGCCTCCCTGGAATAGGACTCTATCATCATGCAGGTGCGGCAGCGCGTGTCGGTGTGGAAATAGTAGGCAATAACCTTGTGTCCGCCCTTTTGGGCCGCGGGCGCCGGTTGGGCGGCCAGATCCAGGACAGGGCCTGAGACCGCAACGGCCAGCCCCAGAATCAGGATGGATCGCACCAGGGTTTTGAGCATGCCGTTTCTCCCCTCTTATCCAGGACTTCCCACTTTAAGAGGCGCCTTGGACAGGCGCCTTTCCTGCAGCGGGTTACGACAGGAACAGGATAACACGAAACCGGGAGACGACGTCGCCCCCCCCGGGGCGATTCCGTATAAACGCAATATATGGTAATATTTGAAACTTCGGCAGCATGGCGGATTGCACTTGACCGCATTCGTCCAGCCGGTTATATGAATGTGCCGCAAGGAGCATGCATGAAGGAGTCCGCCCGATTTTTCAAGGTCCTTTCCGACGAGGCCAGGCTCGCGATGATCTGGCTCCTGTTTCACCACCGGGAGCTGTGCGTCTGCGACTTCATGGAGGTGCTCGGCATCACCCAGTCCAAGGCCTCCCGGCACCTGGCCGCCCTGCGTAACGCCGGTGTGGCGAAGGACCGCAAGGAAGGGCTGTGGTCCTACTACTCCCTTCGTCCGGCGGGGGACCCCCTCGTCGATGCGCACATGAAGCTCCTGAAATCGAGCCTGGCCCGGCGCCCGGAGGCCCGACAACTCATCGAGCGGCTCGACGCCTGGCTCAAGTCCAAGAAACCGGGGGTTCCCTGCGGGACCTCCGCGCAACTGGCCCGCACATCGGGCCGCCGCCGCTGACCCGAAATCAGGCCAGCATCTTCTTGATTTCCTCGACCGAGGGGACCTTGCCGACCGCTTTCACCTCGCCGTCGACGGCAAGCGCCGGCGTCATCATCACGCCGAAGGCCATGATCCTGTCGATCTCGGTCACCTTTTCGATTTCGTGCTCGACCCCCAGTTCCCTGGCCGCTTCTTCGGCGCTTTCCGCCAGCTTGCGGCACTTCGGGCAGCCCGTGCCCAGAATCTGAATCTTCATCCCTTCCCTCCCTGAATCCAACACCGCCGGGCCTTCCCGGCGTTTCGTTGCTCATCCCCAGATCCAGCCGAACAACAACCCGCTGATGGTGGCCATGGCCACGACCAGGGAGCAGAAGACCACCGTCTTTCTGGTGCCCATCACGCTCCGGATCACGAGCATGTTAGGGAGCGACAACGCCGGCCCGGCCAGCAGCAGCGCCAGCGCCGGCCCCTTCCCCATCCCGGCCCCGATCAGGCCCTCGAGGATGGGGACCTCCGTCAGCGTGGCGAAATACATGAACGCGCCGAAGACGCTGGCGAACAGGTTGGTCCAGAGGGGCCAGACCGACCGCGCGAACGCCTCGAACGCCCCGCCCCCCAGCCCGGTGAGCGCCAGAAAAGTGTCGGGTCGGTCCCCGACCAGCATTTCCACGTACTTTCCGGGAATCATCCCCTCGTGCCCCGGGCGCCCGAGCAGGAAGCCGGCGACGAGAACGCCGAGGAGGAGCAAAGGCATGATCTGCTTGGCAAACCCCCAGGTCGCCTCGAGCCAGTCCGAGGATTCCCCACGCCGTCCGGCCAGGATCACCGACAGCGCCGCGACCGCGGCCGCGAAGGGGAGCATAACCCACATCCCCCCCGATGGGAGGGCGAAAGCCAGGACGGCCGCAGGAACGGCGCCCAGGACCACCTTCCACCAGGGAATCCCGAACCAGATGACGAGGATGATGCCCAGGCAGACTCCCAGCGCCGAGGTGACTTTCCACTTGTTCTGCCAGAGGGTGGTCCAGGGGCCGGCAACGGGGGCCCGGGAAACGATCGCACCCGCCGAGACCCCGATTTCCCGGCCCGCCTCCGGTCCGGACAGCACCTTGAGGATGTACCCGGCGTCCGGGGCGGAGCCCTCTTCCGGGGCCGCGATGACGGCGGCTTCGAACCTCCTCCCGTCTTCGAGCGCGAACTCGTAATCGTTCGGCGCGCCCCAGTTGGCGAACACCAGGATGCCGATCATCAGGGCGAAAAAGAGCGCGTTCTGCCAGAGCGGCCGCGCCACTTCCACTTCCGGCATCGCCGCCCGGGCCGCCGCCTTGGCCGCCTCCTCCTTCCGGAAGAGAAAATGCATGGCCAGACCGATGACGACGCTGAAAAGCACGGCGGCCACCGCGCGGGCGATCCCCAGTTCGAGGCCGAGGATGCGGGCGGTCAGGATCACGGCCAGCACGTTGATGGCGGGGCCGGAGTAGAGGAAGGCGCAGGCCGGGCCGAGCCCCGCCCCCATCCGCCAGATGCCGGCAAAGAGCGGCAGGACGGTGCAGGAGCAGACGGCCAGGATCGACCCCGACACCGACGCCACACCGTAGGCGAGGGTGCGCGATGCCCGGGCGCCCAGGTATTTCATGACCGCGGCCTGGCTTACGAAAACCCCGATGGCGCCCGCGATGAAGAAGGCGGGCACCAGGCACAGGAGCACGTGCTCGCGCGCGTACCAGCGGCTGAGGTGGAGCGCCTCCATGATGCCCTGGGTAAATCTTCCCTGTCCGAGCGGGAGCCAGAAAAAGAGGAGGAAGAGCCCCAGCATCCACCCGAGCGGTTTCCATTCCGTTTTCAGATTCACAGGGTTCCTTCCTTCCCCGCGCGCATCGTCGGGCCGCCGACTTCAAGGCGCCGGTCGGCCAGCCGCAGCCACAGGAGGATGCAGCCGAGAAGCGCCATCAGGGTCAGCCCAAGGTCGAATCCCGTATAGGAAAACCGGGTCCAGCGCTCGAGCCATCCGGTGCGCAGCAGCATCAGAAGACCGCAGACGGCGGTCAACGCGGCGACCGCGAACTGCGCGCGCGCCACGATTCGGGCCGCACCGCTCCTTCCCCCGGATGCGGCCGCCCACAGGGCAAGCGCAAATACCGCCAGAGCGATTAAGAAATGGTTGGCGTCGAGCCGGAACCGTTCGACCGTCATATAGGCGACGAGCTCCGGGTTGAACAAGGCGACGAACAGTCCCGCCACCCCGGCGGCGGCGACCCAGGGGGCCCAT
>JAFGSS010000188.1 GCA_016934555.1 Acidobacteriota bacterium | reverse complement strand
CCTGAGGGCGGCGGCAAGCCTGTTGATTTCCTACGCGGATTCCTGGTATAAGGAAGCCGGCCTCTGCCGAGTGCGCTCGGGCGAGCACATTTCGCTGCCTATAACACCTACCCGGGAGCTTGACTTCGGCAGTGCGCAGTATGCCCCTGCGGGGGAAACCGGCGGCTGTCGATTGGCGCCCACTTGAGGGAAGGGTAAGCGGAATCCTCCCCGCGCGGCTCCCCGCAGAGGTCTTTGTCCGTACGGCGATTGTCTTGCTCGCCCGCCTCGACCCGGCTCCTCGGCGGCCGCCTGTGTCCGCCCCGCGGACGGGCCGGCGAGGGGGCGCGAAGATTCTTCCACAACGGCCTTGCCCCGGACCCGACGGGACGTTCTCATGGAGCCTTGGGCGGTGCCGGGACGCAGCTCGTCGTTGTCCTTGCGTCGTCCGTGCGTCCGGTGGGGCTGGCGGCCGCTTCGATTCCGATCGCGGGCGCGCGGCTCGTGGCGGGATGGCATGGGGAGGATCCGCATGAATCGGTCCATGGGACTTTCGGTGGGGGTGCTGGTGATTCTGGGGGCAATCGTCGTGTTTCACATCGCACGCGAGGACAGCCCCGCCGGTGTCGCGCCGGCGCCCGGGGGCGGGGAAGCGCATGGGGTCGGGGACGCTCCCGTTCTCCGCCAATCAGGCCCCGTGGCGGGGCCGGCGGCGCGGCCCGAGGCCGGGGCACAATCGCCGGCGGCTGGGGAGGCCGCCCCGGCGCCGAAACCGGTGGCCTCTCGGGTGGACGAGCCGACGGGGCCGGCGTCCGCGTGGAAACCGCCGCTGGAGGTCTGCGAACGGCGGATCGCCGCCGGCGAGATCGGCGCGGCGCTGCGGGAACTCGGGCACCGATACCGGCAGTCGCGCGATGCGGCGGCCCGTTCGTTCTGGCGCGAGCCGTTGCTGGGCTGGGCGGCCGCGTTCCTTCATGGCCCGAGCCTGAAGGACCCGCACGCAGGGATGTACGACCGCTACGTGGTGCAGCCGGGGGACCTTCTGGTCCGCATCGCGGCGCGATTGCGCCGCGACCAGCAGATCCTGGTGGAGCCGACCTTTCTGCAGGACGTCAACCGGATCGGGGACCCGACGCGCCTTCGCGCCGGCCAGACCATCTACCTGCCGAACGTGAACCCCTCCGTGGTCATCACGCTCGGTGAGTTCCGGCTGGATCTCTTCCTTGGCGACTGTCTGTTCGAGAGCTTCCCCGTGGGCGTCGGCAGGGACGACGGGACTCCCGCCGTGGACTTCACGGTCGGCGAGAAACTCGAGGAACCGGACTGGTATTTCGCTGGCCGCAAGATTCCCTACGGCCATCCGGACCACGAGCTGGGAGAGCGCTGGATCGGCTTCGTGCACGAGACCCACCAGGGCTACGGAATCCACGGCACACACGACGACCGCACGATCGGAAAGGCCGTCTCGCGGGGCTGTATCCGGCTCAGGAACGCGGACGTGCTCAAGGTGTACCGGTGGCTGCCGAAGGGCGCCCTCGTGACGGTGCGGCCCTGAGAGCCTGAGGAATGGCCGTTCCATGCGACCGTCGCAGGGGCGGCTGCCGCGACGGGAGGGTCCGGGATGGAAGGGATCAGAGACGAGCGTCGTTCCTCGCCCCGTCTGCCGCTGAACGTGCCGGTTACGGTGGCGCCGCTGGACCCGAAGGGAGAGCTCGACGGCGGTGCCGAGAGCACGCTGACCAGGAACGTCAGCGCCGGGGGGCTCTACTTCGCCACGATTCGTGGCGCGGCGTTTCGACTCGGCATGCGGGTCATGGTCAGGATCTCGATGCCCCACCGGTCGATACCGGGCCATGATCGCGTGAGCTTCGATCTGGTGGGCGAGGGAACGGTCGTTCGTATCGATTCGGGCGGGATCGGTGCGCAGGGAAGCGGAGCGGCGGAACGCTCGCTGAGCGGGGTCGCAATCCGCTTCGATGGAGCGCTGGCGTTCCAGCGGCTCCAGCTCGTGTGAGCTGGACGCCGCCGCCCGCCGCCCGGTGTCAGACGATCCGCTGCACCGGGTGGCGAGCACGCGCCTCGGGTGCTTCTCGGGGGAGACGACCGGCGCGGCCGGCGGCATGCGATTCGGGGCCCGCTACCCGAGGGTCCCCGGCGGGGGTGCGGGCACCGGGCAGCCGGGTCCGGCAGCGGGAATCGAGATGTCGGCCACCTCCAGCGCGCCGACATGCTCGGGGCCGTCTGCGCGGAAGAAGCCGACCTTGGGGCGCGCGAAGGTCACGGTGGCCGTGGCCCGGACGGCAACGCCGAGCACCTCACCCGTATCGCAGTCCAGACCGGAGGGAATGTCCACGGCGAGCACCGGGACGCCCAGAACACGCACAGCGTTCACGGCCTGGATCAAGAGGTCGGCCGGAGGGCGCGGGGGTCCGGCGAGGCCGGTTCCGAAAAGGGCGTCGACAACCAGCGAGAGGCCGCCGCCGAGGGTGCCGGGCCGGGCGGGGCGGATGTCAAGTCCGAGGCGGCGGATGGCCTCGAGGTTGATCCTCGGGTCGGATCCCGGAGGATATTGCTCGGGCGAGCCGAGAAACCGCACCTGAACGGGAAAGCCCCGATTCGCGAGGTGGCGAGCGGCGACGAACCCATCGCCCGCGTTGTTTCCCTTGCCCGCCAGCACGAGCACGGGGTCTGCGGGCGGCGCGGAAAAACGCCGGAGGACCCATTCGGCGACGGCGCGCCCCGCGTTCTCCATCAGCACAATGCTCGGTATGCCAATATGTTGTATTGCCCAGGCGTCGAGGGCGCGCATCTGTGCTCGGGTCACGGAGGCAGGCATCGTCATCCTCGAGGATCGGTCAAGGCCCCGGCGATCCGGGGCCGTGGCGTGGACGGTTCTGAATGGCGTGCGAACGATAACACGGACCTCGAGGGGTGCCCGGAATTCTCGGATTCCAAGCCCGGAGAGAGAGTGGGCAGGAGAGGAAGGGCCCGGCGTTCCGAGCTCCGGCGGGGTGGAGGCTCGGCGCCGGGTCCTGCTCCGGAAGACGTCACAAGTCCTTGCTCGGAGAGAGACTTGCCGGGGTCCAGGCGTGAAAGGCTCGCATCCGGGAGGGGGCGCCCCGGACGGTTTCCGGCGGCACTTCTGCGGGACGAGGAAACACGATCGTTTTTTTCCGAGACGTGCTTGCCGGGGTGACCGGAGGAACTATAATCTGGCCTGGATCTCGGGTTTTCCGGAGATCGCTGCCATCCGGGGCCGGAAGCGCTCCGGACGGCGGGGGCCGAGAGGCGCGGCTGGTGCTGCGCCGTTCCCAGTGAACTTTGACAAGTTAACAGTCGGTCTGCGTGAGGATGTGATGAGGGCATTGCCCTCCGGCTTCGGGGCGTTCCGCCCTTGCGGATGCGCGCCGAGGCAGACGAGAATCCTTCAATCACATTCCCAAGTCAGCCTGCTGAGTTGGGTTTGCGATTCCATACTCCAAGTGAAGGGTTTGATCCTGGCTCAGAACGAACGCTGGCGGCGTGGATTAGGCATGCAAGTCGAACGAGAAAATCCCCTTCGGGGGATGAGTACAGTGGCGGAAGGGTGAGTAATGCGTAGATAACCTGCCCTCGAGACGGGGACAACAGCCTGAAAGGGCTGCTAATACCAGATGCCGCGCGGTTGGCCTCGGCCGACCGAGCGAAAGGCGGGACCTTCGGGCCTGCCGCTCGAGGAGGGGTCTACGTCCTATTAGCTAGTTGGTGAGGTAACGGCTCACCAAGGTGATGATGGGTAGCCGGCCTGAGAGGGTGTCCGGCCACACTGGGACTGAGACACTGCCCAGACTCCTACGGGAGGCTGCAGTCGAGAATAATCCGCAATGGGCGAAAGCCTGACGGTGCGACGCCGCGTGGACGATGAAGGCCTTCGGGTTGTAAAGTCCTTTCGCGCAGCAGGAAAAACGGGATGATAACACCATCCCGCTTGACGTTACTGCGTAAAGAAGCTCCGGCTAACTTCGTGCCAGCAGCCGCGGTAAGACGAAGGGAGCGAGCGTTGTTCGGAATCACTGGGCATAAAGGGCACGTAGGCGGCCTGGTAAGTTAGATGTGAAAGCCCCTGGCTCACCCAGGGAATTG
>JAFGSS010000187.1 GCA_016934555.1 Acidobacteriota bacterium | reverse complement strand
TGATATCGGCGAGGGCGGATTCCGCCGCGGCCATGGCATCCCCCGCGCCGGGAGGGGGCCCGCCGACCGGTCCCAGGGCGCGCGACAGCCCGATGACGGCAAAGCTCGGTGTGGCCACTCCGCCCGACCGGTCCCCCTTCCCGGCACCGAAATCCAGGCCGGGGGCCGCCGGAATCGCCGCAAAGACCTCGCCCCGGTTTGACCCGCCCAGTCCGTTCTGGAGGTAGGTCTTCGGATACCGGATCTCCGTGGCCCCGAACCGGACCATGGACTTCAGGGCCGGGATGAAGACCGACGCTTCGTCCATGGCCGGGAAGAAAAAGGGCTGTCCCGCCTTTTTCCAGTCGGCGTCCTTGACCTGGCCCAGCGGCACCTGGGCCCTGAAGGTGATGTTCTGCACCTCCAGCTCGGTGTCGCCGGGCTTCTGCGGGGGGGCGAAGGCCACCTTGCGGCCCTTGAAGGAAGGACGGCGCCGGAGCCGGTTGGCGTCTTGGTTATAGACCTCGACCACATCCTCCATCTTGTCCAATTTGAAGGCGTAGTTCGCGTCCACGAATGCCATGGGGGTGGCAAACTCGACGCGGTTGCCCGCCCGGTCGGCGCCGATGCAGTGGAAGAGGAAGTCCCGCTTCTGCACACAGGGCCAGAATGCCGATTGATGGGCGCCGTCGAGCAGATCGCTGTCCTCGGGCCTGTCGAGGGGGGGCGTCATCCGGGTGGTCAGGCGCACCGAGAGGAAGGGGACCTCGCGCCCCTCGTAGGGCTGAAACGGGGCCGGAAAGACCTTCTCCGCCTCGCGCACGACGATGTACATCCTCTGGAAGAGATAGGCGATCCGCCGGTCGTCGTCCCCCTGGTGAAATTTGCGCTCGGTGATCTTGACGAGCGAGGCGGCGTGGCCGAAGGGCATCAGAAAGCCCCGGTAGACGACCTTGACGTAGTGGTCGCGCCCGAGCGTGGCCCGGTGGTCCCACTTTTCCACCGAGAGGGGGGTGTCGGACCAGGTCCCCGTGCAGTCGAGCCAGCCGCCGAGGGGCGACAGCATCAGGCGGTCCACCTCCACCGCTTTCGGCTGCCAGCGGGAACCTTTATGGTTCATGGCGTAGTTGCTGGTCAGGTGGACAAGCTCGTGACGGTCCTGGCGGTCGAGCGACATCCGGAACGGATGGCTGTTGCTGTGCCCCGGTCCGTCGGAAGGCTTTCGGACGTCGCAGTCGGGGGACCAGACGGCGCGGACGGCCATATAGGGGCTGCCGGAATCGACGATGGCGCCGTCGGCGCCGGGCGCCGCCAACCGGGTGTGCCAGAGCTCGGTGCGGCCGTCATGGGTGACGGCCCCGACCGAATGCGCCCAGAGGTTGTAGGCGTTGGGGGAGAGCAGGAGGCGGTAGGGGAGTTCGATCGCCGTCTGATGAGCCGCCGGCGGCTCGATTTTCAGCAGGCCCGTGTTGACCGGAAGCCGGATTTCGTCCCGGCGGACCTTGTAGAGCTTCTGCGCGGCAGCGCCGCCGGGAAGAATCGCCGGCGCATACACCGGCGTCCCGGCAGAAGCCGGGCCCTGGCCGGGGGGTTTCTGCCCGCCCTGGCCGGCCGCCTGCGCGAAGGCCGCGGACACGGGCGGGGGGAGGGCGACGGGAACCAGGCTCGGATCCAGGTTTTCCCACGAGAGGAGCGCTTCAAGCGTCAGAGGGATCTCGGCGACCTCCTTCGGGATCCCAAAGGCCAGGCGCGTGGAACCCGCAAGCCGCGAACCCACCGGAGGATCCTTGGGATTATCGGATCCGCCCGATTCCTTTTTGGGATCGTTTTTGTCGGGTTCGAAATGAGGCGTGGCCTCGAAAAAGGCCTGCTCGGCGATATGCTGCGGCGGAAAGTGAACGATGAGGTAGGCCGGATCGTCGTTGATCCGGACGAGCTTCGGCGGCGTGCCGGGCTGCATTCCGAGATTGAGGCATTCGATCTCGAGCGTCAGCAGATCGTCGGGGCGCAGAACCGAAAACCTGGGGTTCGTGAACAGGATCTGCCCCTTTTTCAAATCGGCCTGAGGTCGGAGCCCCGGCGAGATCTTCGGCTGGACCTTCTTCCGGTTCTGCGCGAGAGTGAATTCCCCGTCCCCATGGACGACGGGGATGATGCCCGCCACCCCCGCGATGCAGAGAAAGCGGCGCCGCGTGAGCGGCTGCGCTTTCCCTTCCCGCGCATCGTCCGTCCGCCCGCCCGGAACACTCCCCTGGTCCTTCCCGCGCCCGTCTCCCATACCCCACCCTCCCGTCCGTCAGCACGATGACCTGCGCGGGCCCGGGCGCTCCGGACGCCGCCCCGCTGCGATGATGAACCCCTATGCGCACGCTACATGTAGACCCGCACCCGCTTCGGAGTCAAGGAGTGTTCGGGGAGAGCGGATTCAGCTCGCGGTCCGCCGTCCGGATACCCCCTATGCCCTGCCCTGGTTTTCCGGAAGTCGCTCCGGGAGCTTCCGTCCCGGCGCGGGGACTCCTGCCGCGGCGGCGGCGTCATCGGCCGGCCCTTCGTCGCCGGGGTCCCGGGATTCGTCCGGCTCGACCTCCGCCTCCTTTCCGGCCGCGACCAGCTGCCGGATCTCCTTCAGGAGCGCGGCCGCGAGGGAGACCATGAGGGGCCCGAGGAGGATGCCGAGGAGGCCGAAAGCGAAGGTGCCGCCGATGGCGGCCAGGGCCACCAGCATCGGGTGCTGCTTTTCGCGCGCCCCCACCACGACGGAACGGATCACGTTGTCGGCCGAGCCGACCACCACCATGCCCCAGAGGGCCAGCAGCAGGCCCTTCCACCAGACGCCCATGACCAGAAAGCCGATGGCGACGGGGGCCCAGACCAGCACGGCGCCGATGACGGGGACGATCGAGGCCAGACCCCCCAGGGCGCCCCAGAGCACGGGGGAGCGGACCCCCACGATCCAGAACCCCAGGATGAGGAGAATCCCCTGCCCCGCGGCCACGGCCAGCATCCCGTTGACGTTGGCGATGACGGAATCGTGGATGGTCCTGCGGATATTGCCCGCCGTGCGGGAGTCCAGCGGCGTCATCCCCCCCAGGCGCAGGACCATCCCCCTGCCGTACCGCAGCAGGAAATAGAGGAAGAGGGTCACCAGAAGCCCGTTGAACAGAAGCCCCGTCACCTCGTTGATGGCGATCCCGATGTTGCTGACGAGGTAGCCGCTCACCCGCTTCATCCCCGCCACCATTTCGTCGTGGATGGCGTCCTTGTCGATAGGGAGCCGGCTTGCCACCGCGTCGATCACGCGGTCGGCCGAGGCGGCGGCCAGGGCCGGCCACCCCCCCTCCTCGAGCGAACTCTGCCCGAACTCCTGGTAGAGGGCCGTCAGCCGGTTGGTGACGCTGAATCCCGCGGCGCCGAGCACCGCCCCGAGCAGAATCACGGTTCCCAGCGTCGTCAGCAGGGCGGCCGGGCCGGGCCGGTCGCCCAAGCGGCGCCCGAGCCGCTCCTTCACCGGGTACATCATGATGGCGATCACGCTGGCCACGACGAAGGCGGTGAAGAACGGGAGCGCCATCATCACGATGACGGGGAGCGTCGCCAGGAGCAGAACGACGAGAAAAATCAGGCAGCGCCGCTGTGGCGGCCATTCCGTATGCGCCATATCCCCCCCGATCGGGCGTCCGGCCCGCGGAAAGAGCCGCCGGCCGGGGGGCGACTTGACCCGGATCAAGGAACCGCCCGCGCGCCCCCTCTATCCTGGATTGGGAAGCGACCGGGTTCCGGCCGCCCGTTCGATGGCCCAGATTACGCGGAAAGGGAAATGGACTTCAATCAAAAACAATCGCCGCCCGGGCTCGCGCGCACGCGCACCCTGGTGCAGGCGGGTTTCGG
>JAFGSS010000186.1 GCA_016934555.1 Acidobacteriota bacterium | reverse complement strand
TCGGCCGGGTCGAGGTCCCGGACCGCCTCGGCGAAATCGGTGCCGTCGACGTTACTGACGAAGCGGCATTCGAGGTCGCGCCGGCTGTAATGCCGGAGCGCCCCGTACGCCATCGCGGGGCCGAGGTCGGAACCGCCGATGCCGATGTTGAGGACGCGGCGCACCGGGCGGCCGGTGCGGCCTGTCCATTCCCCCGCGCGCACCCGGCGGGCGAAAGCGGCCATCCGGTCAAGCACCGCGTGCACCTCGCCGACCACCTCGGCGCCGTCGACGAAGACCCGTTCCCCCCGCTCCGCCCGCAGCGCCACGTGCAGCGCCGCCCGCTGCTCGGTGGCGTTGACCGCCTCCCCCCGGAACATCGCCTCGATGCGCTCGCGGAGGCCGCGCGCCTCCGCGAGCGCGACGAGCAGCCGGAGGGTCTCCTCCGTGACGCGGTTTTTGGAGTAGTCCAGGTAGACGCCCGCCGCCTCGGCCGCGAAGCGCTCCCCGCGGCGCGGGTCGCGGGCGAACAGCTCCCGCAGGTGGAGCGGGCGCACCCCGGCGGCATGGGCCTCGAGGGCGTTCCATTCGGGGAGATCTCTCAGGGGTGGCTGGATCTTCATGGGCGGCGTCCTCCCTGACGGCCTAATATCATGGACAATGCTATCGCGACATTATACGCTTCTCGCAGCCCAAAAGGGTCCGGAGGCCTTCCATGGTTGGATCGAGCGAGGAATGATGTCGAGGAACGCCACCTGGGTTGCGCGGGGAGCGTTGGCGCTGCTGCTGGCCCTGGCGGCGCTTCCGCGTCCGCTCTGCGCGCAGTATGCCACGCGCCAGGTCAACCTGGCCTATCTCACGCAGCGGGCCGACGTCATCGTGCAGGGGAGGGTGGCCCGGGTGAAGCACGCGCCCCTTCCGGGGTACCCGAACATCCCCACGGTGGAGGTGACGCTGGAGGTCGAGAGCATGCTGCGCGGGCCCGGGGGGCGCACCTACACCTTCCGGGAGATCTTCCTGGGACTCCGGGCGCGGGAGGGGAAGCAGGGGTACCGGGAGGGACAAAGGCTGATCCTTTTCCTCCCTGCGGCTTCCCGGTACGGCCTGAGCAGCCCGGTCGGGATCGAGCAGGGGCGCTTCCACATCACCTACGGTTCCGGCGGGGAGGAAATCGTGGCCAATGAAATGGAAAACGCCGGGTTGTTCCGGAATACCGCGCTCGCGGCCCGGGGGGTGCGGCTGACCGAAGGCCAGAAGCGCCTCCTGGGCGTCAAGCGCGGCCCGGTCCGGCTGGGGGAGATGATCCCCGTGATCCACGCCTTCACGGCGCTGCCGAGGATCCCATGAAAAGCTGCGCCCGAACGATTTGTTGCACCATCGCGATGCTCGCGGCGGGGATGCTCCTTTCCGCCTTCGCCGGGGGGCCGCTGTACGTGACCGGCCCCAGCGCTGCCGCGCCGGGGGAGGCTTACCGTTGGGCCGGAAGCGTCATCCGCTACAAGACCGACCTGGGGAGCCTGGGGAGCCGGACCAACGCAGAGGCCGACGCCATGGTCTCGGCGGCGTTCCAGGTCTGGGAGGATGTCGATACCGCCTCGATCGCGTTTCAGAACGACGGGAAACTCTCCTACGACGTCACCGCCGTCAATATCCTCAGCTTTCAGAATACGCTCGGCATGTGCTCGGATACCTCGCAGCCCTCCGGCTCGATCGTCTACGACCTGGACGGGAGCATCATCGAAGCCCTGGGGATGGACAAGAATTCGGTCCTCGGGTTTGCCGGCGCGGTCTGCACCAACGACCGGCTGGGGACCTACACGCGCGGCTGGGCATTGATGAACGGGAGGTTCATCGACGGCGAGCCCGATTCGGCGGGGCACCAGTCGGTTACGCTCGACGAGTTTCACGGCGTCTTCGTCCACGAATTCGGGCACCTGATCGGCCTCGGGCATTCCCAGATCAACGTCGGGTGCACCACGGACTGTTCCGCCGAGGACCTTTCGGGGGTGCCCACGATGTTTCCGCTCCTGGTCGGCGACGGTCAGGCGACCCTGAACACCGACGATATCTCCATGGTGTCCTCCCTCTACCCCGAATCCTCCTTTTATGCCTCCACGGGCCGAATCCAGGGCCGGGTCGTGTTCTCCGACGGGGTCACCCCCGCGCAGGGATACAACGTGATCGCCCGGAATACGGCCGACCCGCGCGTCACCGCGGGCTCCTCGGTTTCGGGGTACCGGTTCACGGCGGGGGCCGGAAACCCCCTGGTCCCCTACGGAATGGACACGAGCTTTTTCTACGGGTCGCACGACCCCGGCCTGATCGGCTTCTACGACCTCCCGGGACTCCCCCCGGGGACCTACACGGTCGAGGTGGAGGCGATCCTCAACTCGGGCTCCGTCCCCTTCGTCTACGCAAGCGGGGTGGGACCCATCGGGGACTACCTCGGCTTCCAGTACAAGATGCCCGGGAGCTGCGAGCTCCAGTATCTGCACCACCCGCCGGGGCCGACGGACGACTGCGGCACGCGCACGACCGTGAGCGTCGGGCCCGGGCAGGTTCTCTCGACCGGCACCGACATCGTTCTCATCGGAACCGG
>JAFGSS010000185.1 GCA_016934555.1 Acidobacteriota bacterium | reverse complement strand
GGAAGGGGAACCCCTTCGTCACGGTGGACGCGCTCCATGTGCTCAGGGAAGCGGGACGGATACCCTGAGGCGTTCGGGCCGCGGGAGCGCGTTCCCCGAAGGCCTCATCTACATGAACGTTAAAACGCCGCTCGGTGTCACCAGGCAATCCATTTTCACATCCGCCGCATCCGTGGGCACGTGATCGAGGACCTGGAAATCGTGGCAGGTAGCGACGGCCAGCGGCCGGCGTCCGGGATCGATCTGCGTCAGGAAGCGGTCATAATGGCTTTTGCCGCGCCCCAGGCGCGCTCCGCTCCGGTCGAACGCCATCCCCGGCAGCAGCATGATATCGATTTTCCTGCCGGGGATCGGAGGAGTCGTGGGCTCCGGCTCATACAGGCCATAGGCGCCGACCGCAAAATCGGAGGCTTGCGCGGCCTCGTAGAACTCCATCTGGTCTCTGCGAAAGGCGGGAAAGCAGCAAACGATGCCCGCCCGGGTCAGTTCGGGAAGGCAGGGTATGAAGTCCGGCTCCCCGCCGTCGGACACGTACATTGTCATCACCGACCCGCGGCCGGGCGCGGGAATGGGGGGCTGGCCCGACAGGATGATCTCGATAATCCTGCGGCCGGCCTCCATGCGCTCTCCGGGTGGAACGGCGGCGCGCAGCACGCGCATGCATTTGCGCAGTTCCCGTTTTAGCTCCTGAATCGATTCGACCATGACCATGCCCGGGACTCCTATCGCCCGCCTCCGCCCCAATCTTTGGGCAAAAGGGGGTTGGAGTCAAGACCGGGCGTTATCGTGAAGAGGGTTCGAAGCCGGGGACCTTGCAGCTTCGGGCTTACTTCAGCTCGAGGGTGATTTCCACCGGCTCGAGCCCGGGAGAGGTGAACCGGACCCCGGCGGTCCCTTTTGTCCCCGTGGCCTGGAGACAGGCCGTTATCTTCCCCTGGAACGCCTTTTGCCGGTTGTCGGTGTAGTCGCCCATGTCGGTGGGGTCGGACGCTTCCAGCCCGAGCAGCCGGACCGGGCCGGAAGGGACGCAGGTGATTTCCCCGTCGGCGTCCAGAACGGTTCTTCCCCCGTCGTCGACGATGCGGATCTCCACCAGGGCGGTGCCGCGCGTGGCCGCAACGGGACTGTTGAGGGGAACGGCTCTGACGGCGTGGGGCCGGCCCGTGGTTTCGAGCGTATGGCGCGCCCTTTCGCGCCCCGCGCTGGAACCCACCGACTCCAGTTTCCCGGGACGCCACTGGACGTCCCAGGAGAGGTACCCCTTATCGTCGTCGCGCGCCTTTTCCGGCCCGAGTTCGCGCCCGTCGAGGAAGAGGCGGGCCTTCTCGCAGTTGGTGTAGCAGATCACGGTGACTTCGTCCCCCTCCCGGTAGTTCCAGACCGGTGGGGCGTCGGTGGCCGAAAAACGGGCGGCCTTCGGAAAGGTGCCGCAGTAGATCATCGGTTTGTCCGACCAGAGGCTCTCGCGGAAGAAGGCGCGGGGCTTCTTGTTGCCCGCCAGGTCGAGCAGCCCGGAGGTGAAGCCGCGCGAGGGCCAGCGGTGCGCCTCCCCGAGGCAGTCGATCCCGGTCCAGAGGAACTGCCCGAAGATGAAAGCCTGGTCGCGCACCGCCTTCCAGGCGTCGAGGGAGTGGCCGGTCTCGCTCCCGTAGAGCACGCGCTCGGGATAGCGGGCGTGGTCCGCGGCGTAGCGGTTTTCGCTGTAGTTGTAGCCGGCCACGTCGAGGGCCGCGGGGTATTCCGTTGCGTTCGACATCACCGGTCCCGCCAGCCCGGCGGTGACGGGCCGGGAGGGGTCCCATTTCCGCACCACGGCGGCCAGGCGCCGGGCGATGGCGCCCAGCCGGTCGGCATGGGGCTGCGTGGGCTTATAGCCCGGGGCGTGCTGCTGCCCGATCCCTTCCCGGTCCAGGATGGGGTGGGAGTACGGGTCGTTGGGATAGTCGACCTCGTTTCCGATGCTCCACATGAAGACCGAGGGGTGGTTGCGGTCGCGCAGGACCAGGTCGCCGAGGTCCCGCTCCCCCCACTCGTCGAAAAAGGAGGCGGGGCCCTCAAATCCAGGGGTGCCCACGTTCCACCCTTCGAGCCATTTCTTCTTGGGGAACTCCCACTCGTCGAAAGCTTCGTCCATGACGAGGAGGCCCATCTCGTCGCACAGGTCGTACAGGAGGGGGGCGTGGGGATTGTGGCTGGTCCGGATGGCGTTGCACCCGAGCGCTTTCAGGGTCTCGAGGCGGTGGGCCCATACTTCGCGGGGGACGGCCGATCCCAGGGTCCCGGCGTCGTGGTGGAGGCACACCCCCTTGATTTTCATGTTCTTCCCGTTCAGGGAAAACCCGCGGTCGGGGTCGAAGGCCAGGGTGCGGACGCCCACGCGGGTGACGCCCCGGTCGGCGACGCGCTCCCCCGCCTTCACCGTGGTCTGCAGGCTGTAGAGGTAGGGGTCCTCCACCGACCAGAGGCGGGGACCGGCGATTGACAGTTCCTGGACGAGCCGTTCGCTCCCCCCGGCGGGCAGGGTGACGCTGGAGCTGTGCCGGGCTGCCACGGTCCGGTCGTGGCGGGTCAATTCCTGGATGACCGTAACGGTCCGTGCCCTGCCGGTGGAGTTTTCCAAAGTGGTCTCCACGGTGACGGCCGATCGTTCGCCGCCGAAGGCGCGGGTGGTGGTGTAGATGCCCCAGGGGGCGATGTGGACCGGGTCGGCGAAGCGAAGCCAGACATCGCGGTAGATGCCGGAGCCGGTGTACCAGCGGGAGTCGGCCGATTCGGAGTGGTCGACGCGCACGGCCACCGTGTTGACGCCCCCGGGAGTGACGAAGGGGGTGATGTCGTGCTGCACCGGCACGTAGCCGCTGGGCCGCATCCCCAGGGAGGAGCCGTTGACGAAGATTTCACCGTTACGGTAGATCCCCTCGAAATGGAGAAACACCTTCTGCCCCTTCCGCCCGACCGGAATGTCGATGGTTCTGCGGTACCAGCCGATGCCGCCGGGGAGGTAGCCCGTGGCGCTCGCGAGCGCAGGGGAATAGGGCCCCTCGACGCTCCAGTCGTGCGGCAGGTCCACCCGGCGCCAGCCGGAGGCGTCATAGGCGGGGGCCTCCGCCCCGGGCGGGTCCCCTTTGAAAAAGAGCCAGCCGTCGTTGATGTTTTGAACGTTCGCGGGCACCTGCACCGGAGCGGTCGAAAAGGAAAGGCAGGCGAGGAAAAGGAGTGGGAGCAGTTTTTTCATACCTATTCCGGTATCGATAAGGGTTGAACGCTTCGGGCCACTCTAAACAAAGCGCGCCGGGTTATTCAAGGGTATCCTGCAGCGCGTCGACTGAGGGAGTTATTCCCGGCGCCGCGCGATCTTCACGCTGAACACCAGCGCGACGATCAGCAGCAGGAGGCCCATGAGCGCCGCGCCCGGCGCGTCGTCGGTCTCCCCGACATAGACGCCGACGGCGGCGATGGCAAGGCCGACGACGGCAAGGCCGGAAGCCATGACCAGGTTCCTGACCGGGTACTTCATAGGTGCTCCTTTCCAGGGGATCCAGTTCCGTACCAGGATCTGGCGGCAAGCATAAAGAAGTTTGCAACATAAAGCAAGGATGGGGTCAGTCCGGGTATGAGGGGCCGTGAGCGGCCCTTTTCGCAGGATGAAAATTCCTTGGCTTTGAGCGCCGGTGGTTTCATGATGGTTGCATTATGGAGTTATCGCCATGCCTACGATAACCGTGAAGAACATCCCCGAAGACCTGTACCGGCAGCTGCGTGCGGCCGCTGAAATCAACCGCCGCAGCATCAACAGCGAGGTCATCGTCTGCCTCGAGCGGGTACTTCGAAACCGCCGCGTCACAGTGGAGGTGACGCTGGCCCGGGCCAGGCAATTGCGTCAGAAAACCGGGAAACACCCTGTCCGTGCCAGTGAATTTAAGGCCGCCAGGAACGCGGGGCGATGATGATCGTGGTGGACACGAACATCATCGGCTACCTCTATCTGACCGGCGAATATTCCGAACGGGTGGAACGGATTCTCGAAAAGGATGCCGACTGGATCGCTCCGCTCCTGTGGCGGAGTGAAATGCGCAATGTCCTGGCGATGTATCTGCGCAAAAATCTTTTGACGCTGGAAGAGGCGCAGCAGATCATGGAGGAAGCCCAGAGTCTGATGCAGGGGCAGGAATACGATGTCGCTTCCTGGCAGGTATTGAGTCTGGCGCGGCAGAGCCGTTGCTCGGCCTGCGATTGCGAATTCGTGGTTCTGGCGCGGGAGATGGGCGTGCCGCTGGTGACGATGGACCCGGCCATTTTGGAAGCCTTCCCCGATGTCGCTCTCGGGATGGACAGCTGTCTGAATCTGAAATGAGAGGGGAACCTCGCGCCTGCGGCTCCGGTTATGGATTCCGGGGGAGGCTGGAGCCGTCCCTGTCTTCCGTTGCTTTCGGCCCGATCTCGAGTATGATGGTCGCGAAACAGCCCTGAAACCGTTTTCAACTTACTGCCTGACAAGGAGGAATCTCATGCGGATGCGTTGGTTCGTTGCGGCACTTTTCTTCGTCTTCGTCCCGGCGGCGCTCGCCCAGCCGGTGGTCAAGCCGGCGTGCGACCGCGCCTGCCTGGAAAACTACATGGACCGGTACATGGACGCCATGATCGCCCACAAGGTGAGCCCGGACCTCTTCCACAAGAACTGCCGGTTCACCGAAAACGGCGTGGAACTGCCGCTCGGCGGCGAGGGACTCTGGTACAGCATGTCGGGGAAGGGATCCTACAAGTTCTACGTCCCCGACGTCGAGACGCAGCAGGTGGCGTTTCTCGGGACCGCCCGGGAAGGGGGCGCCGCGCGCGGGGCGAAGGCCGACCCGGGAGCCAAGCCGGCGCAGCCGACCACCATCGCCGTCGCCATCCGCCTGAAAATCGTCAACGGGCTGATCACCGAGGCCGAGCAGCTGGCCATACGGCCGGAACAGAGCCTGTCCGGGCCTGCTCCCGCCTCCAAGTTCCCCCCCACGGCGGAAGCGGTGGAGAAGATGGGGGCGCCGCACGAGATCTTCACCCAGACCATTCCCGAGTCGGAGCGGATGTCGCGCGAGGAGCTGGTCGAGGTCGGGAATTACTACTTCGCCGGCCTGCAGCGCAACGACGGCAAGGGTTACTATCCCTTCACCGACGACTGCGTGCGCTACGAAAACGGCATGCTCTCGACCAAGGAGTGCAAGAAGCAGTTCGAATCGGGACAGCTCAAGGATATCGTATCGCGGATCCGCGACCGGCGCTTCGTCGCCGTCGACCGCGAGCGGGGCAACGTCTACGCCTTCGGTTTCTTCGATCACCTTTCCATCAACTGGACCTGGCAGCTGGCGGAGATCTTCAAGGTGGAAAAGGGACAGATCCGGCGCATCGAGGCCATCTTCCACCGCTGCCCCTACGGGATGAACTCCGGCTGGAGCACCTACGAGCAGGGGATGAGCGAGGAGCTGCAGAGCATCCGGTAGCGGAGGGAAAGGGGGGCGGGCCGGCGGGTTCGCCGGTCCGCTCCCCCTCCCGGCCTACTCCTCCCCTCCCCGGGTTTTTCCGGGAATGGTCGCGACGATGAGGAAGGAGAGGAGGGTCATCGCCGCGCCGATCCAGAAGATGGCGCGCACTCCCGCCTCGAGCGACCCGCGCACGGCGGCGAGGGTTCGGTCAAAGAGCGGTTCGCCGCCGGAGGTCTTCCCGTCGAGCACCTTGCGGAGGTCCTCCATGGCGGGGGCCGACAGCAGCACCTGGGGATCGTCGATGGCCTCCAGGATCCGCGCGTCCGCCGTCACTTTCAGTTCCGGCGGCAGCGACTGCTCGAGCGCGCGCGCGTAGGCGACGTTCATCGTCGAGCCCAGGATCGCGGGGGAGATGGCCGACCCGATGTTGAGGAAGAAGAAGATGGCCCCCATCGCCACCCCCATCAGCCGCATCGGGACCGCGTTCTGCACCACCACGGTGTTGATCGTCGGGATGACGCCGTAGCCCAGCCCCGCCAGCACGGCCACCGCCACGCTCCACGCGACCGGGGTGCCGGCGCCGAAGAGGATCAGGGCGAACATGGCGGCCACCAGCAGGCCGTACCCCGCCACGAACATCCATTTGAAGCGCCCCGTGCGGGCGATGGCGTAGCCGGCGGGGACCCCCATGAAGGCCGTCAGCACCCCGTAGGGGGTCGTGATGAAGCCGCTCTGGAGCGTGCTGATTCCCTGCACCCCCTGCAGGAACATCGGGAAGTACATCATCATCCCCATCGTCCCGAAAGAGGAGAAGAAGGTGGCCAGCGCCACGGTGCTGAAGGAGCGGTTGCGGAGCACGATCGGATCGAGGATCGGCTCCCCGGCGCGCGTTTCGACCCGGACGAAGACGACCCAGCAGACGACCGAGAGGAGGAGGAGGCCCAGGATCGGCGTGGAGAGCCAGGGGAAGGTCGTGCCGGCGAAGGAAAAGGCGAGGATGGAGCTCGAGGCCGCGAGCGCCATCCAGAAACAGCCCTTGAGGTCGATTTTGCGGCTCTTATCCCGGTTGGCCATGGAAGGGACGCCCATCGGCACGGTGACGAGGCAGAGGACAAGCAGGGGGACCGCCAGCCAGAACAGGTAGCGCCAGTTCAGCGAATCCACGATGAAGCCGCCCAGTGCGGGGCCGGTCAGGGTGAACACCCCGAGCGGGATATTGAGGAGGCCGACCCACTTGGCCCGCTCGGTGGGCGGGAATAGGTCGCCGACCACGGCGAAGACCAGCGGCATCATCGCCCCGGCGCCCACGGCCGCGATCGCGCTCGCCACGATCAAAAACACGAAGGTGGGACTGAGGGCGGAGAGGACGGTCCCGGCGAGCGAGGCCGACAGGGCGATCATCAGGATGAGGCGCCGCCCGTACATATCCGAGAGTTTCCCGAAGATGACGGTCACCAGGGCCATGACGAGCGCGGGGATCGACACCGACCAGGCGTACAGCGACAGCCCGTCCAGGTCGGCCGTGATCTTCGGCCGGGCAATGGTCAGCGTCTGCACCGAGTAGGCCACCGTGCCGTAGACGGCGAAGATGGCCACCAGTCCCCACAGAACCTGCTTTTTCGAATACTTCGCCGCTTCCTCGGCCATCGATGTCTCCTTTATTGCAAAGCGCTGGCGGGTGCCGCCGGGTTGAATTATGGATGAGACAATAACCGGTGCGAAATAGCAATATCTTTGTGAGCCGTCGCCCGCAGGGGGTGTATAATGGCGCCACCCTGAATCATTCCGTCAAGTTGTCCCCGATGGACCTGGCATGAGGAGGAGCACGCATGAGTTCCCGCCGTTTCCTGTCGGCCGTCCTGCTGGCCGGATTGATCTTCCTGGCGCGCCCGGGCGGCGCGCAGCAGTCGTGCGAAAGCCTCGCGTCGGTCAGGATCCCCAACGTCACCATCACCTCCGCGCGGGCCGGAAGCCCCGGGTTCGAGCTGCCGGCACAGTCGGGCTTCCTGAACGCCCCGCCCCGGAAGGTCAACGCCCCCTTCTGCCGCGTCGAGGCTTACTCGGCGCCGACGGCCGATTCCCGCATCGGGATCGAGGTCTGGCTTCCCGCGGCGGAGAACTGGAACGGGAAGTTCCTGGCGGCCGGCAACCCCGGCTTCATCGGCTCGCTTTCCCCTTCCGGCCTGGCCGCGATCATGGAGCGGGGGTACGTCGCCGGGGGGACCGACACCGGGCACGTGGACCCCGACTTCCAGTGGGCCATCGGGCATCCCGAAAAATGGGCCGACTGGGGCTACCGGGCGGTGCACGAGATGGCGGTGGTGACCAAGGAGATGGCACGGCGCTACTACGGCAAACCGGTACGGTATTCCTTCTGGAACAGCTGCCACAACGGGGGGAACCAGGGGGTTTCCGAGGCGCAGCGCTACCCGGACGATTTCGACGGCATCGTCGTCGGCGACCCTGCCTTCCAGATCTCCCGCCTGCAGCCGGGTTCACTCTACATCAGCTGGGTGGCGCTCAAGGACGGAGTCGACGGGCCGGGCTACATCCCGGTCTCGAAGCTCGAACTGATCAACAAGGCGGCCCTGGATGCCTGCGATGCCGACGACGGCCTGGTCGACGGCCTCATCGGCGACCCGACCAGGTGCCGATTCGACCCTGGCACCCTCCAGTGCCGGGGGGCGGACGCCCCTTCCTGCCTGACCGCAGGCCAGGTCGACACCGCCCGGAAGATCTACGCCGGGGCGAAGTTCAAGGACGGCAGCCCGATCTACAGCGGGTTCGAACCGGGGAGTGAACTGGGCTGGGCGTTCATGATCGAAAAGGAGCCCTTCTCGGTCAACCTCAATTACTTCAAGGGGATGGTCTTCCAGGACCCCGACTGGGACTGGCGCACCTTCGACGTCGACCGCGACACCCGCCTGGGGATCGAACGGACCTCGAAATATGTCGACAACGACAGCCCCGATCTCCGGGCGTTCAAGCAGTCGGGGGGGAAGATGATCATGGTCTCTTCCTGGAACAGCCTGGCGCTCCCCCCGCGGCAGTTCGTCGAGTATTATAAGAGCGTGGAACGGACAATGGGCGGGCGCGGCGAGACGCAGGATTTCGTGCGCCTCTTCTCCGTCCCCGGTTCCGGCGGATGCCCCGGGTTCGTGATGAACGAGGGGGATTTCGACGCCTTTTCGGCGATCGAGAGCTGGGTCGAGAAGGGGAAGGAGCCCGAGGTGATCATTTACTCCCACCGCAAGGGGGCCGGGGGCGGCGCCATGGGCGGGGGGGGTGATGTCTACCGGACCCGGCCCGTGTGCGCCTATCCCAAGGTGGCCCGCTACAAGGGGAGTGGGGACATCGACGACGCCGCCAATTTCACCTGCGTGGAACCGTAACGGGTAAGGATGAAGATCGAGATTTCCATAGCCCGGCAGACGCTGACCCTGCTGGGGGACAGGGGTGAGACCCTCGCGCGCTACCCGGTGTCGACCGCCGCCCGGGGGGCGGGCGAACTCAAGGGGAGCGGGGGGACGCCGCGCGGCCACCATGTCGTGCGGGCCAAAATCGGCGCCGGGCTGCCGCGCGGCGCCGTGCTGGTCAGCCGGCGCCCCACGGGGGAGGTCTGGTCCCCCGAGCTGGCCGCACGCTTCCCCGAAAGAGACTGGGTGCTCAGCCGGATCCTCTGGCTTTCGGGGTGCGAAGCGGGGGTCAACCGGCTGGGGGAGCGGGACACCATGCAGCGCTACATCTACATCCACGGGACGCCGGACACGGAGCCGATGGGGGAGCCCCGTTCCCACGGCTGCGTCCGGATGCGCAACGAGGACATCCAGGAGCTGTTCGACCGGGTGCCGGCCGGGACCCCCGTGGAAATCGGCTAGGCGTTCGCGACGGTACCCCGGGCGGACAGGAGGCTCGCCGCGTACCCGACGGCGAAGGTGATGACGGTCCCGATCAGAACGTACCAGGTGAAGGCGACGTCGCTCGCGACCCAGACGCCGAGCATGGAGACAAGCCCGGCCGCCATGCCCGCAATGGCGCCATATTCGTTGGCCCGTTTGGTCAGCACTCCCAGCAGGAACACCCCCAGCATGCTCCCGTAGGTGATCGAGGCGATCGTCAGCCCCGCCTCCAGGACCGACCCGACCCCGCGCGAGAGCACGGCCAGAGCCGCCAGGGCGACGCCCCAGAAAACGGTGAACCAGCGCGATATCCGCAGCTGGCTTGCCGATGACAGGTTGTTGCGGAAGAAGGGGCGCACGAAATCGACGACGGTGGTCGAGGCCATCGCGTTCAGGGCGCTGCTGAGGTTCGACATAGCGGCGGCCAGGATGGCCGCGACCATGATGCCGCGGACCCCGTGCGGGAGATAGCTCACGATGAAGGTGGGAAAGATCCTGTCGGCGGCGGCGGGGGCCGCCAGCTCCGGGTGGTAGTGGTAGAAGCTGTAGAGCATGACGCCGATGACGAGGAAAAGCGTGAATTGAAACAGGACGATGACGCCGCTCGACAGCAGGGCGATCTTGCTGTCCCGCTCGTTTTTGGCCGCCAGGAGGCGCTGCACGATCAGCTGATCCACCCCGTGGCTGGCCGTGGTGAGGAAGGCGCCCCCGATGATGCCGGCCCAGAAGGTATAGGGGATGTGGATGTCGGGAGAGAAGTCCCAGACGGCGAACTTCGGTCCCGCGGCGGCCAGCACCCCCTCCCAGCCGTTGGGGATCATGCCCAGGATGACGAAGAAGGTGATGGCGGTGCACCCGAGGTAGATGCCGAGCTGCACCACGTCGGTCCAGATGACGGCGGTGAACCCCCCCTGGAAGGTGTAGATCAGGGTCAGGGCCGAAATGATCAGGATGGACCAGATATCCCCTGAGCCGAGCACGATCCCGACGACGATCGCGATGGCGAAGACCCGGACCCCCTCGGCCAGGGCGCGGGTGATGAGGAACATGCTCGCGGTGGCGTGCTTGACGCGGGGGCCGAACCGGCGCTGCATCAGCTCGTAGGCGGTGTACATCTCCCCCTTGAAATAGGCGGGGATGAGGATGAGGGAGATGAATACCCTCCCGACCAGATATCCCAGGATCAGCTGCAGAAAGCTGAGGTTCCCGGCGAAGGCGATTCCGGGGGTGCTGATGATGGTCAGGGTGCTGGTCTCGGTCCCCACGATCGAGAGGGCCAGCACCCAGGCGGGGGCCGTCTTCCCGCCAAGAAAATAGGTGTGCATCGACTGCTGCTTCTTGCGGAAATGGATGCCGAACAGCGTGATCCCCAGCAGGTACGCCAGGACGATGAACCCGTCCACCCAGTTGAATCCCATGCTTTTCCCCCGGAATGCGGGTTAGTGTAATTTCGCCGCCCGGGGAGTGCAACCGTAAACTCCGCAGTTTTCCGGTCCGGCGGGGAGGCGGGGGGGGCGGGAGGGTGGATTTTGTTCGGTCGGCGGCGGGATATGGTGTAATCTGAGGAGCACATTTGGGTACAAGGAGAGGTGTCTTATCGTGAAAACTCTAGTCAAAAAAGCAGTGTTCTGTTCAAGCCTGGCGCTGGCCGGGTTCGGCCTCCCGTTTTCCGCCGCCGCGCAGGCCCCCGCCGCGCAGGCGGCGGCTCCCGGCTCCATCTTCCCGGCCGTCGTGGCCACCATCGACGGCCAGCCGGTCCCGGGACGGGAGCTCGAGGTGCTGATCCGCAGGGAACTCGCCCGGATCGGGAGCCCCGATTGGAAGGACTTGCGCGAGGACTACCGGAACCAGCTGACGGTCGCCGCCATCACCTCGGTCCTCAATTCGCGCCTGCTCTATCAGAAGGCGGTGGGCGAAGGGATCGGAGCCACCGACGCCGAGGTGCAGGCCGAGATGGACCGGATCGCCAAAGGCTACGCGAGCGACGCGGAAATGAACAACGACCTGGCCCGCCAGATGCTCGACCGCGACCTCCTGCGGGAGAACCTCCGGCAGACGCTGACGATCGCCAAATACATGGAAGCGGCGATCTCCAAATCGGTGTCCATTACCCCGGAGGAACTGGCCAAGTACTACACGGACCACCCGAGTGAGTTCGCCCATCCCGACATCATCCGGACCAGCCAAATCCTCATCCGGGGGGGGGCGACTCCCGAGCAGGACGCCCTGGCCCGCCAGCGGGCCGAAGGCCTCCTGGCGCGGGCGAAGAAGGGGGAGGATTTCGCCAGACTCGCGCGGGAGCATTCGGCCGACGAATCGGCGGCTAAGGGGGGGGACCTGGGGTACGCCAATAAAAACGTCCTGGATCCCAAGTACGCCGATGTCGCCTTTGCGCTCGCCATCGGAGAATGCGGGCTGATCGAGACCCCTTCCGGCTACCGCGTGATCAAGGTTACGGACAAGAAGCCCGAGGGTGTGGCGACGCTCGAGGAGGCCACCCCGCAGCTGACGGAAATGCTCCGCAGCCAGAAGGAGCAGGCCGAACTGACGAAGCTGATCCAGCAGCTGCGCGAGAACGCCAAGATCGAGATCCTGCTTTCGGGGACCTCGAATTAGCCCGGTCAGGCCGGGGGCGAATTCTCGAGGTGAAGCACCCGGTGGGCGAAATTTTCCGGCCTGGCCTCCCGCCGCAGGCGTTCGATGAGCGGACTCCCATAGCGGGCCAGGGAGGGGAGGATCCCCGCTCCCCGTTCCTGCAGCTTCCCGTCGGGGCGGCAGCGTGCGAGCAGCCGGTCGACAGCCCTGTCCATAGGCAACAGTCTCCGGGTGCGCGCCCGCATCCGGCCCATATTGTGCAGAATCTTGCTCCGGGAGTTCGCCGCCGCGCGCTCGAGTCCCGCCTCGACGGCACCGATCTCGGCACCGATCTTCCGGAGGTCGCGATCGAGTCTCCGCTCGAGTTCCTCCAGCCTTTCCAGCTCCCGGGATGATGGCGGGGCTTGTTTCCACATCCGCTCTCTTCCCGCCAGGCAGGCCTCCGGATCGATCCCCAGGCGCTCGAGTTCCGCCGTCGTTTCGGGATTCAGCAGGGTGAAGCCGTTGCGGGGCCAGATGACGGGCATGGGCCGGTCCATCAAGGCGTAGAGGGGGCCAAGCTGGGCGAAGTAGGCGATTTCGGAGGGGCCGGCGACGTAGGCGGCGGTGGGGAAGAGCGCATCCTGGACTACCGGGCGCAGCAGCACGTTGGGGCTGAACCGTTCCGGCGCGCCCTCCGTCAGGCGCAGCAGATCCTCCGGGGTGAAGGAGGTCGCAAAGCCCCGCAGCCGGAACCGTTCGGACTCCCGCTCCAGTGCGCGCCTTTCCCCCTCGACCATGAACAGCAGGGTGGCATCGTCCCGGATGCGCACCTGGACAGGATACCCGGCTTGGACGAGCTCCTCGGCCCTTTCCCGGAGGGTCGCGCCGATCCTGTCCGTGTTTTCGAGCGCCTTCCGGAAGACGGGGGCCGCCAGGCGTTTGGCCTCCGGGTCCGCGGGATCGAACAGGAGCAGCCCCGGGAGGATCGAGCGCAGGAGGCGGGCGAATGCCAGAGTCATCGAGGCTCCGGGCGCGTAGGCTCCTTCGAGGAGCGCCCGCACAGTTGCACGGAAGGGTGACTCTGGAATAGATCCAACGTAATCGTCGTTTACGTCACGAATCTTCAACGGAAGGGTGAGGGATCCCACCGGCCGCGGAGAGAGGGCGTGCCTGCCGAAGAGCGTCCTTGCCACCTCCACCGTCCCGGGGGAGGGGTCGGTGCGGAACACACGGGTGGCCTCGGCCAGATCGTGGTCTTCCGTTTCCATCCAGAAAACCGGGACCGCCCGGATTCCGCTTTCCCGCAACTCTTGCGCGAGCGCCACGGCCGTCAGGGCCTTGTAGACGGTGTAGAGGGGGCCGCCGAAAACCCCCACCTGCTGGCCCGTGACGATGGCGACGCTGTCGGGCCGGGCCAGCTCCGCAATCTGCTCCGCCAGGGAGGCGCCGGCGCCATAGAGGGCGTTCTGGCGCTCCAAGATAATGGCCATTTCCTGTCTTGGAAAATACTTCTTTGAAGACTGCTTGCGTGCAAAAGCCTCAAGTTTCTGTTTAACTGGCGGGGTCTCGAAAAAGCGCAAAATGCCGGGGGAAAGATCGACGTAATCCAGAAACAGGGGGGAATGGCCGGGGATGCGGCGATAGGGGATGTCCTGGAAGTTGGCCATGGCGCTGGGGGAGCCGGGGGCGCGATGCGCCCCCGGCCGGACCGCTCCTACCGGCGGCCGCGCCGCTCGCGGTAGACGGCCCTGGTGTCGAGCAGGGCTTCCACCCTGTAGGGGAGGCCGAAGAGGTTGATGAAGCCCTCGGCGTCCTTCTGGTTGTAGACCGCGTCCTCGGCGAAGGTGGCGAGGTCCTCCCGGTAGAGCGAACAGGGGGACTTCCTCCCGGCGATGACGATGTTCCCCTTGTAAAGCTTCAGGCGCACGGTTCCCGTCACCCGCGCCTGGATGGAGTCGATGAAGGCGTCCATGGCGTAGCGGAGGGGGGCGAACCATTCCCCGTTGTAGACCAGTTCGGCGTATCTGGCCGCCAGCAGGTCCTTGTAGTGGAGCGTCGCCTTGTCCAGCGCGAGGCTTTCCAGTTCGCGGTGGGCCGCCAGCAGGAGCGTGCCGCCCGGGGTTTCGTACACGCCACGCGACTTCATCCCCACCAGCCGGTTCTCCACCAGGTCGGTGCGGCCGACTCCGTGGGCGCCCCCGATCCGGTTCAGCAGGGAGATGATGTCCACCGGGCCGAGCCGCTGGCCGTCGACGGCCACGGGGTTGCCGGCGTCAAACTCGATTTCCACGTACTGGGGGTGGTCCGGGGCCTTTTCCGGGGAGACGGAGAGGACGAACATGCTTTCCTCGGGCTCCGCCCAGGGGTCCTCGAGAATCCCCCCCTCGTGGCTGATGTGCCAGAGGTTGCGGTCCTCGCTGTAGATCTTCTCCTTCGTCGCCGTGATCGGGATCCTGCGCTCGAGCGCGTATTCTATTTCATCTTCCCGCGACTTGAGGTCCCATTCGCGCCACGGGGCGATGATCTTCAGTTTCGGGTTCAGCGCCTTGAAGGCGAGTTCGAACCGCACCTGGTCGTTCCCCTTGCCGGTGCAACCGTGGCTGACGGCGTCGGCCCCCTCCGCCTCGGCGATCTCCACCTGCCGGCGTGCGATCAGCGGGCGGGCGAAGGAGGTCCCGAGCAGGTACTTTCTTTCATAAACGGCCCCGGCGCGCAGGCAGGGGAGGACGAATTCGTTGGCGAATTCCTCCCGCAGGTCCTCGATGATGCATTTCGAGGCGCCGGTCCGGATCGCCTTTTCCTCCAGGCCGTCCAGTTCCGCCCCCTGGCCGACGTCGGCGGCGAAGGCGATGACGTCCGCCCCGTAGTTTTCCTTCAGCCAGGGGATGATGATGGATGTATCCAGTCCGCCGCTGTACGCCAGTACCACCTTGTTCGCTTTTGCACTCATTGCCGCATCTCCAGTCAGCCCTCTTCGGGGGCGAGCGCTGCCACCAGCCTTTTCAGCTCCGCAGCCTTTGCTTTTGAACACACCAGAACTTTACCGTACGCCTCGACCACAACCAAATCCGAAACTCCCAGGGTGGCGACCGTCGCCGACTGCGCGTAGACGACGCAGCCGGTGCTGTCGACGGCCGTATGCCGCCCCCGCACGACGTTGCCCGCGGCGTCGGCCCCGAGGGCCCGGTCGAGCGAGGCCCAACTGCCGATGTCGTCCCAGGGGAAGGAGACCGGGACGAGCCCGAGCCCCGCGGTTTTCTCCACGATGCCGAAATCGATCGAGATGCGGGGGAGCGCCTCGAAGAGGGCGCGCACCTCGTCGGCGGCGTCGCCGCGGCCGATCAGGGGGCGCAGCCGGTCGAGTCCCTCCGAGGTCTCCGGCAGGTGTTTCCGGAAAAGCCCGAGCAGCGTGCGGTTGGGCCAGAGGAACATGCCGCTGTTCCAGAAATAGCCGCCGTCGGCCAGGTAACGGGCGGCCGTCGCCGCGTCGGGCTTTTCGACGAATGCCGCCACCGGCCAGATCGAGCCCCCGGCTTGTGGCCGGGGGGCCAGGATATAGCCGTAGCCCGTTTCGGGCCGGGTGGGGCGGATGCCGAAAACGATCCCGGTTGCGGCGTCGAGGCCCCCCATCCCGGTCTCGATCGTCCGGAGATAGGCGGCGCCGTCGCCGACGTAATGGTCCGCCGGGAGCGCCAGCATGACGGCGCCCGGGTCCCTCTTCTCCAGGTGCAGGGCGCACAGTCCGAGGCACGCCGAGGTGTCGCGGCCCACCGGCTCCACGATGAAATTTTCTTCCGGGACACGGGGCAGCTGCCGCCGCGCGATGTCGACGTGAGCGGCGCCGATGGAGATGAGGGTCCGCTCCGGCGGCGTCAGCGGCTCGATCCGGGCCGCCGTGTCCTGGATCAGGGTCGTGGGGCCCAGAAGCGGAATGAAGGGCTTGGGCAGCGTGCGGGTGCTGAGGGGCCAGAACCTCTCCCCGCGGCCTCCCGCCATGATGACGGACCAGAGCCTGAGCATGGGATAACGTTTCTCCAAGGGAAGGCATTTTAATGGAGACGCCCGGTTTTTCCTATGGGAAAAACCCCCGCCGTTCAGTCGAGGGCGCCGGAAAACCGGCAGCTGAAAAGGATGGCTTCGACCGCCGCCCGCACCTGCCGCGGGCGGGACAATTCCGTGCCGACCGGGTGCGTGTGGGTCAGAAACGGGCTGACGAGGAGCCGGGAGCTGGCGACGGCCCGGTGAAGATCGGCGCTCTCCGCCGGGGGGATCAGGTCGTCGTAGGCGCCGTGGATCAAAAAGACGGGGCAGCGGAGCGCATCGAGAGACTCCCGGGGGTCGAGGTCCGTGTACTCCCGCCGGGAGAGAAATTCCTCGATTTCCGCGGCGAGCGGGGCGTCGGTCCGGCCCGGCCGCATGGTCGCCAGGGCGTGCCAGCGCTCCCCCTCCGGGGTCAGGGGGGCGGAATCGGGAGGGTCCTTCTGCTCGAGCAGGCCCTGCAGCCGCCGGCGCAGCCACCGGCGGTCGGAGTCGTCCGCGACCATGTCGAGGGCCGACAGCATCATCACCCAGCGCGCGTAATAACGGGTGGGGTAGTAGCCCTGCCATTCCCCCTCCGACCCGGCGGCGAACCACCCCCGGCTGCAGCGCTTGAGGTCGTAATAGGGGCCGACGGCCGCTACGAAGGCGGTGCGGTCGCGCACCGCCGGACGGGCGGCCGCCATCAGGGCGAGCGTCCCGGAGTAGGAGACCCCCGCAAAGCCTGTTTTGCCCACCCGCTCCCCCCCCTCCAGCGAGCGGGCGCGGGAGTGCCAGAAGAGCATCTGCTCAATGGGCGCGGCCGTGATCTGAAACTGCCGGAACTCCCGGATGTCGGGCGTGATCACCATCAACCCCCTCTTCGCCAGGAGGCGTGCCAGAGCCACGAGTCGCGGGTGATAACAGCCCAGTTCGCTGATGCCGGCCGAGAGCACGACGGCGGTGGAGGCCGGCCCTCCGACCGGCCGGTAACAGAGGGCCTCGTAGTGGCGGTCCCCGTCGCGCCCGCTCACCCGGCCCTCGGCCACGGCCGGGTCCGGGCCGTCGCTCCCGGCGGCGAGGGCCTTCAGGTCCAGGGCGAGGCGCACGGAAAACAGGAGATGCCGGGCCGGGTTCCCTATGAGGATCCCGGCGATCAGAATCCCTGCCGCGATCCACACCATCTTCTTCCCTGTCCAGCCCATGGCCCCACCCTCCCACCGCCGCCCGATATGGTACCAGAAGCGCTCCCGGGGGGGAATGGGGGGGTCAGGCGGATTCCGGGGCGGCCTCGGGGACGGCCTGGAGCAGGCGGTCCGCGCTCAGGTGGAGTTCGTTCTGTTCCACGTGGTCGACCCCGTCGACCGAGATCGCCAGCAGGCCCGATTCGAGGCGGTCCACCAGCCCCTTCCGGTGCAGGTACCAGAGGTCGAATTCCAGGAACTCGATCGGGGTGCGCAGCATGCGGGCCAGCGCGATTTCGCCCAGTCCCGGCTGGCGGATATTGGTGCGGCGCTGCACGTACAGCAGCGTCAGCAACCGCTCCCGGACCTCCCGGCTGCCGCCGGTCACGGGGCCGTTCCCGGCCTCCCGCAGCAGGTGCATCTTCCGCTCCCAGTACTGCTGGTGGCGGATGTCGTAGGCCGCGCGTTTGACCGGGTCGCTGAGGATCTCGTGCGCCTTGACCAGTTCCCGGAATCGTTCGGGGTCCCCCCCTCCAGTGGCGTCCGGGTGGTATTTCTTGGCCAGGTGGCGGAAGATCCGCCCGATGGTGTCGCCGTCGGCGCCCGGGCTGACCTGCAGGATGTCGTAGTAGTCGTTGAAAACGAGTTCGTCTGCCATTTTCCTTCCGAAACCAGAGGTTTGCCGGGACCGAAGCATCCGGCCGCGACCCGTGGGCGCGAGGATACCGTATTGCATATCGTCGCATCAACCCGGCTTCATGACAATTATCGGCCGATCCGGGGCGGGGCATTTTTATGCGGGTTTCGATGAATCGGCCTTTTTAATCCCCGGAAATATTTGTATCTTATTGAGCGATTCAAATTGAAGGGTGGTTGACTTTGAAGTTAGGATGAGGGGGCCCGGGCTATCGGCGGTTCGTTTGCCGGCATCATAAAGGGTTGATCATCAAAATTAAGGAGGATTTTAGATGGCTAAGCTTGATCCAACAAAACTGGCGGATTGGCAGATTGCTGAGGCGTGTGAAAAGGACATGAAGACCGTCAAGCAACTGGCCGACGAGCTGGGAATCAAGGAAGAGGAACTGATTCCCCACGGGCATTACTACGGCAAGGTGGATTTTGAAGCCGTTCTGGAGAGATTGAAGGACCGGCCCAACGGCAAGTACATCGACGTTACGGCCATTACCCCGACTCCGCTCGGAGAAGGGAAGAGCACCTCCACCATGGGGCTGGTGCAGGGGCTGGGCAAGCGGGGGAAGAAGGTGACCGGAGGGATCCGGCAGCCCTCGGGCGGCCCGACCATGAACATCAAGGGGAGCGCGGCCGGCGGCGGCCTGGCCCAGTGCATTCCCCTGACCCCCTTCTCACTCGGCCTGACGGGCGACATCAACGACATCATCAACGCGCACAACCTCGCGATGGTGGCGCTGACCAGCCGGATGCAGCACGAGTACAACTACGACGACGCCATGCTGGCGACCAAGAAGCTGAAAAGGCTCGACATCGACCACCGGTCGGTGGAGATGAAGTGGGTCATCGACTTCTGCGCCCAGGCCCTCAGGAACATCACCATCGGCATGGGCGGCAAGATGGACGGCTTCATGACGCAGTCGGGCTTCGCCATCGCCGTCAGCAGCGAGCTGATGGCCATCCTGGCCGTGGCCACCAGCCTGGGGGACATGCGCGAGCGGATCGGCAAGATCGTCGTCGCCTACAACAAGAAGGGCGAGCCGGTCACCACGGCAGACCTGGAAGTGGACGGCGCCATGACGGCGTGGATGCTCAACACGATCAACCCCAACCTGATGCAGTCTCTGGAAGGGCAGCCCGTGTTCGTGCACGCCGGGCCGTTCGCCAACATCGCCATCGGGCAGTCCTCCATCGTGCTCGACAAGCTGGCGCTGAAGCTGGCCGATTATCACGTCACGGAGAGCGGGTTCGGCGCCGACATCGGGTTTGAGAAGTTCTGGAACCTGAAATGCCGCTTCAGCGGCCTGAAGCCGAACTGCGCCGTGATCGTGGCGACCGTGCGCGCGCTCAAGAGCCATGGCGGCGGTCCCCCGGTGCCTCCGGGCAAGCCGCTCGACCCCGTCTACAAGGAAGAGAACGTGGAACTGGTGGACAAGGGGTGCGCCAACCTTATCAAGCACATCCAGAACGTCAAGAAGGCGGGGATCAGCCCCGTCGTCTGCATCAACTCCTTCTACACGGACACCAAGGCCGAAATCGCCGTCATCAAGAAGAACGCCGAGGCGGCCGGGGCCAGGGTGGCCGTGTCGGAGCACTGGCTCAAGGGGGGGGACGGCGCGCTCGAGTTCACCGACGCCGTCATCGACGCCTGCAACGAGCCGAACGATTTCAAGTTCCTCTATGAGCTGGACATGCCTCTCGGCAAGCGGATCGAGACCATCGCCAGGGAAATCTATGGCGCCGACGGGGTCAGCTACACCCCGGAAGCCCAGACCAAGCTCAAGAAGATGGAGAAGGATCCCGAAATCGCCAAGCTGGGCACCTGCATGGTGAAGACCCACCTCAGCCTTTCGCACGACCCGAACATCAAGGGCGCCCCGAAGGGCTGGACGCTGCCGGTCCGCGACATCCTGACCTACAAGGGGGCAGGGTTCGTGGTCCCCGTCGCCGGCACCATCAGCCTGATGCCGGGAACGGCGTCGGATCCTGCCTACCGCAGGATCGACGTGGACGTGAAGACCCGGAGGGTTACGGGGCTGTTCTAGTCCCGCGCTTGACCGTTTTCACCATCCCCCCGGGGCCCGGTGCTCCGGGGGGATTTTTTTGCCCGCGGGCGGATGGGAGGCCCGATGCTGAGTCTCGAGGAACTGCGCCGCGCGGCGCGCATCGCCCATGGGGCATGGTCGGGGGCCCGGCTGCGGCGCGTCCTCCAGGCCGGCCCCTTTTCCCTCGTCCTGGTCCTTGAACAGGGGCGCGAGCGCTCCCGTTTGCTCCTTTGCTGCAGCCCGCAGTACGCCCGGATCTCGGGCGCCGACGCGGCCGTGCCGGAGTCCGCTGTCGGCTCCTTCGGGGAATACGCGCGGGCGCACCTGGCCGGGAGCACCCTCGAGGCGGTGGAGGCCGCGAGCTCGGACCGTCAGGTCTGCCTCCGCTTTCAATCCCGCACCGGTGTTCTCCGGCTGCTGCTTTCCATCCTGGGCCCCCGGAGCAACCTGTACCTGCTCGACGAGGCGGGCGTCCTGCTCCACTCCCTGCGTCCGCCCGAGGATACCCGGCCCGAACTGAAAGCCGGGGCTCCCTGGGTGGAGCCCCGGGGATCCCTGGCTTCGGCGGGGGAGGACCGGTGGCAGGCGGTGCCCGACGACCGGTTCCTCGACGCCGTCGCCGAGGAGTACGGGCGGCGGGAGCGGGCGCACGGGGCGGAAGTCGCGGTGCGCCGGATCGAACAGGCGGTCAGGAAGGAGCAGGCGTTTCTCGGGCGGAAGCACGCGAACCTCGAGGACGACCTGGGCCGGGCCATGCAGGCGGAGAGTCACCGCCGCCTCGGGGAACTGCTCAAAGGGGTGCTGCACGCGGTCGGGCCCGGGCAGTCCACGGTCGCGGCGACCGACTATGCGACGGGGGAGACCGTCGAGATTCCCCTCGACCCGAAGCTTTCTCCGGCCGGGAACCTGGAAAGCTACTTCGCGCGCTACCAGAAGGAGACCCGGGGTGCCGGGAGGATCCGGCTCCAGCTCGAGGAACTCAGAGCGGAGCAGCAGCGGCTGGAAGATTGCCTGCGCGATCTCGACCGGATCGCCCGGCTGGACCCCCCCGATCCCGGGATGCTCGAGCGGCTGTCCGCGTCCCCCCCGCTCCGGCGGCTGCTCGGCCGCCTCCCGCCCGCAAAAAAGCCGGTGCCGGCCGCGGCCCCGGTGAAGAAGGACCCGAAGCCCGATCTCCCGTCCCGGCTGCGGCCCAAGAGGTATCGCACGGGGGACGGGATGGAAATCTGGGTGGGGCGCAGCGACGAGGGGAACGACGTCCTGACCACGCGCCTGGCCCGGGGGAACGACCTTTTCTTTCACCTGGAGCTCTACCCGGGGAGCCACGTGGTGCTGCGCACCGAGGGGCGGGCCGAGGCGGCGCCGGAGGCGGTGCTGGCGGCGTGCGAACTCGCGGTTCATTTCTCGAAGATGAAGAACGCCACCCGGGCGGACGTGCACATGGCGCCGATCAAAAACGTGAAAAAACCCAGGGGGGCTAAACCGGGCCTGGTCTACGTCCGGGGCGGCCGGACGGTCCACCTGAAGCGGGACCCGAAGCGGCTGGAGGCGATCCTGGCCTCGAGGCTGGAGGAGTGAGGCCCGTTCCCGGGCGGGTCAGGCGATGATGACCACGTCGGGCCTGGTTTCGATCCGGACCTTCCCCCCTGTGGCCGGTTCCAGCCCGAAGATCTGATCCAGCTCCATCGGGGGCGTGTCGAAGTGCCCGTGCTTTTCCCAGCGGTTCGGGAAGAAGATCTTGATCCCGCGGAACCGGGTGAAGGGGTACACGGCGGCGTCGGTCATCTTGTTGTATTTGACCATTTTCACCGCCTGCCCGCCCAGGCCGTCCGCGTCGAAGACCAGTTCCACGTTGTCGAACGTCTGGAGGCTCTTCTTGTCCTGGATCATGGGGGGGACGCCGTCGCCTACGTTCGCGTCGCCGAACTGGTGCACGATCAGGATCTTCCTGGTCGGCAGCCGGTGCTCTTTCGTGTAATCGTCGAGCATCCGCTGGACCTTGTTGATCTGCGAGGCCTTCACCGTTCCGATGGGGCGCCCCGGCGGGGTTTCCTGACCGGGGGCCGCGCTGAATTCGGGGTCGATCGCCACGGCCACGTTGTCGTACTCCAGGTATCCCTTGTCGATGATGCGCCGGACCTGTTCGACCGGGGTCGATTTGCCGATCTGGGTGTCCAGGACGACCATCCACCCCCGCCGGGCGGCCGGTTCGATGTAGGTGCCCACGATATCCTTTTCGATCCCCTCGAGGTAGAGGAGGCAGTCGTCGTCGGGTTCGCAGGGAGTGGCCATGGCGTAGATCAGGTGGACCGCCGGGATGACGCGCTTTTTTTCGTGCCGGCTCGAGATCCCCTCGACCCAGGGACGGATGTCCTGTTCCATGTCCTCGAACCCGCTGTAGGTCCCCAGCCTCCCGAGGATGGGCGCACGGCCGAAGGCCCTTCCGTAGACGGTGAAAAGGGTGCTTTCGGAAAGGATGGAGACCGCGCGGTGCTCCTCCGCCCGCTTCTCGACCACCGGGTCTCCGGCCGGCCCCTCCTGCGCTGGTCCCGGCTGCGGGGGGGCCGGATCGGTTCTTCCCGAAACGCACCCGGAGGCGGCCGCCAGCACGAGCAGGGACAGCAGCGTCAGGCGGAGGCGGCGGTTGATGAATATGGATGTCATATGTGCGTATCCCGGGGAGAATGCCATGATCTCACGTCCGCCTCGGCGACGGGCGACGATGCACTCTACCGCAGGTCAGGGGGAAAGACAACATCCGGGACGGGGGCGGGACCTCCGCAGGGGAGCGGCCGCGGCCGCCCCCCCGCGGACGGTGTCTAGCCTGCGCTTTCCTCGGCTTCCGCCACGACGGCTTCGGGGTCCGGGCGGGTCCGCAGCCGCCCGAGGAAGAGCTTGGCGTCATCGAAGAGGGAATAGATCACCGGGGTGACCAGCAGCGTCAGCAGCAGGCAGATCAACTGTCCGCCGATGATGGTGACGGCCATCGAAGCGCGCGACCCGGAACCGGCCCCGCGGCCCAGGGCGATCGGCAGCATCCCGGCGACGATGGCGATCGTCGTCATCAGGATGGGGCGCAGCCGCACGTGGTTGGCGGTGATGATGGCCGCGTTCCGTTCCATCCCCTGCCCGATCAGGGTGTTGGTGTAATCGACCTGCAGAATGGAGTTCTTCTTCACGATCCCGAACAGCATCATCAGGCCTATGGCGCTGTAGACGTTGAGCGTCATGCCGAACGCCATCAGGGCGAACAGTCCGCAGGGAAGGCTCAGGGGGATGGCGGTCATGATGGTGAGCGGGTGGACGAGGCTGTTGAACTGCGAGGCCAGCACCATGTAGATGAAGATGAGGGCCAGCACCAGCGCCATCCAGAAATCGTCCGTGGCCTGGCTCAGCATCCGGGCGCCGAAGCCGAACTGGACCGAGTAGCCCGGCTTGAACTGCATCTCGGCCAGCTTCTGCCGGGCGGCGTCGACCGCCGTCTGCATGGGGATGCCGTCGAGATTGCCGCTGAGCGAAATCTGCCGTTGCCGGTCGTAGCGGTCGATGCTGGCCGGACCGGGTTCGAGCGACAGGCTCGCCACGTCGCTCACCCGCAGCAGCCTGCCGCCGGCGCCCGCGATCAACAGTTCCCCCATCTTCGAGGGGTCGTCCCGGAACTGTTCGTCGAGCCGGAGCTGGACGCTGAACTGGTCGTCCCCCTCCTTGTACTTGGTGACTTCGTCCCCCCCGACCAGCAGCCTGAGGTTGGAAGCGAGCGAATCGATGGAGACCCCCAGGTCGGCGGCGCGGGCGCGGTCGACCCGGACCCGCAGCTCTTGGGCCGTGGGCTCGAAGTTGGTGTCCACGTCGACGACGCCCGGGATGGTCCGGACCTTGTCCATGAGTTCGACGATGTACGTCTGCAGCTGCTCTATGTCGGGGCCCTGGATCAACATCTGCAGGCGGTTGGCGCCCCCCCCGCGCCCGGTCCCCGCCGTGGAGGATCCCGATATGTCGGTTCCGCCCGAAACGCTGATGCGCGCCCCCTGGAACCGCCGCAGCCGGGCGCGCGTGTTCCGGATCAGTTCCTGCTGGGAGACGTCGCGCCGGTCGAGGGGCGTGAGCTGGACGTAGAAATTGGCCCGGGCGGGGTTGACGGTGGCGAAGACCGTTTCCACGTGAGGCATGCGCCTCAGTTCCTCCTCGATCGGCCTGACGTAAGCGTCCGTGCTCTCGAAACTGTTCCCCTGCGGCAGGTTGATGTTGACGCTGAACTCGCTCTGGTCGTCGTCCGGCACCAGTTCCTTTCCCACCCGGGGGAAAAGGAACGCGGCCGAGGCCACCACCGCCAGGGCAATGGTGACGATGACGCGCCGATGGCCCATGCTCCAGCGGAGCATCCGCCCGTAATGGCGGTCCATGAAGCTGTAGAACCCGCTCGATTTCGAGGCCTTGTGCCCGACGTCCGAGGGTTTGAGCCAGGTCGCGGAAAGCGCGGGGGTGAGGGTGAAGGAGACGAACATGGAGAGGAGAAAAGCGCCGGCCGAGACGATGCCGAAGCTGTAGAAGTAGCGCCCCACCTGCCCCGTCATGAACGCGACCGGGAGGAAAATGACCACGAGCGACAGTGTCGTCGCCATGACGGCCAGCCCGATTTCGCCCGTGGCCCGGGACGCCGCCTCCCGGGGCTTGACCTTTTTTTCCTCGATGTAGCGGAATATGTTTTCCAGCACCACGATGGCGTCGTCGATCACGATGCCGGTGGCCAGGGACAGCGCCAGCATCGTCATGTTGTTCATGGTGAAGCCGAGCGCCCGCATCAGGGTGAAGGTGCCGATGATGGAGGTGGGGATCGCGACCGCGGCGATGACGGTGGAGCGGAAATTGCGCATGAAGAGGAGGACCACGATGCTGGCGAGCAGTCCCCCCAGGACCAGGTGGTGCTGGATTTCGCTGAAGGAGCGGCGGATGAAGGTGGACTGGTCGCGCGTGGTCTGGATGGTGATGTCAGGCGGCAGGTCCGGCTTGATGCGTTCGAGCTCGGCCATCACGTCGTCGACCACCTCGACCGTGTTGGTTCCCGACTGCTTGCGGATGTCGAGAGAGACCGCCTGCCGCCCGTTGAGGCGCGAGACGCTGCGGACCTCCTCCACGGTGTCGATCACGCGGCCGATGTCCTGGAAGGTGACGGCCCTCCCGCCGCTGTAGGTGATGATGATCCTGTTGAAATCCTCGACGCTGTGGATCCTCCCCATGGTGCGCAGGGCGATTTCGGACGAGCCGGAGATGAAGCTCCCCCCCGGGATCTCCACGTTCTGCCGCGCCACGGCGGTGCGGACCTGGTCGATGGTGAGGTTGTAGGCGTTCAGCCGGTCCTTGTCGAGCAGCAGCTGGATCTCCCGGTGCCGGTCCCCGGTGAAGGTGACCTCGCCGACGTTGTTGACCGTCTCGAGCACCTGCTTGATCCGCTTGTCGACGATCTCGCTGATTTCCTTCTGTGACCGGTTCCCGCTGACGGCGATGGTGAGGATCGGGTTCGAGTCGGGGTCGATTTTCAGGATCCTGGGCGCCAGGGTCTCCCGGGGGAACTGGTTGGTGATCGAGGCGACCTTGTCCCGCACGTCCTGAACGGCGGCCTCGATGTCGCGCTCCAGGACGAACATGATGATGACGCGCGAGCCCCCCTGCTGGGAACTGGAGCGCAGTTCGTCGATCCCCGCGATGGTGTTGACCACCTCCTCGATCGGCTTGGTGATCTGGGTTTCCACCTCCTCGGCGCTCGCCCCCGGCAGGCTGGTCTGCACGAAGACCACCGGGGCGTCGGTCTTGGGCATGAGATCGAGCCCGAGCATGCTGTAGGACGCGATTCCGAGGACCACGATGGCGGCCGACATCATGAAGGCGAATACCGGACGCCGGATGCTGACATCGGCCAGTTTCATCGGCCTTCCTCCTGCCTGTTTTCCGTGAGGGGGGAGGCGGCCGGGGCGGCCCCGAGAATTTTCACCGGGACCCCGGTGGCCAGCATGGTGAGGTTGCTGGCCGCCAGCACTTCATCTCCCGCGAGTCCTTCCACGACTTCCACCAGTTCTCCCGACCTGGCGCCCAGGGTCACCGGCTGCTGGCGCACCGTTCCCTCTTCAATGACATAGACGTTGGAGATCCCGGCCAGGGTCGAGATGGCGTACTCTGGGATGGCCGGCACGTCCTCGTCCTGGTGGGTGTAGATCACCCCCTTGGCGAAGAAGCCGGGCTTGAGCTGCCGGTGGCTGTTGTCGACGAGGACCTCGATGGCGAAGGTGCGGGTGGACGGGTCCACCGACGGGCTGATATGGGCCACGCGGGCCGAGTAGGTCTTCCCGGGCGACGATTCGACGGAGAATTCCACCGGCAGCCCCGTGCGGATCATTCCGGCGTAGCGCTCCTGGACGGCGGTTTCGAGCTTGAGGGGGTTCATTTTCACGATGGAGACCACCGGGGTGTTTTCGCGGATGAACTCCCCCTGGTTGACGAGGCGTTCGGAAATCTGCCCCGAAATGGAGGTCCGGATCTGGCTGTCGTTGAGTTTCTTCTGCGCCAGCTCGACCGCGTGCCGGCGCTCCTGGAGGGTGGCCCTGAGGCTCTGGACGCTTTCGAGCGAGGTCCGGTAACCGGCCTCCGTCACCTTGACCCGGGTTTCGGCCGCATCGAGATCCGCCTGCGGCAGCAGGTTCTGCTCCCGGAGCCGCTGGGCCCGGCGCAGCTGCGCCAGCGCGTCGTCGCGGTTGGCCATGGCCAGGCGGACGGACGAAATCTGTTCGTTGTCGGGGGGCTCCGTGACCTTCACCCCGTCGGTGCCGAACTGGGCTTCGGTCTGCCTCAGCTGGCTGCGGGCCCGCTCGAGCGCCAGCTCGAGTTCCCGGGTGTCGAGCCGGACCACAACCTGGCCGGCGGCGACCTCCTGCCCCAGCTCGACCAGCACCTGGCGCACGACTCCGGCGACCTCGCTGCTGACCCTGGCCTGGTCGGAGGCGACCAGCGACCCCGACACCTCCACATCCCTCCGCAGAGAGATCTTCCGGACCCGGATGGTCTGCACCGAGACCTCGGCCATGGCGGGGGGGGAACCCGGGCTTTTTTGGCCCGGGCCCGCCTCCGGCCCGGGCGCGGAGGCGCCCGGGGCGCCCGAGCCGCCGCAGGCCGCGGTCAGGGCCGCCGCGAGCAGAAGGATTCCGATCGAAAACCAGGTCGGGCGCTGGATCGCCTTGGGAAGGAATGATTTTTTCATGATCCTCGTCTTTTCCATAAGAGTGCAGGTCGCGGCAAACCTCTCCACCGCGCCATCCCATAATATTACGCACGGATCGGCCGGTTGTTTAAGGTTTTTGCGCCGCCCGGCGGAGGTTTTTCCGGCTTGTTTCCCGGCAGGGTATGCCGTAAGATGCAGCTTTGGGCCGAAAGGCCATGACGGGCCCCGGGCCCTGTGCAATGCAACCCTCGAACCATGTCAGGTCCGGAAGGAAGCAGCATTAAGAGGACTCCTGCATGTGCAACGGGATCCCCGGGGTCCGACCCCTCATTTTATGCAATATCAGGTTCTGGCTCTCAAATGGCGTCCCCAGAGTTTTCATGAATTGGTCGGGCAGGAGTACGTCTCCCGCACCCTGACCAACGCGCTCCAGAGCGGACGGATCGCGCACGCCTTCCTCTTCTCCGGCCCGCGCGGCAGCGGCAAGACCTCGACCGCGCGCCTTCTGGCCAAGGCGCTCAATTGCCACGACGGCAAACCGGGGGAGCCGTGCGGGCGGTGCGTGGCCTGCACGGAGATCGCCGCCGGCGGCTGCATGGATGTGCTCGAGATCGACGCGGCCTCCAACCGGGGTATCGACGAGATCCGGGAACTGCGGGAGAAGGCGCGCTACAACCCGGCGCGGGACCGGTACAAGATCTTCATCATCGACGAAGTCCACATGCTCACGGCGGAGGCCTTCAACGCGCTCCTGAAGACGCTGGAAGAGCCGCCGCCCCACGTGGTGTTCATCCTGGCCACCACGGAGTATCACAAGATCCCCGCGACCATCCTCTCCCGCTGCCAGCAATACAGCTTCAAGCTCATCCAGTACCCCCTCATCCTGGAGCGGCTGCGCAGGATTTCCGAGGCGGAGGGGATCCGGATCAGCGACAGCGCCCTCGAGCAGGTGGTCTTTTCGAGCGGCGGAAGCATGCGGGACGCCATGTCGGCGCTCGACCAGGTGATCGCCTTCAGCGGGAGCGAGGTCCGGGACGAGGACGTTTCGACCCTGCTCGGCCTGGTGGAGCCCAGGGTCCTCGCGGAGACGGCACGGGCGATCGCGGGAAACGACCTCGCGGTCCTGCTCCGGACGGTGGCCGACCTGGTGGAGGCGGGGCAGGACCTGAACAATTTCTGCCGCCGCCTTTCGGGCCACTTCCGCAATCTCATGGTGGTGAAGGCCGGGATCTCCGATCCCGCCCTGCTGGGGATCCCTGAAAGCCTCCTGCCCGATCTGCGGGTGCAGGCGGAGCTTTTTTCCCGCGAGGACCTGTTGCGCCTTTTCGACGCCTTCCAGAAAATCGAGACCGGGATGAAGTACGCCACTCAGGTGCGCTTCCAACTGGAGATGGGGCTCGTCGAAATGGCCCACATCGCCAGGCTGCGCCCCCTGGAGGAACTCGTAGCCGAGTTTTCCACCTATGCGGATGACGGGCCGCCCGGGGGCCCGGGCGGCGGAAGCGGGGGGCCTCTTCCGCGGGTGTCGCCCGAGAAGGTACCTGCAGCGGGCGCTCCCGCAGAACGGGCTCCCTCTCCGACTCCGGTGCCTCAAAAAAAGACGGAAGTTCCCGCCTCCGCGCGCAGGGAGGGGGAGGAGCGGGACCTGCTCGTCCGGATCGCCTCGGCCCTCGGCCGGGAAGCGCTCGAATCCCTGCTGCGTTCCTTTTCCGGCGCGCGGACCGAGGGGGATCGGCTGGTCCTCGATCCGGGAGGGGCGGGCGAGTTCATCCAGCACCAGGTCGCACGGAACCTGGACGCCATAGCCGGGGCGGCGGCCGTTGTCCTGGGTCGCAAAGTCAGGGTCACGGTCGAGGGGGGGGCGGACTCTCGCGCCGGGTCGGAAAGGGATGAGGGTGCGCCCGCAACCCCGTCTCCGCAGGCGGGGACGGCATCCTCCTCCGGGGACCTTCTTGATCGGGCCAGGCGCGAACCGGCGGTGCGCTCCTTCCTGGACACGTTCCCCGGGCCGGTGAAGGCGGAAAAAATCGACGAATGAGCGACTACGCGGAGCCTATCGAAAGACTGATTGATGAATTCCGCAGGCTCCCGGGAATCGGCCCGAAGAGCGCCGAGCGGCTGGCCTACAGTGTGCTGCGCCGCCCCCGGGGGGATGCCGAGCGGTTGAGCCGCGCCATCCTGGAAGTGAAGGACAAGATCCTCTGCTGTTCCCGCTGCAACAATTTCTCCGACCTGGATCCCTGCAGCTACTGCCGCAGCGGGTCCCGCTCCGGGGAGACCATCTGCGTCGTGGAGGAGCCCGGCGACATCATCGCGGTGGAAAGGACCCGGGAGTACCGAGGAAGGTACCACGTGCTGCACGGCGCGCTTTCCCCCATCAACGGGGTCGGGCCCGAGGACCTGCAGATCCGGAACCTGCTGGAGCGGCTGCGGGAGGGGGAGGTGAAGGAGGTCATCCTGGCGACCAATCCCAACGTGGAAGGGGAGGCGACGGCCATCTATCTCGCCCGGCTGCTCAAGCCGATCGGGGTCAGGGTCAGCCGCATCGCCCTGGGACTGCCGGTCGGGAGCGACCTGGAGTTCGCCGACGAGGTCACCATGTCGAAAGCGCTCGAGCACCGGCACGAGCTGTGACAGGAGGGCTCAACGCGCGCCCTCGATCCACACCTCGCCGTCGGTGTAGAACTCCTTTTTCCAGATGGGGACGATCTCCTTGATCGTGTCGATGGCGAAACGGCAGGCCTCGAAGGCGGCCCCGCGGTGGGCCGAGGCCACCACGATAACGGTGCTCGCCTCGCCGATCTCCATGTGCCCCAGCCGGTGAACGATGGCGATATCGCGGATGTCGAACCGGCTCCTGGCCGTGGTCCCGACCTCCTCGAGTTTTTTCAGTGCCATCGATTCGTACGCCTCGTACTCCAGGTAGCGGACCGCCTTGTCCCGCGCGTGGTTGCGCACGATTCCCTCGAAGACGACGAGGGCGCCGTCCTCGGGCTGCTGAAGACTCCGGGAAATCCGGGCGGTATCGATCGGCTCCCGCGTGAGACTGAACATGCTACCCTCCACTGACCGGCGGAAAAAAGGCGACCTCGTCCCCGTCCCGGACCGGGGAGGAGGGGCGGGCGAATTCGGAATTCAGCGCCAGGAGGACCGAGGTCCGGTACGATTCCAGGGCGGGGGCGTCCGCGGTGCACCGGTCGAAGACCGAAATCACATCGGTGATCCCGGCCGCCTCCACGGTCCTTTCCCTGGTTCCCGCCGCGTCCGCCAGTGAGGCGAAAAACAAGACCCTTATGCTCATCAGTACAGTTTAACAAGAAGGGAGCAGATTTCGTCAATCGTTCTTTTGACGCGCTCGGTGGAGGTCACCCGGTTGGCGAAAATGGTGAAGACCAGGTTGCGGCCCGATCGGGTGGTGAGGTAGCCGCTCAGGGTGGTGACGTCGCGGAGAGTCCCGGTCTTGGCGTGGATCGAACCCTTGACCTCCAGGGCGGAAAGGCGGTTTTTCAGCGTCCCGTCGGTGCCGCTGACGGCCAGGGTGTCGTAGAAGAGGCCGAAATAGGGGCGACCGAGCAGAAATCCCAGCAGGGACGTCTGGAAGCGCGGGGTCAGCAGGTTCTCCCGCGACAGTCCGCACCCATCGTCAAGCCGTATTTTTTCACTGTCGATCCCGGCCTCGACCAGGAACTCGTTGACCACCTCGAGCCCGGCTTCGTTGGTTCCGCGCCCCCTGAGTTCCGCCCCCAGGGCCCTGAGCAGCATCTCGGCATGGAGGTTCTGGCTCCGCTTGTTGATGATTTCGAGGGCGCGCACCAGCGGGGCGGACCGGTGTTCGGCCAGCAGGGTCCAGGTCGCGCGCCGCTTGGCCTCCCCGTCGCCGTGGTGAAGGCTCAAGACCTCTCCGCGCACCGAAATCCCGCGGCGCTCGAGTTCCTCCTTGAATACGGCGGCGGCGGTTTCCGCGGGGTTTTCCAGGACGAGGTGCTGCCGGAAGGTGCGCGCGGAGGGGAGGGTGCCCGAGATCACGATCGTGTTGGAACCCGCGTCGAGGCGCGCCCTGATCGTCTGTTTCGCTTTCCGGCTCCCGGTGACGGCCCGGTTGCGGATGCGGAAATGGGAGGTCGCGGGTTCGACGCCGACGATGACGGCCTTCTTGTACTTCGACGGCCGGGCCGTGACCCAGACGACGTTGTTCTGGATGCTCAGGGCATTGACCGGCGCGCCGTAGCGGGTCTGGAGTTCCCTGGCCGTCCACCCCTTTCCGCCGTCGTGCGGGGAGAAGTAGCTGTCGTCGCCGATCACGTCCCCGCGGACTTCCCGGATGCCCAGCTCCTGCAGCCGGTCGGCCAGCTCCCCGAAGGCGCTCTTCGGCTCGGCTTCGTCCCGGGGATTCATCAGGTTGGGGTCCCCCCGCCCCACCAGGATGAGGTCGCCCGCCAGGGACCCGTCCTCATCCACCGGCCCGTTCGTGTATGCGCCCGTGCGGTAGAGGAATTCGGGCCCCATCTTCTCCACGGCCGCGGCGGTGGTGACCACCTTGAGCACCGAGGCGGGGAGGAAGGGCTTGTCCGGGTTGACCTCGACGAGGACCGTGTTGTCGGAGGGGTCCAGGATGCTGATGCCCCATTGCGCGGAGCGGGCGCCGGGCCGTTTCAGATACCGGGCGATCGTCGTCTGGAGGGTTTCCAGCCCGTCCGCGCGGGCTTCGGCGGCGCCAAGGGGGCCGAGCGCGGCGGCCAGCGCGAGGGGGAGACACAGTCTGAGAAAATGGCGTACCAAGCGATGGACCCTTTCTTCCTGGTTTTCGGGGACGGACGGCCTCCGGTTGCTTATCGGCTGGACGAGGTGTCCGCTTTATGCCGGGGCGCATCATAGCACGGGAGAAAATTCCGGTTCCATACTTCCCGGCGATTTTTATCCGGCCGTTTCCACCTTCCGCACCGTGGCGCGGTCCGGGCAGAGTTCGAGGAGCTGACGCACCGACCGGTTCAGCACGGGGTGCCGGAGCAGGGGGGCGATTTCGGCCAGCGGCTCCAGGACGAAGCGGCGGTCCGCGAGCCGGGGGTGGGGGAGGACGAGGTCCGGAAGGTCGAGGATGAGGTCCCCGTAGAGCAGGATGTCGAGATCGAGCGTCCGGGGCGCGTTAGGGAAAGGGCGCACCCTCCCCTGGGCCAGTTCGATGCTCTGGCAGAAGGAGAGCAGTTGGTGCGGCGTGAGCCGGGTTTCGAGCCCGGCGGCCAGGTTCAGGAACCACGGCTGGTCGCCATAACCGACCGGTTCGGTCTCGTAGCAGGAGGAGACCGCGATGACGCGCCCGCAGGCTTCGAGCGCCGCGATTGCGCGACCGAGTTGGGCCCACCGGTCTCCGACGTTGGAGCCGGCCGAGATCCATGCCGTATTCACGCTTCCTCCCCTGCCGGTCTCAGAAGATGCCTTCCGGCTCCCTCATGTTGCCGAAGTGTCCGATCCCCTTGAGGGTGAAGGAAAAGGAAAGCCGGGATTCGGTCCGGATGCCGAGGTCGTACTGGTTGAACCCCAGGCCCAGGCCGCAGCAGTCCCAGGAGTAGCCCACCCGGACGTTGCTGTTGAGCCACTGCCCGGACTGCAGGTTGCGGCTGGCGGTCAACCGGGAGTTGAAGCCGCGGTCGGACGAGCCGAACTCGACCTGCGCCTGGAGATGGTTGCCGGAGAGGAACGCCCCCCCGCGCGGGTTGATGTAAAAATAGGTCCCGGAGAGGGACACCGGTCCCTGCCGCCACTCGGAGGCCAGGCTCACGTTGCTCCAGCGCCCGCGCCCGGTGTCGAAATCGGCACGGACGTCGTTGTGGATCCCCTGCCGGGGGGTGAACTGCAGGATGGCGCTGAGGGGGGCGAAGTTGGCCGTCGCCGTCGACCGGTAAAACCCGGTGGCGGTGTCGAGCGGGGCGAAGGCGTTCGCTTCCCCCTCCCGGAAGGCCCCGCCGAAGGTCGGGTCGAAATAATATTTCTGTACGAGGGCCAGGGAGAGGATTTCGGTGCTCCCCCCTTGCGCGGAGGGCGCGCCCCGGTAGAACCTGTGGGTCATCCCGTATTCGATTTCGTTGGTATCGGCGACGGCATCCTCGGCGTCGAACCGGAGGGTTTCGCCGAGGCGGCTCACCCCGTGGATCCGGCGCCAGGTGAAGAAGGGCTCGACCGCGTGTCGGATCCCGCCCGTCCGGTTCGAACCGAAGGTCTTCTCGAGCACCGGGGCGCGTACGTCGATCCGCGCGTCGACATAGCGCCGGTGCAGCCCCCGGTTCTCCACCCCCCCGGGGGCGTCCGCCGAAATCCGGGCGCTGTACCAGGTCTCACGGACCCCCACCGAAGGGGCCAGCGAGAATCCCTTCCAGGAGGGGATTCTGGCCGTGATGCGGGGGAAGAGGTCCATGCGCTGGACGAGGCCGCCGGTTTCGATCAGGCGGTCCACCCGGGACAGCCCCTCGAGCGAGGTGCGAAAGCTCAGGATGAAGGGGGAGCGGCCCAGGGGGGTCCCGATCGACAGAAACTCCAGCGAAGGGATGCGGCGCACCACCACCGACTCGCTCGGGAAGGTCACCGCCTCCCGGCTGAAGACGATGTTGGTGGAGAGGCTCTGGTGGTTGCGGGTCACGAATCCCTGGGCTTTTTCCATCGGGATGGTGGCCGTGCGCAGGTTTTCCGAAAAAGCCTGGCGGAAGGTGAAACTGGAGCTGATGTTGGCCCGGACGACGGCCCTCCAGTCCTCCCCGAGCCACGATTCCCCGTCGATGTCCAGCTGGGCCCCCCCCTGGTCCAGCTGGTCGCGGATGCCGTAGCCCCGGAGTTCCAGCCTGGTTTTCGGGTTCGGCCGCGCCCGGAACTCAGCCCCGAGCGCGAGTCCCCGCAGGCTGAAATAATCTCCGTAAACCAGCAGGTCGGCACTCCTTCCCAAGGTCTGGTAATACCCCTCGCTGAAGACGCGTCCCTTGGACGTCGAGTTGCCCGTGTGAAAGGGGAGGAAGCCGCTCGAGCGTTCCTTCAGCCCGACGGGGAGCACGACGTAGGGCAGGTACAGTACCGGGACCCCCTTGATCCGGAAAACGGCGCTGCGCATGCGGGCGGTCTGGTCCACCCGGATGTCGGTCCGGGCCGCCGTGAAGCGCCACTTGGGGTTTTCCTCCAGGCATGTGGTCGCCCCCCCCTCCTCGACCCGGTAGGTGTCCGGCCCGGTTTTGAGGATCCTGCGGCCGGAGATCATGAATTCCCGGTCGGTAAACCCGGTGGCGTCGTAAAACGCCCCGGTCTGGGTCGCAAAATTGAACTCGGCGCGCGAGCAGGTGAGCCACTGCCGGTCCCCGTCCTGGCTGAAACGGGTGTCGCCGGAGATGAAACCCTCGCGGGTGGCTTCGTCGTAGACCGCCTCCTCCCCGGTCACGACGATGTCGCGGAAGGTGATGCGGACGCCCCCGGCCGCCCGGTGGAGCGATTTCGATTTTTCCTGGGTGTCGGAGACGAGGACCACCGTGCCGTCGCGGTAGCGGATTTCGGTCCGCACCCGTCCCGCGGGATCCTCCGGCCCGCTCTGTCCCGCCGCGGCCGGAACCAAGGCTGCGCAGAGCACCGCCGCCAGGAGGGCCCGACCCCCCCCGCCGGCGCATAGTGTCCCGAGCCCTCGTCTCATTCCGTTTCATCCCTGGAATCGCGCCGGCCCGTCCGCCGAGCGCCGATTTATGCTATCCTAAACCTTTCTCAATAATCCAGGGGAAGGCGCATGCGCACCGTCGTCAAGTTGGGCACTTCCACTCTCACCCGGGGGACCCCCTGCCTGTCCCCCCCCCTCGTCATCGATCTGGCCCGGCAGATCGCCCGGCTCGAGGGGGAGGGGGAGCAGATCCTCCTGGTCTCCTCGGGCGCCATCGCCGCGGGGAGGGAACGGCTGGGTTTTCCCGACCTGCCCAGGGACATCCCGGTCAAGCAGATGCTGGCCGCCGTGGGGCAGCCGCGTCTCATGGCGTTTTACGAGCAGGTCTTCGGCCTGTACGGGGTGACGGTGGCGCAGGTCCTGCTGACGCGCCGCGACCTCTCGAGCCGGCGGGGCTACCTGAACGCGCGTAACGCCCTGCTGGCCCTGCTCGGCCGTGGGGCCCTTCCGATCATCAACGAGAACGACACCGTGGCGACCGAGGAGATCCGGGTGGGGGACAACGACAACCTCTCCGCCCTGGTAGCCAACCTGGTCGACGCCGACCGGCTGGTGCTGCTGACGGACCAGGCGGGGCTGTACACGGCGGACCCGCGGACCGATCCGGGGGCGCGGCTGGTGGAGGAGGTCTCCGGTCCCGAAATCGGGCCGGAACTCTGGAAGGCCGCCGGGGGGAGCGGGTGCGGGCTGGGCACCGGGGGCATGGCGACGAAGCTCCGGGCGGCCGACCTGGCCCGGCGTTCGGGTACGGGCTGCATCATCGCCGCGGGGGCCGAGCCCGATGTCCTCCTGCGCCTCGCCCGGGGGGAGAAGCTGGGGACGCGGATCCTTCCTTCGGCCTCGGCGGTCGAAAGCCGCAAACGCTATATCCTGTCTGGCAGCCATTCCCCGGGAAAACTGACGGTGGACGGGGGGGCGGCGCGGGCGCTCGCCCGCGGGGGAAGCCTGCTGCCCGTCGGCCTGACCGCGGTCGAGGGTTCCTTCGAACGCGGGGACACGGTGCGCGTGACGCTGTCCGAAGGACGCGAGATCGCGCGCGGGATCGTCAGCTACGACAGCCGGGATCTCGCCCGCATCCTCCGTTCCCCCTCGGATGCGATCGAGTCGATCCTGGGGTACCGCTTCGGGGACGAGGTGATCCATCACAACGACATGGTGCTGATCTGAACGGGCCGGAAGGAGTCGCTATGGTGAGGGAAATGGGGCTGAAGGCGCGCGCGGCGGCGAGGGTCATGGCCACGCTGCCGACGGAGGTCCGCAGCGGGGCGCTCGGCACCCTGGCCCGGCTCCTCGAGGAGTCCCGGGGCGCGATCGAGCAGGCGAACGGGCGGGACGTGGCGCTCGCCCGCGCCTCCGGCCTCGACGACGCCCTGATCGACCGCCTGACGCTCGACGGGGCCCGCATCGGGGCGCTCGCGCGCGACGTGCGCGCGCTCGAGCGGCTGCCCGACCCGGTAGGGGAGCGGTTCGACCGGACGGTCCTCCCCAACGGGCTCCGGCTCTGCCGCCAGCGCGTCCCCCTGGGGGTGCTCGCCGTCATCTACGAATCGCGGCCCAACGTGACGATCGACGTCTCCGCCCTGTCGATCAAAACGGGCAACAGCGTGATCCTGCGCGGCGGGAAGGAGACGCTGCATTCGAACCGGGCGCTCGTGGCCTTGGTGCGGGAGGCCCTCGGACGGAAAGGCCTGCCCCAGGACGCGGTGCAGTTTGTCGGGGACCCCGACCGCGCGCGCGTCCTGGAACTGCTCGACCTCGGCGACCTGGTCGACGTCATCATCCCCAGGGGGGGGGCGAACCTCCACCGCTTCTGCCGGGAGCACAGCCGGATTCCCGTCATCACGGGGGGGATCGGCATCTGTCACATCTACGTCGACGCATCGGCCGATATCGAAAGGGCCATAGGCGTCATCCACAACGCGAAGACCCAGCGCCCCTCGGTCTGCAACGCCCTGGACACGGTGCTGGTGCACCGCAGCGTGGCGGCCGATGCGCTCCCCCGCATCGTGGAGGCCCTGGCCCCGGCCGGGGTCGTCTTCCGCGCCGACCCCGGGGCGTTCGAGTGCCTTGCCGGTCACGGGGCGGTCCGGGCCGCCGGTCCCGAGGACTTCGACACCGAGTGGATGTCGCTGGTGCTGGGGCTGAAGGTGGTCGGGAACATCGACGAGGCGATCGCGCACACCAACGCCCACAGCATGGGGCATTCCGACTCGATCCTGACGGGGGATCCGGCCAGTGCCGAACGCTGGATCCGGGAGGTGGACTCGGCCGCGGTGTACGTCAACGCCTCCACCCGCTTCACCGACGGGGGGCAGTTCGGCCTCGGGGCCGAGGTCGCCATCTCCACCCAGCGCCTGCACGCCCGCGGCCCGATGGGGCTGCGCGAGCTGACGACCTACAAGTGGGTGGGCGAGGGGGACTACCACACGCGGTCGTAGGCGCGGGCTCACGCCCCGGTATCCGCTTCCAGGAGCCCGGCGTTGCCGCGGAGCTCCTCGAAGACGCGGAACTGCACCAGGGCGCGCGACCGGTTGAGATCGGGGGGGTCTCCAGGCCGGAGGCGGAAGTAGCGGTCCCCCCGCACGTAATCGGCGAGGAAGCGCACCCCCAGTTCCAGCGCCATGATCGCGGGGGCGGCCGCCATCAGCGCCGTCTCCCCGGCGGCCCGGGGCTCCGCCTGCAGACTGAAGCCGCGCGCGGCCGCCCGGAACACCCCGGTGTCGATGCGGATCCTTTCGGGATCGGTTTCCCTCTCCCCCGCGACGTTGACCAGGGAGCGCACCATGTCCCCCCAGTCGCTGAGCCAGGTGTGGGGCATGATGGTGTCGAGGTCGACCAGCGCGCGGACCCTTCCCGTGGCTGCGCTGAAGAGGAAGTTCTCGAGCTTGGTGTCCCCGTGGACGGCTGTCCGTTTCAGGCGCCCGGCGGCCAGTCCCCGGCCGAGGGTGAGCGCGAACGCCTGGTGTCTGACGGCGAGCGCCGAGAGCCGCCGGATGCCGGCGTCGGCGCGGCGGCGCTCGAATTCTCCGGGCGGGAGGTGGACGATGAAATCGTGCTGCGTGTCCGCGGCCAGATCCGCGTCTTCCGGAAGGAAGGGGGCGGCCTCGGCCGCGGTCCGGTTTCCGGTCAGGACGGAGTGCAGCTGGGCATAGTACAGGGCCGTATCCCGGTAACCGGGCAGCGGCGCCCGCAACAGGTCCGGGTCGAGGTCCGCCGTCAGCCGGCCGAACAGCGCGAGCCCCCGCCCCGCCTCCTCGGCCACCCGCAGCCGTGTCTCCCGGTCGGGGATTTCACCGAGGCTGCGCCAGCAGAGCGCGTCCCGGATGTAGCCCATCATGCGCCAGCAGTGCGGGCCGTCCTCCCCCGGAATTTCCAGGAAGGGGCGCCCCTGCACGGTCGGGACCAGCTTCAAGACCTCCCATTCCCGGAGATCGGGATCCCCGAGGCGGTCGAGGGCCCGTTGCTGCGATTCCAGACAGAGGGTCATGGCTTCGATCACCTTCGCCGGGTGGTGGAAGACCCCGGGGTTCAGCAGCTGAAGAAGATGATGGGAGGGATTTCCCGGGGGACCGGACAGGACCCGGTAGGAGTGCTGGTTGATGTTCCCCTTCCCGGAGAACTCGAACACCTCCAGGGGGCGGGGGAGGGCGAAGCGGGAGGCGATCTCGTGGATGCGTCCGGGTGCGCGGGACCCGGACGTGCCGACGCCCGGATCCGACGGAAAACGGGAAGGTTCGGTCATAACGCGACCCAGTCTATCATCAAAGGGACCGTTTCGGGCCCGGCTATTCCCTCGCTCCGCAATATGGCGTATACTTTAAAATCCTTCGAACCACAGCTCCTGGTTCGGCAACATCCAGCCGGCCGCCCGATGCGTTCACGCCGTGGGCGGGCGAAACTTAACTCGGAGGAACCGCCATGTCAATCAAAGTCGCTATCAACGGATTCGGCCGCATCGGCAGGAACCTGGTCCGCTGCTGCATCCACGATCCCCGGGTGGAAATCGTAGGGATCAACGACATCACCAACGCCGAGGTCATGACCCACCTCCTCAAGTACGACTCGGTCCTGGGCCGCTTCGACGAGAAAGTGGAGCTGGACGGGAATCACCTCCTCATCAACGGCAAGCCGATCCGGATGTTCAGCGAACGGGACCCGGGCGCCATCGACTGGAGTGCGGTCGGCGCCCAGGTTGTCGTCGAGTCCACCGGGCTGTTCCGGGACGCGGAAAAGGCGAAGGCCCACCTGCGGGGGACGGTCAAGAAGGTGGTCATCTCGGCGCCGGGGAAAAACGTCGATGGAACCTTCTGCGTCGGCGTCAACACCGACATCTACGACCCGGCCCGGCATCACATCGTCTCCAACGCTTCCTGCACCACCAACTGCCTGGCCCCCCTGGCCAAGGTGCTCGACGAGGGGTTCGGGATCGAATCGGGGCTCATGACCACGATCCACAGCTACACGAACGATCAGAACCTGCTGGACCTGCAGCACAAGGATCTCCGGCGCGCCCGCGCCGCGGCCGTGAACCTGGTTCCCAGCACCACCGGCGCCGCCAAGGCGATCGGCCTGGTCCTGCCCGGGCTCGAAGGGAAACTGGACGGCCTCTCCATCCGGGTGCCGACCCCCAACGTCTCCCTCGTGGACCTCGTGGTCACCGTCCGCGCCCAGACGACCCGGGAGGAGGTGAACCGGGCGCTGCGGGAGGCGGCCGGCGGCGCCCTGAAAGGGATCCTGGGCTATTCCGAAGAACCCCTGGTCTCCACCGATTACATGCAGAACTCCTGTTCGGGCACGGTGGACTCCCTGGAAACCAAGGTCATGGGCCGGATGGTCAAGACGCTGGCCTGGTACGACAACGAATGGGGTTATTCCTGCCGGCTGCGGGACCTCGTGAAACTCATCGTCCAATAGGCGCGATCCGCCGGGGCCGGGGAGGGACCGGTCCTTCCGCCGGGGAGGGGGTGCGGTTGTGGCAAAGCTGACGCTCGAGGAACTGGAGCTGGAGGGGAAGCGCGTCTTCGTGCGGGTCGACTTCAACGTCCCGATCAAGGAATCGAAGATCACCGACGACCTGCGGATCCGGGAGGCGCTCCCGACCATCCGGCATTGCATCGAACAAGGGGCCCTCGTCGTCCTGGGCTCGCACCTGGGGCGGCCGAAGGGAAAGGTCCGCCCCGAATTTTCCCTGGCCCCGGTCGCCCGGAGGCTCGAGGAGCTTCTGGGCCGGAGCGTGCGGTTCGCCGGGGATTGCGTGGGCCCGGAGGCGGCGCAGGCGGTGGAGGCGTCCCGCCCCGGGGACGTGGTCCTGCTGGAAAACCTCAGGTTCCACCCGGGGGAGGAGGCGGGCGACCCCGATTTCGCCCGGGAACTCGCGGCCCGCACCCCCCTGTACGTCAACGACGCCTTCGGGTGCGCCCACCGGGCCCACGCCTCGGTTACGGCCATCACCCGATTTGTCGATCGGGCCGCCGCGGGTTTCCTGATGGAGAAGGAACTCCGGTACCTGGGCGGGGCGCT
>JAFGSS010000184.1 GCA_016934555.1 Acidobacteriota bacterium | reverse complement strand
TCCCTGCGGACGCACAAGCCGGGCGACCCCGCCCGGAAGGTCTTCGACGGCAAGCCGGTCCATTCGATGGCGGTGAACGATTTTCACATCTTCTACAACCGCCACTGGGAGGACATCGTCCAGCCCCAGGGGGCCGGGGGAGTCTTTTCCTACAGTCTCAAATCGAACAAGAACCAGCGTCACCTCTCGGTCAACGTCAACACTTCCCCCGTCATCCTCGACCAGGACCGGGACGACGTCGCCTATTACTGCAGCTACGGGGATCAGATAGACGTCACCCTCCTGCCCGGAATCGACCATTCCCCCTCGAAAGGATGGTTCAGTGTCATGACGCTGGAGCGGCAGGAAGCGTTCCCCGCCGGCGTGCCCGCGACCGGTTCGCCCGCTAGGGCGACTCCCGACGGTGTGCTCTCGAAATTGAAGTCGCTGGCGCCGGGGGACTCGATCCGGTGGGCGGCCGGCGGGTGGATCTACTACACCCGGGGGCGCGAACTGCGGCGCATGAAGACCGACGGGAAACAGGACCAACTCGTGCTGGCGCCCCGCGACGAGGTCCGGTCGTGGCACTGGGGAGGGGAGTACATCTTCTTCTGGAGCGCTGAGGACAGGCTCTTCCGGACGCTGCCGGACGGGCGGGTCACCGAGGAGATCGTCCTGAAACGCTGACGGGGGCTCAGATCCTGCGGGCGCCGATGACCGACGGGATTCCGCCCATGAGTTTCAAAGCGTGTTCCAGGTGAGCCACGTTACGGACCTCCAGGGTGAAATTCAACTGTACGTTCGGCTGCCGCGCCACGGTGTGGACGGCGGTGACGTTGATCGACTCCCGGGTCAGGACCTCGGTGATGTCGCGCAGCAGCCCGGTCCGGTCCTGGCATTCGACCGAGACGTCGACGGGGTAGGAGGGGGCCCGGGGGTCCTGGGGCGGCGGCGTCTCCCCCCAGGCGGCCTCGATCACCCGCTCCGGGTTCAGCCGCTCCATTCCCGCGAAGTTGGCGCACCGGGCGCGGTGGATCGAGATCCCCTTGCCGCGGGTGACGTATCCCTTGATCGGGTCGGGGGGCGCGGGCTTGCAGCAGCGCCCCAGCTGGGTCAGCAGCCTGTCCATGCCGACGACGAGGATGCCGTCGTTCTTCCCTCCCGACCGGCTCTTGCGCGGCACGAACTCCGGCGCGGGCTCCGGCGGCGCCTCCGCCGGGCGCAGCGCCTGCTGCAGGGCGCGCGGGCCGAGTTCCCCGCGGCCGGCGGCGAGGAACATCGCCTCCGCCCCCGGGTAGCCCAGCCGCTCCGCCAGAGCCTCGATGTTGGCCTGTGTGGCCCCTTCGCGCTGCAGTTCGCGCTGCACGAAGACGCGCCCCTCCGCCATGGTCTGCGATTCGTCGAGGGAGGTGAAGTACTGCTTGACCTTCTGGCGGGCCCGGGGGGTGCGGAGGTAGCCGAGCTGGGGGTTGAGCCAGTCGCGCGACGGCCCCCCCTGCTTGGCCGTGACGATTTCGACCGTCTGGCCCGATTCGAGGGGCCGGTTGAGCGCCACCAGGGCGCCGTCGGCCTTGGCCCCCCGGCAGCGGTGCCCGACCTCGGTGTGGACCCGGTAGGCGAAATCGAGGGGAGTGGCCCCCCGGGGGAGGTCGATGATGCGACCCTGGGGCGTCATCACGTAGATCGTGTCGTCCAGCGCCGCCCGCCGGAACTGTTCCACCCAGTTGGAGGCGTCGGTGATCTCCTCCCGCCAGGAAAGGAGCTCGCGCAGGAGCGAGACCTTGTCGTGGTAGGCGTCGCTTTTCTTCGCCGCCGCTGTCCCCTCCTTGTAACGCCAGTGGGCGGCCACTCCCAGTTCGGCGTGCTCGTGCATCTCCCGGGTGCGGATCTGCACCTCCAGCGGACGCTTGTCGGCGGCGATCACGGCGGTGTGGATCGACTGGTAGCCGTTCTCCTTAGGCCTGCTGATGTAGTCGTCGAACTCCCGCGTCATGGGGACCCAGATCCGGTGCACGATGCCGAGGACGGTGTAGCATTCGTGCACCTGCCGGACGATGACACGCAGCGCCCGGAGGTCGTAGACCTCCTCCAGGGGGATCTGCTTGGCCCGCATCTTTTTCCAGATGCTGTAGATGTGCTTCGGCCGGCCGTAGATTTCGGCCCGGATTCCGACCGATGCGCACTCCTTCGCGAGGAGGGAGATGGCCTCGGCGATGAAGCGCTCCCGTTCGGAGCGCTTTTCGTCCAGCTGCAGGGCGATCCCGCGGTAGGTTTCGGGGTCGAGGAAGCGGAAGCTCAGGTCCTCGATCTCCCACTTGAGTTCCCACACCCCGAGCCGGTTGGCCAGGGGGGCGTACAGGTCCATCGATTCCCGGGCGGTTTCCTCCCGGTCCGGTCCGGCGTTCTCGGCGTAGAAGCGCAGGGTCTGGGTCCGGCTGGCCAGCCGCAGCAGGACGACGCGTACGTCTTCGCTCATGGCGAGCAGCATCTTGCGCAGGATTTCGGGCTGGGTGCGGACGTCGCGCACCCCCGACGCGGGGGTCGGCGCGAGCAGGCGCAGGCCGTTCAGCCGGTCGAG
>JAFGSS010000183.1 GCA_016934555.1 Acidobacteriota bacterium | reverse complement strand
CGGCGGAGGCTTCGGCGAAGCCGGCCGCCAAGGCGCCGGCCAAGGCCGGGACGGTGAAGGACCCGGTGTGCGGGATGGACGTCGACCCGGCTTCCGACCGCGTCCTGAAAACGGAGCACCAGGGGAAGACGTATTACTTCTGCTCGGCGATGTGCAAGAAGAACTTCGAGGCGAACCCGGCGAAGTATCTCCCCAAAAAGGAGGCGCCCGGGAAGGTTGCGCTTGCGAAGGACCCGGTGTGCGGGATGGACGTCGACCCGAATTCCGACCGCGTCCTGAAAACGGAGCACCAGGGGAAGACCTATTACTTCTGCTCGGAGATGTGCAAAAAGAATTTCGAAGCGAACCCGGGCAGGTATCTCCCCAAAAAGGGGGCGCCGGCCCAGGCATCGGCATCAGTCAAGGCCGGAACGGTGAAGGACCTGGTGTGCGGCATGGACGTCGATCCGGATTCCGACCGCACCCTGAAAACCGAGTACCAGGGGAAAACCTATTACTTCTGCACCGAAATGTGCAGGGAGAGGTTTGACGCAAATCCCGAGAAGTATGTCCACGCCATGGCGGAGGGGGACATGCACGGGATGCACACGCACGAATGATTTCGCGCATCATCGATTTTTCCGCGCGCAACCGCCTCATCGTACTCACCATCGTGGCCGTAGCCGCCATCTACGGCTGGTGGTCGATGCACCGGGTCGCGCTGGATGCCATTCCGGATCTCAGCGACACGCAGGTCATCATCTACTCGCGCTGGGACCGCAGTCCCGACATCCTCGAGGACCAGGTCACCTACCCGATCGTCGCCGCCATGCTGGGGGCCCCGGGGGTCCGGGCGGTGCGCGGTTTTTCCGATTTCGGGTATTCGTTCGTCTACGTCATCTTCGATGACGGCACCGACATCTACTGGGCCCGCACCCGCACGCTCGAATACCTTTCCGGGGTGCTCCAGTCGCTGCCGGAGGGGTGCAGGACGGAGCTGGGTCCCGACGCCACCGGCCTTGGCTGGATCTTCCAGTACGTGCTGGAGGACACTTCCGGCAATCACAGCCTGGCCGACCTCCGGTCGCTCCAGGACTGGTACCTGCGCTACCATCTCCGCTCGGTGCCCGGGGTAGCGGAAGTGGCGCCCATCGGCGGGTTCGGCAAGCAGTACCAGGTGAGCCTGGACCCGAACCGGCTCCGGTTCTACAACATCCCGATCAACGACGTGGTCGACGCCATCCGCGGCAGCAACAGCGAAACCGGCGGCCGCCTGATCGAGCTGGGCGGCGCCGAATACATGGTGCGCGGCCGCGGCTACGCGCGGTCGCTCGAGGACCTCGAGTCGGTCGTGGTCGCCGCCAGCCAGACCGGAACCCCGATCCGGGTGAAGGACATCGGCCGGGTGGCGCTCGGGCCCGATATCCGGCGCGGGGTCGCCGACCTGGACGGGACCGGCGACGTCGTCTCGGGCATCATCGTGATGCGCCAGGGGGAAAACGCCCTCGACGTCATCGGGAGGGTGAAGGAAAAGATCCGCGAGATCGAGCCGGGACTCCCCCCCGGGGTCCGGGTCGTCCCGATCTACGACCGCTCGGAGCTCATCCGGAATTCGATCAACACGCTGCGGAACACCGTCATCGAAGTCATCATCACCGTGTCCCTCATCGTGCTCCTCTTTTTGTGGCACATCCCCAGCGCGATGATCCCGATGATCACCATCCCCGTCGCCGTGCTCATCGCCTTCATCCCCTTTCGGGGGATGGGGATCACGGCCAACATCATGTCGCTCGGGGGGATCGCCATCGCCATCGGCGCCATGGTGGACGCGGCCATCGTCGTGGTCGAGCAGGCGCACAAGAAGCTCGAAGTCTGGGAGGGTTCGGGCCGGCGCGGGGATTACCGCGAGGTGGTCATTTCGGCGGTGAAGGAGGTCGGGGGTACCAGCTTCTTCGCCCTCCTCGTCATCGCCGTTTCGTTCATCCCGGTCTTCGCCCTGGAGGCCCAGGAGGGGCGCCTGTTCAAGCCGCTGGCCTACACGAAGACGCTGGGGATGATCGTGGCCGCAATGCTGGCCATCACCCTCGACCCGGCGCTGCGCCTCACCTTCACCCACCTCAGGAACTTCAGCTTCCGCCCGCAGTGGCTGTCCCGCACGGCCAACGCGCTCTTCGTCGGGCGGATCCGTTCCGAAGACCATCATCCCGTCAGCAAGGGGCTGATAAGGCTGTACGAACCGGTCTGCCGGTGGTCGCTCCGGCACAAGGGGGTCGTCATCGCCGCGGCCCTCCTGCTCATGCTCGCCACCATCCCGGTCTTCATGTCGCTCGGTTCCGAGTTCATGCCCCCTCTTTACGAAGAGGCCCTTTTCTACATGCCGTCGACCATGCCGGGGATCTCCATCGGGGAGGCGCAGCGGGTGCTGCAGGTCACGGACCGGCTGATCAAGACGTTGCCCGAGGTGGACCGGGTGCTGGGCAAGGCGGGGCGCGCGGAGACCTCCACCGATCCCGCGCCGCTGTCGATGCTCGAAACCATCATCACCCTCAAGCCGCGCTCGGAGTGGCGCAGGGTGCCGACCTGGTATTCCTCGTGGGCCCCCGACTGGCTCAAGCCGGTCTTCCGGAGGTTTACGCCGGACACGATGTCGCCCGAGCAGCTCGTGGACCGGTTGGACGAAATCGTGAAGGTCCCGGGGGTTTCCAACGCCTGGACCATGCCGATCAAGGCCCGCATCGACATGCTGAGCACCGGGATGCGGACCCCGGTGGGCTTGAAGATCCACGGGGACGATCTCGAAAGGATCCAGGAGATCGGCATGCAGGTGGAGGCGGTCCTCCCTGGCGTCAGGGGGACGCGCAGCGTCTTCTCCGAGAGGACGTCCGAGGGGTACTTTCTCGATTTCCAATGGAACCGGGACGCCCTGGCCCGCTACGGGTTGACGATCGACGACGCCCAGACCGCCGTGCAGAACGCCATCGGCGGCGAAAACGTGACCACCACCATCGAGGGGAGGGCGCGGTACCCGGTCAATGTCCGCTACATGCGCGATTTCCGCTCCGACCTGGAAGCGCTGGGGCGCGTGCTGGTCCCGGCGGGGGGGAAGCGCCAGATCCCGCTTTCCGACCTCGCCGAGATCGATACGGCCAGCGGCCCCGGCATGATCCGCAACGAAAACGGGCTCCTGACCGGCTATGTCTACGTCGATCTCGACGACCGCGACCCCGGCGGCTACGTGAAGGAAGCCCGGGAGGTGGTGCGGGAAAGGGTGACGCTCCCCCCCGGGTACGCCATCATCTGGAGCGGCCAGTACGAGGCGATGGAGCGGGTGAACCAGCGGCTCCTGCTGGTGGTGCCGGTCACCGGGTTTCTGATCCTCCTGCTCCTCTACCTGAACACCCGATCCGCGGTCAAGACCATGATCGTCGTCCTGGCCGTCCCCTTTTCGGCCATCGGCGCGATCTGGTTCCTCTATTTCCTCGGCTACAACATGAGCATCGGGGTCTGGGTCGGGTTGATCGCCCTGCTGGGAGTGGATGCGGAGACCGGGGTGTTCATGCTCCTCTACCTCGACCTGTCCTACCGGCAGGCCGGGAAAGAGGGAAAGCTGAAAACGATCGGACAGTTGCGGGAGGCGATCGTGCACGGCGCCGTGAGGCGCATCCGGCCCAAGTTCATGACGGTGGCGACGGACTTCATCGGCCTGGTGCCGATCCTCTGGGCCACGGGGACCGGTTCGGACGTGATGAAGAGGATCGCGGCCCCCGTCATCGGGGGGGTGTTCACGTCGTTTTTGCTCGAACTGCTGGTCTACCCGGCCATCTACGAGATCTGGAAATGGCATTTCGAGCTCAAGCGGGGCAAGGCCGGACGGGTGCCGGGCGAGACCCCGGAGTTCAACGGTTAGCAGGAGACGGGGGTGCGGAGTGGAAACGCGGCGTGGATTCGGAGCCCGGCGGGCGTCGGTTCCGGCCATGGCTGTTTTCCCGACCCGCGCCCTCCAGCGCCGGCCGCGGCCTCGGCCGGCGTGTCCGGGGGGCCGGAGGCGGTGTCCTCCGGCTCCCTTTGAACCGTCATCACGAGGAGAGAGATCATGAATATCGGGCTTATGGCTGTTTTGGCGCTGACGCTTCTGAGCGCATCGCTGCCGGCGCAGGAAACGCCGGTCCTGCAATCGGAGGTCGACAAGGTGAATTACGGCATCGGGGTGGGAGTCGCCCGGAATTTCGGCAACCAGGGGCTGGACGTCAACCTGGAACTGGTGATCCGGGGGATGAGGGACGCGCACGCGGGCGCCCCGCTCCTCCTGACGGAGGAGGAACTGGCCCGGACCATGAACGCGTTCCAGAAGGAGCTGCGGCGGAGGCAGGCGGAGGCGTTCCAGGCCGCGAGCGAAAAGAACCTGAAGGAAGGGGAGGAGTTTCTGGCCGCGAACGCGAAGCGGGAGGGGATCACGGTCCTCCCGAGCGGGCTCCAGTACAGGGTGCTGAAGACGGGCGCGGGGAAGATCCCCACGGCCGCGGATGCCGCCGAATGCCACTACCGCGGGACCTTCATCGACGGCAGGGAATTCGACAACTCCTACAAGATGGGGAAGCCCGTAACTTTCAGGATCCAGGGGGGCGTCATCCCGGGCTGGAGCGAGGTCCTGAAGCTCATGCCCGAGGGCTCGAAATGGGAGGTGTTCCTCCCCGCCCGGCTGGCGTACGGGGAGAGGGGGGCGGGGAGCCAGATCGGCCCGAATATGGCACTGGTATTCGAAATCGAGCTTCTGGCCGTCAAATAGGGGATTTGGAAGGCCCGGATAGGGATCCGCCCGATTGGCGCGGCTCCCGGGCGGGCATATAAAGGGGCAGGATCCCTTCCAGGCCGGTGATTCCGGGCCGAGGGTCGAGCGACATGAAACTTTTTCGGGCGGCATCGGAAAGAGAAGCGGGGTTGGCGGCGGCCTTCCGTCCCCTTGTCCTTTTGCTCGGCCTGATGCTGCTCGTCGAGACCTGTGCGCTCCCCATACCCGCCGCCTTCCTGCTGATCAGCGCCGACGCCGCGGCCGTCACCGAAGGGTGCGACACCAAAAGCTGCTGCACCGCCCTGTGCTACGTCGACGGTCACGGGGTCCACCACTGCGTGCACAAGCACGGCGCCGGCTGCGGGCACGGGGCGGAACCCGAATCCTCCGACAGCGTTTCCGTGCTGCTGATGATGCTAGCGGTGTGTCCGGAGGCCCAGACGCTCCTCCCCGGTCTCGACTCCATCGGGGTGGTATCCCGCGTCCGGGTCCTCCGCGCCTCCCATGATCCGGCCATTCCGATCCCCCCTCCCAGGTAGCACTCCTTCTGCGGCGTACCTGTTTTTTGCCTGCAACCAAAGGAGGAGGGTCTGCTCATGAGAACACATATATGGATACTGGCAGTGCTGGCGGTCGCCCTGGGCGCCGCCCCGGGCGTCGCCGGGGAGGGTCCCGCGGCGGTGCTGGGCATCATCACGGGGCCGGACGGGGCCCGTCTGCCGGGCGCAACGGTTTCGGCCCGCCTGGAGGGATCGGAACAGTCGGTCCGCGCGGTCAGCAACTCCAGCGGGATGTACCGCCTGTCCGATCTGCCGACCGGCGATTACACCCTGATGGCGCTGCTGTCGGGGTTCGAGCCCTACACCCTCGCGGGCCTCTTTGTATCGGCCGGGGTCAACCAGGTGGTCGACATGAGGCTGCGGGTGGCCACCATCAGCGAGATCGTCACGGTCACGGGATTCAGCCCCAGGGACAGCGTCGAGGGCGCCCGGACCCGGGAGAGCTCCGCGCGGGACGTGGGCGAGGCGGTCGCCGAGGCGACGGGGATCCACAAGCTGCGCAAGGGGGGGATCGCGAGCGACGTGGTCATGCGGGGATTCCAGAGCAAGGACCTGAACGTACTGATCGACGGGCAGCGGGTTTACGGCGCCTGTCCCAATCACATGGACCCCGCCCCCTTCCACGTCGACTTCGCCGAGGTGGACCGGATCGAGGTCGCCAAGGGGCCGTTCGACATCAACAACCAGGGAAGCCTCGGCGGGGTGGTGAACATCGTGACCAAGAAGGCCGAAACCGGGCTGCACGCCACGGGGACCCTGTCCACCGGCTCCTACGGCTACGTCAACCCTTCCGCGACCCTGTCCTTCAGCCGCGCGCCCTTTTCCATCCTGGGCGGCTATTCCTACCGCCGGTCCGACGCCTACACCGACGGCTCGGGGAAGCGGTTCACCGAGGGGCTCAACTACCGCCCGGAATCGCTGGACAGCGACGCGTTCAGGGTCGGGACGATCTGGGGCAACGTCTCCTTCAGCCCCTTCGCCGGCCACCTGGCGCAGTTTTCCTATTCCCACCAGGAGTCCGACCACGTCCTGTACCCCTACCTCCAGATGGACGCCGTATATGACGACACGGACCGGCTCAACGCGGGATACCAGGTGACCGGCCTTGGAGGGCTGGTCCGGTCGGTGCGGATCCAGGCTTATTTTTCCCGGGTGGATCACTGGATGACGGACGAGTACCGGGCGTCGTCCCTCAACCGGCCGCGGGAGTATTCGATGGGAACCCTGGCCGGGACCCAGGCGCTCGGCGGCAAGATCGAGACCATGCTCCGTAACGTAAAGGTAGGAGTCGAGGCCTACCACCGCGAGTGGAACGCGTCCACGCTCCTGGCCGGGGCGGGCTACGCGCCGCAGTACTCGATTCCGGACGTCAGGACGGACAACTTCGGGCTCTATTCCGAATACGCCCGGTCGCTCTCGGACCGGGTCCGGCTCAGTTTCGGCGGCCGCCTGGACACCGTGACCACGGCCGCGGACGGGTCCCGGGTCCCCAGCGATCTCCACTACGCCTACAACTCCACCCGGCTGACCTCCAGGACCGACAACTATCCGTCGGGGAATGTCCGCCTCGGCGTGACAACGTCCCTGGGCCTTCAGTTCAGCGGAGGGATCGGCCATACGGTCCGGGTCCCCGACGCCCGGGAACGCTACTTCGGGCTCAAGAGGATGGGGTCCGACTGGGTGGGGAACCCCGGGCTCAAGCCGAGCCGGAACACGGGCCTCGACGGGGGCGTCTCCTTCAGGCACGAGGGCCTGCTGGTGGAATCGAACCTGTACTTCAACCGGATCGCGGACTACGTGACCGTGATTCCGCAGGCGAAGGTGAACATGGTCGCGGGGGTGATGAACGGCAACGCGCGCACCTACCAGAACGCGGACGCGCGGATCTACGGCGGCGAGATTCTCGTGTCCTATCTCCTGTCGACACGATTCTTCTTTTCCAGCGACCTCTCCTTCGTCCGCGGCACCCGCACGCCGGCCCCGGAGCGGGGGATCCTGACCCCGAACCTCGCGGAAATTCCCCCGGTCCGGTCGCGGACGACGATGCGGTACGACACCGGCAGGATGTTCGCGGAGGTGGAGGCCCTCTTTTCAGGGGCGCAGCGCCATGTGGACACGCTCCTGGGGGAGGCTCCCACCCCGGGATACGGGATCGCCAACCTCAAGGGCGGGGTGAACTACCGGGGGGCCTCCCTCCGCCTGGGGCTGAACAACCTTTTCGGCCGGCGGTATGTGGATTATCTTTCCTACCAGAGGGATCCCTTCCGGTCCGGGGCGCGCGTGTACGAACCGGGGAGAAACTGGTTTCTGAGCCTTTCGTACCGGTTCTGACCCCCGTGCCCTCCCGGGGAGAAGGGGCCACACCGATGTTCCCAGGGACGCCGCCTTGTGGGACAATGGGGTTTGGAACCTGACGGGGGGGGCATGGACGAACTGGAGAAGATCCGAAGGGAAATCAACCGGGAGGACGAGGCCATTCTCGAGGCGCTCGCGGCGCGGAGGGCGCTGTCGCGGCGCGTCATCGAGGCCAAGGAGAAGAGCGGGGCGCCCATCCGCGACTCGGCGCGCGAGGAGGATATGCTGTCCGACCTCATCTCCCGGGGGCGCGCCCGGGGGCTCGACGCCCACCTGGTCACCCGCGTCTTCCAGGAGATCATCGACGATTCGGTCCGGTCGCAGCAGCTGCACCTGCTCGATTACGCGAAATCGGACCTGAAACGGGTGGCGTTCCAGGGGATCGAGGGGGCCTACAGCGAGCTGGCGGCGCGCAAGCACTTCGCCCCGTACCTGGACCGGACCCTGTTCGCCGGGGCCCCCGGGCTGCGGCAGGTGATCGACGCCGTGGAGGAAGGGGACGCCGACTACGGCATCGTGCCGGTCGAAAACACCGCGGCGGGGAGCATCAACGAGGTGTACGACCTCCTTTCGGTCTCGCAGCTCTCCATCGTGGGGGAGGAGGTGCTGCGGATCGAGCATTGCCTCCTGGGCCTCGAGGACGCGCCGCTCGCCGGCATCCGCCGGATCTATTCGCACCCCCAGGCCCTGGCGGAATGCGTGAAGTTCGTCTCCCGGCTTCCCGACTGCCAGGCGATGCCCTGGCCCGACTCGGCGATGGCGGTCAAGAAGGTCCGGGAGGAAAAGGACCCCGCCGTGGCGGCCATCGCCGGCGAGGAGGCGGGCCGGATCCACGGCCTGAGGGTCCTGCAGCGCAACATCGAGGACCAGCCGAACAACTTCACCCGCTTCCTGGTCCTGGCCCGGAAACCGGCGGACGTGGACCTGCGCATCCCCTGCAAGACCTCCCTCATCATGGCCACCCCGCACGAGGAAGGGGCGTTGCTGAAGGCCCTCAGCATCCTGCACCAGCACCGGATCAACCTCCTGAAACTGGAGAGCCGTCCCATCCCCGGGATGCCGTTCCAGTACCTCTTCTACATGGACTTCGAGGGGAACGCGGCCGAGGAGCGGGTGGCCGGGGCGATCGAGAAGCTGCAGTCGGCCACCACGTCGATGAAGCTGCTCGGGTCCTATCCCATGCAGCAGCGCCCGCGCACTTCGCCGAGGATCGAGGCCCTGGCTGCCGGCGGGCCGCGGGAGGAAGGGGAGTGGACGGAGCCGGCCCCGGAGAAGAAGGCGAAAAGCGGGCTCCGTCTCGTGAGCCGGGACGCCAGGCCGGAGGACACGGTCATCGCGGTCGGCGGGGCCCGGATCGGGGGGGAAGGGTTCGTCGTCATCGCCGGCCCCTGCGCCGTGGAGTCGCGGGAGCAGATCCATCAATGCGCCCGCTTCGTGAAGGAGTGCGGGGGGCAGCTGCTCCGGGGCGGATGCTTCAAGCCGCGCACCTCCCCCTACAGCTTCCAGGGTTTGGGGTTCGAGGGGCTCGAGATGCTGGCCGAGGCGGGGCGCCAGTACGACCTGCCGGTGGTGACGGAAGTGCTGTCGCCGTCGGATGTGGAGCCGGTGGCGCGCCTCGCCGACGTCCTGCAGATCGGCGCGCGCAACATGCAGAACTTCAGCCTCCTGGCCGAGGCGGGGAGGTCGAACCGGCCGGTGCTCCTCAAGCGCGGAATGATGTCGACCCTGGACGAATTCCTCAACGCCGCCGAGTACATCATGGCCGGCGGGAACCACCGGGTGATCCTGTGCGAACGCGGCATCCGGACCTTCGAGACGGCCACGCGCAACACCCTGGACCTCGGGTCGATCCCCATCCTGAAACGCATGACGCACCTGCCGATCCTGGTGGACCCGTCGCACGCGGCCGGCCGGCGCGACCTGGTGGTCCCCCTCGCGCTGGCCGCCCGGGCGGTCGGGCCCCACGGGCTCATCGTCGAAATGCACCCCGACCCGGACCACGCCATGAGCGACGGTCCGCAGTCGCTCCATTTCCACGAGTTCGCCGACCTCATGCGCCGCGTCTACGGCGGGTAGAGGGGAGCGCGACGGTCAGGCGCGGATGACGGCGTTGGTGCGCTTTTCCTCCCCCACGGTGGAGGTGGGGCGCCCGGCGTAGTTGTGCCCGGGCAGGATGGCCGTGTCGTCGGGAAGGGTGTAGATCTTCTCCCGGATCGACCGCTCGAGCGCCTCCCAGGACCCGCCCGGGAAATCGGTCCTCCCGGTCGAACCCACGAAGAGGGTGTCCCCGGTGAAGAGCACCCCCTCGGTGTAGAGGCAGATGCAGCCGGGGGTGTGTCCCGGGGTGTGGATCACCCTGAGGGCCACGCTCCCCACCCGGATCAGGTCGTCCTCCCTGACCAGCAGGTCCGCGGGCGGGGAGGCTTCCGCCCGGAACATCTGGAGCATGTCCTGGGGGGTGTCGAGGAGCCCAGGGGCGTCGGCCTCGTGAATGACGATCTTGGCCCCCGTCCGGCGCGCCATCTCCCGGTTCCCCATCGTGTGGTCGATGTGGTGGTGGGTGTTGACGATATATCTGATGGCCAGGCCGTGGGATTCGGCCTCCCCGAGAAGCCGGTCACAGTCATCGGAGGGGTCGATGAAGAGCCCTTCCCGCGCTTCCTCGTCCCCCACCAGGTAGCTGAAAATGTTGAAATCGCCCACTTCAAATTGACGTATCAGCACAGTTCCCCCCGTTGCGAAATTTGGCGCCGCCATCATACCCGATCCGGGCGCGTTCCGAAAATAGTTGTGGCCGTACCCGTTCCTCCGGCCGATGGGGAAAACAGGCGGAATATTATCCTCCGGACTCCGGCGGTTTCTGCTACTATATGCGCGGAAGGGATGAAGAGCATGGCCGTCCGTTATTATCGTTTTTATTACCGAGGCTATTTCAAGACCGACCCCTGAGGGCGGTGTCTTCGTTTCTTCGCAGTGCATCGGAAGAAAAAAGCGGCCCCCGGGACAGTCCGGCGGGCCGTTTTTGATTTCAGGAGGTTTTCATGATCATCATCTGTGAAGCCAAGGCGACGGAAGCGCAGATCGGCGAGCTCGAGCGCACCATCCGGGGCGCAGGGCTGGACATTCACCGGTCCGACGGGGAAGAGTACACGATCCTGGGCGTCATCGGGGACCGCAACCGGCTCGACATCGGGACCGTCACCCTGATGCCCGGGGTGCGTGAAGTCGTGCTGGTGACCAGCCCCTTCAAGCTCGCGAGCCGCGAATTCCATCCGGAGGACACGGTCGTGCGCGTCGGGGAGACGTGCCTCGTCGGCGGCATGGAGGTCGCCGTGATGGCGGGCCCCTGCGCGGTGGAGAGCGAGGAGCAGATCGAGGCCAGCGCCGGGGCCGCCGCGGCGGCCGGGGCCCAGATCCTCCGTGGGGGGGCCTACAAGCCCCGTTCCTCCCCCTACGCCTACCAGGGGCTGGGGCTCGAGGGTCTGAAACTGCTGCGCCGGGCGGCCGACCACCACGGACTGGCCGTGGTCACCGAGGTCATGACGATCGAGTTGATCGACACGGTGGCCCAGTACGCCGACCTGCTGCAGGTGGGCGCCCGCAATATGCAGAACTACCCGCTGCTGACCGCCCTGGGGAAGGCGGGCAAGCCGGTGCTGCTCAAGCGCGGCATGGCCGCCACGATCCAGGAGTGGCTGATGAGCGCCGAGTACATCCTGAGCGAGGGGAACCCCGACGTCATCCTGTGCGAACGCGGCATCCGGACCTTCGAGACCGCCACCCGCAACACCCTGGACCTGTCGGCCATCCCCGTCGTCAAGCACCTCTCGCATCTCCCCATCATCGCCGACCCGAGCCACGGGGTCGGCACCCGCCGTTTCGTCGCCCCGATGGCGCGGGCCGCCGTGGCCGCGGGCGCCGACGGGATCATGGTGGAGATCCACCCCAACCCCGACAAGGCCCTGTCGGACGGCCCGCAGTCCCTCACCCTGGAGGAGTTCGGGCTCCTGATGAACCGGTGCCGCATCATCGCGACCACCATTGGACGGCGTCTGGGAAAGACGCGGTGAAAGGACGATCATGAAGATGACGATTGTGGGCTGCGGCCTGATCGGGGGCTCGGTCGCCCTGGCCCTCAAGCACCGCCGGCCGGAATGGACCGTCGCCTGCCTCGATCTGCCTGAGCGCCTGCCGGCGCTCGAGGAGGCCGCCGTGTCCGGGTGCCTGGGGACGATGGACGATGCCGGGGCCCACGTCGCCGACAGCGACCTGGTGCTCGTGGCCACCCCGGTCCAGGCGCTCGCCGGGACCCTCGGCCGCCTGGCTCCCTTCCTGCGCCCGGGCGTCGTCGTCACCGACGTGGGGAGCACCAAGAAACGGATCATGGACGAGGCTCCCGGACTCCTCCCCCCGGGCGTCCACTTCATCGGCGGACATCCCATGGCGGGATCGGAGCGTTCCGGGGTGGAGGCGGCGGACCCCCTCCTCTTCAGCGGCCGGGTCTACGCCCTCTGCCCCTATGCCGACACCCCGCCCGAAGCGCTCCTGACCCTGATCGGGCTGGTCGAGACCCTCCGGGCGACCCCGGTGACCATCGACCCGGAGGAACACGACCGGATCATGGCCATGGTCAGCCACCTGCCGCAGCTGATCGCCGTGGCCCTCATGCACTCGGCCGCGGCCGGGGACGCCGAGCACGCGATGCTGCACACTCTCGCGGGGCGCGGCTTTCTCGACATGACGCGCCTGGCGGCCTCCGATTACGGCATCTGGAAGGGGATCCTCGAGACCAACGCCGGGCCGATCCGGGAAGCGGCCGCCCGTTTCGGGGAGAGCCTCGGGCTGCTGACCACGGGGATGCTCAACGACGAGGCGGCCGCGGCCTGGGACCAGGCGGGGAAGCGGCGGCGGAAGATGGGGCCCGAAACCCTCGCCCGGCCGCGCAAGCAGGACCTGCGCAGCATCATCGACCGCCACGACCGCCAGATGCTCACGGCGCTCGGGCACCGCATCGACATCGCGCGCCGGATCGGGAGACTCAAGAAGCACCAGTCGGCCCCGGTGACCGACGGCGAGCGGGAGAAACGGATGATGTTCGAGCGCCGGGACTGGGGGCAGTCGCTGGGCCTGCCGGAGGAACTGGTCGACGAACTCTTCGCCGTCATCATCCGGCACAGCGTCCGCATCCAGTCGGAGCCCGCGGATTAGGCGATTTCGGCATTCCGGCCGATGGCTTTCCCCCCCTTTGTGATATGATGCGCTCCTTGCCGCAGCAGGCGTGTTCGCGCATTTTTCAAAGGCATACGGGAGCGGTCGGGCATGGACGAAAAGAAGACCTCGGAACAGAAACGGGAGCAGCGGTTCGCGCGGTGGCTGGACGCCCCCGGGGTGCGGTTCGAAAGCCCCGAGGCGCAAAACTCCTACCGGGACAGGGTGACGCGCTTCATCCGGGCGTTCAGCCTCGAAAAGCCGGACCGGGTGCCGCTGGTGCTGCCGGCGGGCAATTTCCCCATCTACCACGCCGGCATGACGCTCAAGGAGGCGATGGAGGACAACGGCAGGCTCTGCGAGGCGTTCCGGAAGTTCCTGCGCGAATTCGAATCGGACACCTTCGCCTCTCCCATGATGGTGCCCTCGGCCCGGGCCGGTGCCGTCATCGGTACGGTGAACACCCGGTGGCCGGGGCGCGGGCTTCCCGACAGCGCGTCGATGCTGCAGTTCGTCGAAGGGGAGTACATGAAGGCGGACGAGTACGACCTGTTCCTCGAGGACCTGACCGATTTCTGCCTGCGCCGGTACCTGCCGCGCAGCCTCGGGGCCCTGGGTCCCTTCGCCGATTTTCCCTCCACCCCCTTCATCCTCGGGATGCCGAACCGGTTCCTGGATCCCGCCATGTCCCCGGCCGTGCGCGAGGCCTACCGGGCCATCATCGATTACGGGGAGGAGTGCGCGCGCTGGATGGGGCCCGCCCTGCAGTTCCACCGGGAGGCGATGGCGGCCGGCTACCCGAGCATATTCGGGGGGCAGGCGCACGCCCCCTTCGACATCCTCGCCGACACGTTGCGCGGGACCAAGGGCATCATCATGGACATGTACCGGCAGCCGGACAAGCTGCTGGCCGCGATGGAGCGGGTGACGCGGATGAACGTCGACTGCGGCATCGCCGGGGCCGACCGGACGTGCAACCCCGTCGTCTTCTTCGCCCTGCACAAGGGGGACGACACCTTCATGTCCAACGGGCAGTACGAGAAGTTCTACTGGCCCACCTTCCGCAAGGTCATCCTGGGCCTCATCGATGAGGGGATCGTGCCGATGCTGTTCGCGGAGGGGCGCTACGACAACCGCCTGGAAATCATCCGGGACCTCCCCCCGGGGCGGGTGGTCTGGCATTTCGACCGGACCGACATCTTCAGGGCGAAAAAGATCCTGGGGGACAACGCCTGCATCGCCGGGAACGTCCCTGCGTCCCTGCTTTGCACCGGGACGCCGGCGGAGGTCAAGGAGTACTGCCGCAGGCTCATCGAGGTGTGCGGCGAGGGGGGCGGGTTCATCCTGACCGGAGGGGCCAGCATCGACAAGGGCCCGGCCGCGAACATGCACGCCATGACCGAGGCCGTCATCGAATACGGGGTGTACTGACGGCCATGACGGAAGCGACGCGCGAGCGCGAGGAAGGGCTCGACAGGGAGCTGCGGGTGGGGGCCGAGTACCTGGCGCAGTGCCTCAACCCCGAGTCGGGTGAGATCCCGCGCATCCCCAACGTGGACATCTACGGGATCTCCATCCCCTACAACGGGATCGCGGGGGGGGACCTGATCACGTACGTAAATTTCTCCGACCGCTACGACCTGGACGCCCGCATCGCGCGGGCCGAGGCGCAGGGGAGGTCCGATGTCGCGCAGAAGATCCAGCGCCTGAAGCGCAAGGGGGGGATCCTGGTGGCCGACGTGGCGGGGCACGAATACGCCGACGCCATGAGGGCGCTGCTCCTGCACCAGATCTTCCACACCTCGGTGCTGTACGATCTCGACCTCTACGGGGAGATCACGGCCCACCTGTTCGAACAGATCAACCGCCGCTTCTTCAAATCCACCACCTTGCGCAAGCTGGCGGGGGACCGGACGGGGTCGAGCTTCATCACCCTGATCTACGGGGAGATCTCCTTCACGGGGCGCTTCCGCTTCATCTGCGCCGGCCACCCGCAGCCGCTGGTGTTTTCCCGGGAGTACGACCGCTTCGTCGAAATCAGCCCCGACCGGCTGGTGAGTTTTCCCCCCATCGGGCTGCAGCTGAGCGAGGACGACGACGACGTGCGGATGTTCCCCCGGGTGCTGGGGTACAAGAAGCGCTACACGATCAACGAGCTGAACCTGATGGGACGGGGGGACGTGCTGCTGCTCTACTCGGACGGGCTGGTGGACCCCTTTTCCCCCTATTCCCAGGACCGGCTCGAACGTGCCGTTTCCGCCGGGCGGGACGGTTCGGCCGAGGAGATATGCCGGAGGATCCTGGCCGACCGCAACGCCACGGCCCCCCCGGAGGACGACCTCAGCCTGGTGGTCATCAAGTACCAGTGAGGCACCGGGAGGGGCGGTGGCCTGCGGCGCCCGGATCTGATACAGTTCTTCCATGAAACTGGACATCACCCTCGAGGGGGAGACGCTCGATCTCACCGCGGAGCTCCTGGAGCGCTACAACGTCCCCGGGCCCCGCTACACGAGCTACCCGACCGCGCCCGAATGGGACGACGCCTTCGGGCCCGCCGACTACGAACACGAACTGGGGGAGTCGAACGCCTCGGGCCGGCCGCTCTCGCTCTACATGCACCTCCCCTTCTGCGAAAGCCTCTGCCTGTTCTGCGGCTGCAACGTGGTGATCCGCAAAAACCACGACAGCGCCCTCCCCTACCTCGAAACGCTCCAGAGGGAGATCGCCCGGGTCGCGCGCTGCGTCGACCGCTCGCGCCCGGTGGCCCAGTTCCACTGGGGGGGCGGGACCCCGACCTACTTCCCGCCCGCCCGGCTCGAGGAGCTCTTCGCGTACGCGCGGGGGTTCTTCACCTTCGCCCCGGACGCCGAGATCGGGGTGGAGGCCGACCCGCGCGTCACCACGCCCGAACACCTCGAGGTGCTGCGGCGCCTGGGGTTCAACCGGATCTCCATGGGGATCCAGGATTTCAACCCGGAGGTCCAGAAGGCGGTCCGGCGCATCCAGCCCTACGCCGAGACCCGGGCCCTCTTCGACTGCTGCCGCGGGCTCGGCTTCGAGTCGATCAACGTCGACCTGATCTACGGGCTCCCGCTGCAGACGCCCGAAAGCTTCGGGGCCACGGCGGACAGGGTGATCGAAATGGGGCCCGACCGGGTGGCGATGTTCAGTTACGCCCACGTCCCCTGGCTCAAGAAGCAGCAGGGGGCGGTCTCCCGGCTGATCCCCCTGGGCATGGACAAATTCCAGATTTTCCGGACCGGGATCGGGCGCTTCACCTCCGCCGGCTACCGCTACATCGGCATGGACCATTTCGCGCGCCCCGACGACGAACTGTGCGTGGCCCAGCGCGACCGCACCCTCCACCGGAATTTCCAGGGGTACACCACCAAGGCCGGCTGCGACCTCCTGGGGCTGGGGGTGAGCTCGATCAGCGGCCTGGACCGGGCCTACGCCCAGAACCACCGGGACCTGGACGGGTACAGCGCCGCCGTCGGGCGCGGCGAGCTCCCCGTCATGCGCGGGGTGCGGCTGGGCGACGACGACGTGGTGCGGCGCGCCGCCATCGGCAGGATCCTGTGCCACTGCGTGCTGGTCAAGGGGGAGTTCGAGTCGGAATTCGGCATCCGGTTCGACGAGTACTTCGCCGGCGAGCTGGAGAGGCTCCGGGAGCTCGAGCGGGACGGGCTGGTGCGGCTCGAGCCGGATGCGGTCCGGGTGACCACCCTGGGGCGCATCTTCCTGCGCAACGTGGGGATGGTGTTCGACCGGTACCTGGCGCGGCCGAAGGACCGGCCGGTCTTTTCCAGAACGCTCTAGCCGCATCGCTGCGGGCGGGAGGGGGCATGGCGCAGACGGAGGGGGGGCGCGGGGTCCTGCTGCTGAACCTGGGAGGGCCGGAAACGCTCGCCGACGTCCGCCCCTTCCTCTACAACCTGTTCTCCGACCCGGACATCATCCGCATCGGAAACAGCGTGCTCCGCAAAATGCTGGCGTGGACGATCGCGACCACGCGCCAGCGGAAATCCCGCGCCCTCTACCGGCGGATCGGCGGCGGATCGCCGCTCGGGCGCATCACCGGGGGGCAGGCCGAGGCGCTCGAATCGGCCCTGGCGGCGCACGGGACGGCCGCCCGGGTCTACGTCGGGATGCGGTGCTGGAAACCCTCCATCGACGAGGCCGTAGAACGGATCCGGCGCGACCGCGTCCGCCGCCTGCTCCTGCTGCCGCTCTTTCCCCAGTACTCGGGGACCACGACCGGCTCCTGCTTCCGCCGTTTCCGGGAGCTTGACGCGCGTTACGGGCTGGGCGAGGACATGGAAATATCCTGCGTGAAGGCATGGTTCGGGGAGCCGTTGTACCTCGGGGCGATGGCGGAGCTGATCCGCGCGGGGCTCGAGCGGTTTCCGGCCGGTGCGCGCGACGGGGTCCACCTGCTCTACAGCGCCCACTCGCTCCCCGCGCGCTACATCCGCGAGGGGGACCCCTACTTCGACCAGACCCGGGAATGCGTCGATCTCATCAACCGGCGACTGGGGACGGGCAACCCGTCGACGCTGGCCTTCCAGAGCAAGGTGGGCCCGGTCGAGTGGCTCGGTCCCGACACGCGCGCCGTCCTCGGCGACCTGGCCCGGCAGGGTGTCCGCCGGGTGCTGGTCGTCCCCGTCAGCTTCGTTTCGGACCACGTCGAAACGCTCGAGGAGATCGACATCGAATACCGGGAGCTGGCGGCCGGCCTCGGGATCGAGGAATTCCACCGGGCCGGCGCCCCGAACCTGCACCCCCTGTTCATCGAGGCCCTCGCCGCCGTCGTCCTCCGGGAATGGGGGGAATAGGCCTCAGGCCTCGGGCGGCAGCGGGGGCGGGACGGCTGCGAGGACCGCGGCCAGGGCGGAGACCTGCTCCGCCGGCTCCCATTGCTGCATCCCCTGGGTCCAGACCAGGGTCCGCCGCGTCAGGCGCCCCGCCGCGGCCTCGGCGCCGAGTGCCCCGAGGTCGAACGGTCCGGCCTGCTTCCCTTCCAGCGCCAGGAACCAGGCGGGCGCTGGGATGGGGGGCGGCGTAGAGCCGGGGGCCGCCGGCGGCTGCTGGGCGCCGAGGGCCTGGCCGATCGGTCCGGCCATGGCCATCCCCATGCCGATCCCGGCGCCGGCCGCGGCCAGCCCCCCGGGATTTTTGGCCGCGTCGGGGATCGAGTTGGCGACGTTGAACTGCGTGTAGGCCGCCAGGTTCCCCACCACCCCCATGCTGGAGCGCTTGTCGAGCGCCTCCTCCACCTCGGGGGGAAGGGAGATGTTCTCCACGAGCAGCTTGGCCAGTTCCAGCCCGTAGCCCTGGAATTCGGGCGCGATCTTCTGGGCCAGGAAATCCCCCAGGGAGCCGTAGCTGGCAGCCATGTCCAGCACCGGGATCCCGCTCGAGCCGGCGATTTCGGCGAAGCGGGAGACGATCAGGTTGCGGAGCTGGTTGACGATCTCCTCGACCGTGAAGTGGCCGTCGGTCCCCACGATCTCGCGGATGAGGACCGCGGGCTCGCTGACCTTGACGGCATAGGTACCGAAGGCGCGCAGCCGGACGGGGCCGAACTCGGCGTCCCGCATCATGATCGGGTTCATGGTGCCCCACTTGAGGTCCGTGAACTGGCGCATGGAGCAGAAGTAGACCTCGGCCATGAAGGGGCTGTTGAAGCCGTACTTCCACCCCTGCAGCGTCGAGAGCACCGGGAGGTTCTTCGTCTCGAGGGTGTACATCCCGGGGGCGAAAATGTCGGCGATCCTCCCCTCGTTGACGAAGACGGCCGCCTGCCCCTCGCGCACGGTGAGCCGCGCCCCGTACTTGATCTGGTTGTTGTACCGCTCGAAGCGGTAGACCATGGTGTCGTTGGAGTCATCGATCCACTGGACGATATCGATGAGTTCGCCCCGCAGCTTGTCCCAGATGCCCATATCGGCTGCTCCCTGTTCAGAGTTAGTTCCGCCATTGTACCACCACGCGTGCGGCACGGGAGACTTATCGGCGCGTCCCTCATCCCCCTTGCCCAAATTCGAAACTCCTGTATAGTCGACAGGGTCCGGCGGAGGATCGATGACGGCGCACCCGCATTTCGGCGAGATGCTGGCCCTGGCGACGGCCCTGGTCTGGGCTTCGGCCGTCATCCTGTTCAAGAAAAGCGGGGAGACCGCCTCCCCCCTGGGGCTGAACCTCTTCAAGAACCTGCTGGCGTTCCTGCTCGTGCTGCCGACCATGGCCGTCATGCGGGTGGAGCCGCTCCGGGCGGCGCCCCCGGGAGATTACGCCCTCCTCCTCCTGAGCGGGGTGCTCGGCATCGGCATCGCCGACACCCTCTTCTTCAAGTCGCTCAACCTGCTCGGTGCGGCGCGCTCGGCCGTGGTGGACTGCCTCTACAGCCCCGTCATCATCCTCCTGTCGATGCTGTGGCTGGGGGAGCGCATCACGGCGGTCCAGGCGGCGGGGGTGGCGCTGATCGTGTCGGCCGTCCTCGCCCTCGGCGGGGAGAAGGGGACGGTGCGCATCACCCGGCGTCAGCTCGCCGCCGGGATCGCGCTGGGGGCCCTTTCGATGGCGGCGATGGGGGTCGGCATCGTCATGATCAAGCCGCTGCTCGAGCGCTCGCCCATCCTCTGGGCGGTCGAGGTCCGGTTCGCCGGGGCCGGCGCGTTCCTCCTGCTCGTGCTCGCGTGCCACCCGGGGCGCCGGGCCGTCCTCGGCTCGCTGCTGCACTCGCGGGGGTGGAAGTTCATGCTCCCGGGGTCCTTCCTCGGGGCCTACGTCGCCATCCTTCTCTGGATCGGCGGGATGAAATACGCCACGGCCTCCGTCGCCTCGGCGCTCAACCAGACAAGCAACCTCTTCATCTTCCTCTTCGCCGCCCTCTTCCTGAAGGAACGCATCACGCGCCCGAAGCTCGTCGGCATCGTGCTGGGGGTGCTCGGCGTCCTCTGCGTCATACTGGACGGGTCGCGGGGCGGATGACGAAGAGCAACTCCCCCAGGTTCACGCTCTGCCCGTTCTCGGGCACGATGCGGACGATCTCGTAGGAATCGCCCGGGTACACCCTCCGCCCGTCGGAGCGGTACGATTCGAGCGTGAGCGGCTGGAACAGCTTCATCGCCTCGAGCAGGCAGAGGGTGCGCTTCGTGTCGACGACGTCCCCCTCCGACACGAACCCGGGATCGGCCGGGGAGGCGGAGCGGTAGAAGACGCCGGCGGAGGGGGAGAGGACACGCAGCTGGCCGGTCCCCGGGATCTTGAGCCCCTCCAGCCGGAGCGCCGGGCTGCCGGCCGCCTCCTCCGTTTCCCGGACGAGAGCCTCGAGGTCGGTGCGCCGGGTGAACCCCTCCAGGAAGCGGGTGTCGTACCCGCCCGAGCGGAAGACCTCGTCGTCCAGGATGCGCCGGAGGAGCGGGATGTTGGTGCCCACCCCCCGGATCTCCACCCGGTCGAGGTACTCCCGCAGCCGCGCGATCACCTCCGCGCGCGTGGGGGCGTGTCCGACGAGCTGGGCCAGCATGCCGTCGTAGTAGGGGGTGACCGCCTCCCCCTCGAGCACGCCGGGGATCAGGGTGATCCCCTCCTCCTCCGGAAAGCGGAGGCGCGTCACGGCGCCCGGGGAGGGAAGGAAGGTGAGCGATCCCGCGGCGTCGAGCACGGCCCGTTCGGCGTTGATCCGCAACTCCATGGCGTAGCCCTCCCGGCCCGGTTCGAGGTCCGCGATCGAACCCCCGGCGGCGATCCGGAACTGCTCCGCGACGATGTCCACCCCCGAGACGGCCTCGGTCACCGGGTGCTCGACCTGCAGCCGGGTGTTCATCTCCATGAAGTAGACGGCCTGCCGCTCCAGGTCGAAGATGAACTCCACCGTGCCGGCCCCCGTGTAGCCGATCTCGGCCGCGATCCGCTCCGCGTACGCGTAGACCTCCCGCTCGAGTTCCGCGGGCAGGAGCGTGGAGCCCGACTCCTCGATGATCTTCTGGTTGTTGCGCTGCACGGAGCAGTCGCGCAGGCCGAGCGCCCGGGTGTTGCCGTGGGTGTCCCCGAGCAGCTGCACCTCGATGTGGCGCAGGGAGCGGACGAAGCGCTCGAGGTAGACGTCGCCGCTGCCGAAGGCGCTTCCGGCCTCGGCCGAGATCCGGCGGAAGGTTTCCGCGAACCGGTCCGGGCTCTCGACGACGCCGATCCCCTTGCCCCCCCCTCCGTGGACCGCCTTCACGATCACGGGGTAGCCGATCTCCGCCGCCACCCGGGCGGCGGCCTCCGGGTGAGTGATCACGCCGTGGCTCCCGGGCACGACCGGGATGCCGAGCCCGAGGGCGGTCTGGACGGCGTTCGATTTGTTCCCCATCCGGTCCATGGCGGCCGCGGGCGGGCCGATGAAACGGATGCCGCGCGCGCGCACCAGGCGGGCGAACCCGGCGCTCTCGGAGAGGAAACCGATCCCCGGGTGGAGCGCCCGGGCGCCGTTGCATTCGGCCAGCCTCACGATGCTCAGGGCGTTCAGGTAGCTTTCCGACGGGGTGTTGCCTCCGATGCAGACCAGCCGGTCCCGGGCGGGGTCGAGCCGGGCGGCCGCCGCGGAGGTCATGTCGGCGTCCGACTGCGCCAGCACCACCTCGAGCCCCTCCTCCTGCGCCTTGCGCACGATCTTTTCGGCGGCGCACCCGCGCGCGTGCACCAGCACGCGGCGGAAGGGCCCGGCCGGCGGTGCGTCCTCCGTCTCCGGGGCCGGCTCGGGCGCCGGGGCCGGCTCGAGGTCCATCCGGAGGACCCGCCCGATCGCCTCCTCCACCGTTTCGGAAGCGGCGGGGATCTCCGGGTCGATGGCGGCGAGGCAGGCGTCGAGGTCGTCGGCGAAGGGGTGCCGTACGAGCCCCCGCATGCTCCCCGGGACCCGGCTCAGGTAATTGGACAGGGTGGCGGGGCAGGGGAGGTGCTCGGGCACCACGATCTGCCCGGCGAAGGGCATGCCGGTGCCCGAAAAATAGTAGGTCTGCACCAGAGGATGCGTGACGAAACTGGCCTGGGCCCCGCCGGTGCAGTCCCCGAAGCCGAAGCAGAGGACGGGGAGTTCGGCGTCCCGCACGAAACGGGTGATCCTGTCGTTGAGCACCGCCATCGGGAAGAGGGCGGCCGCCCCCTCCTTGGTCTGCATGCCGCCCGAGGAGATGAAGGCGACCACCGGGAGGCGCCGGCGCCAGCACTCGACCAGCAGGCGGCAGAATTTCTCGGCCGCCGCCATGTCGAAGGCCCCGGCCTGGAACTGGAGGTTGGAGATCACCGCCCCCACGCGCCTTCCGTCCCGGAGCGTCCCGATCCCGGTGACGGCGCCGCAGGGGGTGACGCCCCTGGCGAGTGCCTCCTCCACGGAGGCACGGAACCCCGGGAAATGGACCGGGTCCGCGCTCATGAGCTCGGGATCGGTTTCCCGGAAATCGACGAAGAAGCGTTCGATCAGCTTGGGCGGGGTTACGGGCTCCCGCCTCTTGCGCCGCTCGAGCTCTTCCTGGATCAGCAGGTCCCGGTAGGCCCGGTCGAGCCGGTTCCAGAAATCGTGGACGCCGATGTTGCGCGGCGTCAGCCGCCCGTCGTACGGTCGGTCCGTCCTCTGCGACTCGAAGTAGCCGGGGAGCAGGTGTTCGAAATAGAACGTCACCACGGCGAAGAGGGGTTCGCTGATGCGCGGGTGGACCAGCTTCTTCCACTCCTCCACCCGCTTCAGCATCGGACTGCGGCGGCTGCGCCGGGCGAAGTGATCGATCCAGGCGATGAAGCGCGGTTCGAGCCGCGCGCGCCAATCGGGGCCGAGCAGGGCGTCGGCGCCGTGCCCGGCGTCGGCGCCGTGCCCGGCCAGTTCCTCCGCAGCCTGTTCCAGGGAGCGTTCGAAGAGCCGGCGGACCGATTCCCGTTCGACGACGTTGTGTTCCCCGGCTTCGCGCGCGATTTCGCGCATGCCGTCGAGCAGCCGGTTGTAGATCAGGTCGAAGAGGAGGAAATTGCCGCATTCCTCGGGAAACAGAGGCAGGATCTCCCGGTGGCGCAGGATGTCGAGTACCGTAGGGTCGGACAACCGAGAGGCGTCGTGCGGCTCGGCCCCGGCCAGGTGGGCGGCCAGCGAGAGAAAGTTGTTTCCGGCCGCCCCCTTCCACTGGTTGAGCAGGTGGAACCCGAAGGTGAGGAGCAGGTCGCGGGTGGCCCGGCGGAAGTTGGCCTTGGGGTCGCCGAACAGCACGCGCTGCAGGCGGCCGTATCCGCCCTCGAGGTCGGCGCGCCGGCGGAGGTAGCGGCGCCAGGCGTTCCGGAGGGCGTCGTCGTACCGGACCTCCAGCGGGTTTTCCAGCCAGGCGCGGAAGACGCGCTCGTGCTCCTCGGCGGTGCGTCGGAGGAGGTCGCCGCGGGGGGTGTCGGCCGCGCTCAGGCGCCCGTACCGGGAGAGGGTTGTGGAGTGCAGCCGGCGGCGCAGGCCCAGGGAGCGCAGGTGCCGGAAGGCGCAGCCGAAGACGCCCGCGTGCTCCGCGGGGTGCCGAGGGCGCCACAGCGGCGCGTCCTCGAGTTTGCGCAGCGGTTCGGAGGGGGACAGGTACTGCCCCACGCCGCGCCGGTACTGGTCGAAGATTTCGGGGGTGGAGTGCACGAAGTCGCGCGCCGCGCGCTCCACCGCCTCGATGCCGTGGGTGACGGCGTCGGCGAGGTTGGCCGCGGTGTCCGTTTCCCCGGGGGCGAAGTCGACGACGGCGTCGACGATCCCCTGCACGCACAGTTCGTAGCTGCTGACCCCGACGTGGCGCGCGCACTCCTGCCAGGAGAGGTCGTATTTGCGCGCGATGCTGGCCAGGCCGCGCGGCTGGATGGTGTTGAACACCCCGTCGCGGACGCAGAGGAGGAGGTTGACGGTCGCGAGCGGGATGGCGCCGCCGCTGTAGCCGTTCCCCAGGATCACGCCGACGGTGGGGACCTCGAGCTGCGCGAATTCGGCGATCAGGCGCGAGATGGAGTGCGCCTGGTTGCGGAGGTTGGCCTCCTGGCCGGCGTCGGCGCCGGGGGTGTCCATGAAGGTGACGACCGGCAGGGCGCGCGCGGCAAAGTCGCGGATGACGTCCACCGCCCTCTCGTGGTGCTCGGGCATCCACACCCCGTTCGAACGGGTGCGCTCCTGGGCCAGCACCCCCACCTGGCGGGTCCCGCCGCCGGGGAATGCCAGTTCTATCCGCGCCGCGTAGAGCGGCCCCATGTCGGTCTGCTCGAGCACGCGCCCGGCCAGGAAGCGGATGACGGCCTGAGCCCCGGTGCGGCGCGGGTCCTCCGAGGGGAGCACGGCGGCGCGGACGTAGGCGTCCACGTCCAGCCGGCGCAGCCCGCGCGCCCGTTCGGCCGCCTCCCCGGGCGGGAAAGCGCCGGGCAGCCGCCGGCCCCCGGCCAGCGGCGACACCCGGGCGAACTCGCCGGCGGCCTCCTCGGCCAGGGGAAAGAGCGGATCGGACACGGGATACTTGCCAGTCAATTCCAACCTCCAGGTTT
>JAFGSS010000033.1 GCA_016934555.1 Acidobacteriota bacterium | reverse complement strand
GGCACTTCTCCGCGTAGCGCCTGAGCAGGATCGACGCGGCGTCGCAGGAGATGACGACGCCGGTGTAGAACAGGCTGCGGTGGACGTCTTCGCCCATGAGGTTGTTGACGTGGGCGTCCAGCCACTCCTGGGCCTGCCGGCGGATGGCGCCGTAACCCGTGTCGATGATCTTCCGGAAGCCCGGGGTCAGGTGGCCGCTCGGCATCATCAGCAGCGGCGCGCCGTTGACCGTGGCGGAGACCTCCATGCGGCAGAGCTCCTCGTATCCCTTCGGTTGCCAGGCGGCCGCGATGTCGTTGTACGTACGCCCCTTCCAGTAGTCGCGGATCGACGCCAGGTCCTCGTAATCCCCGGGAGCGATCGACATGCGCAGCTCCTCCCCGTCGGGGTTGTGATAGAGGCCGTCCTCCCTGAGGGTCCAGGCGCCGTTTTCGATCATGGCCGGAATCCAGCCGCTGTTGCCCCAGTCGGGCGCGTACCCGGTGCCGCAGAAATTCCGGCCGCTGTTGCCGACGATCATTTCGAAGTCCTCGACCCGGACCGTCATCTGCCCGCAGATCGCCTTCAGCACCGTGGGACGGCGCAGGCAGGGGATCAGATTCTCGTTCTCCTGGAAGCAACGAGTCGTGATCATGGCGCTTTCCGAGTCGCTCTGGATGACACGATCCCGGATCAACTGATGCATGAGCTGCATGCGCCCGCTCACGGGCTTGAATGCGTACATGTCGGCCTCCCCTTGATTCCCCGTCCATTATAGCAGCGGGAGGGGGGATAAGGTGGCAGGGATGCGCGGAATCGGCCGGCGCGTCGCTCCCCGGGTCGCTTCATGACACACTTTTGGTATCTTTTGGACCCAAACGGTGATACACCAAAAAAAAGCGCGATCGATAACAGGGTGTGATCGATCCACGACGAACCGGGTGAAGCCTCGAAAGCAGCGCAGGGCGACACAGGATTTGAAGAAAAGGAGATCCCCGACATGTTCATGAAGAATGCGCGTCTGCTTGTGTTGATCTTTGCAGCCACGGCTATGGCAGCCATGGCTATGGCCGCCGCGGCCTTTGCGCTCGATTACTCCGGCAGGCAGAAGAACCCGGCGACCTTCGAAACCCTCGAGGAGGCCCGCGTAAGCGGTCCCGTCGCCGTCGCATCGCTCGAGGGGAACACCGGGGGGACCTTCAAATCCCACCCGGTCCTGGACGGTTACCCGGCCAACACCACCTACATCTACCGGTCACCGAACCTGTACGGTGGACGCGCCGCGGCCCGGCTCAACACGGACATCCTCGTGTTTGCAGAGAGATCCTTCCCCGGCAAGGACGCGGCCCGGGCGTACCTCGAAGACCTCGGGTTGATACGCATCATCGACGAGGCGATCGGCAGCGTCATCCTGGTCACCCCGGCCAACGGGAAAACCTTCGGCCCTAACGACCAGAAATACTACTATGCCCTCCAGACGGCCATCCTGGCCCAGAAGGCGGGGGAAAGCTCCGGGCCGGCCTTTGGCGGCGCGCCCGGGGCGCGCGCCAAACCCGCCTTGGGCACCCCCCCTGCGCCGGCAGGCAAGCCCGGCCCCGGGGCCGGGCCGGGACCCGGGATGTTCGGGGCGCGGGGACCCAGGTATTCCGACGCCGAGTATTTCGGCGGCTTCGGTTATACCTATGTCATCGGGATCGACGGCGGAGCCGCCTACCTGAACAATTACGTCGCGGGGACGCTCGACTACGTCAGCAGGATCGCCGGGATGCTGCTGATCAATGGAAGCATGGAAACCGGCCGCGATGTCGCCGGCCTCGTCCCCGTATACCTGGTGAACGCGCCCGATCGGGTGGTGGAGGCCTACAAAAAAGCGAACGACACGGACGCCTATGACAAAACCGGGGACGTGGAGGCCTTCTTCGACCAGGCCCTGCCCCTGAAAAGAGTGGTTGTGGCCCGGGACCAAAATCCGGATATCGCCCGCCATATCCGAAACGCCTACTATGACCTGTTCATCAAGGCGATGCGCGTGCCGGTGGGCAGGCCGGGCCTTCACAGCGCCTCCACCCCCTACCAGGGCTACAGCATGGACCAGGCCCCGTTATCCCTCTGCGAACGCAACGCCGTCATCGACGGCGCCACCCGGGACGGCATTCGCGTCATCGGCCGCAGCGAGAACAGGTTCGGCCACATCAAGACCCCGGGCGGCGAATACCTGCAGACCTGGTTCGAATACCTGCCCGAAGAAGTGGTGCAAAACACCGCCCCGCCCAAAACGGTGCCCCTGGTCCTCGCCAACCACGGGGGCGGGGACGACCCCCGGCAGTTCATCGAGGAAATCGGCCTGCTGCCGCTGGCCGGCAGCGAGCGCTTTGCCATGGTCGCACCGGAACATCAGAGCATCGGCCCGGTGCTTTCCGAATCCCTCCCCGCGCTGGTGCAGTACATGCTCGCCACCTATCCCGCGCTCGACCCGGCGCGCGTGTACGTCACGGGTTACTCCATGGGCGGGGCCGCGACCCTGAGGGCCATCAACGGAAAACCGTCCCTGTTCGCCGCGGCGGTGCCGATGGCGGCGGCCCCGTACACCGGGACCCCGGAGGAGGTGGCGCAGTTTCAGAAGGCCCACCTGCCGGTCCTGTTCACCACTTCCTCCTTCGACCTGGGGGGCGCGTTCGATCAGACCCGGGGCACCATCGCAGGCGGATACCAGGCGCAGCTCAACCTGTTCCTCGGCTACAACGGGATGGAGAAGATAGCGGCGTACGATTTCGAGGCCTACCCGGTGAACGGGTTCAAGGCCGACCGGATGGTGCGGGTGCGGCTCAACGGAGAATACGACAGCTACCTCTGGTATCTCAACGACGCCGCCGGCGTCCCCATGGTCGCCCTCTCCTATACCACGAACCTCCAGCATGCGCTCTACCCGGAATACGGCAAGATCGCGTGGGAGTTCTTCAAGCGCTACTCGCGTGATCCGCAGACCGGCAAGATCCGCTACAACCCGCACGGCGGGGGATTTTAGGCGCAGGCCCCTCGAGGCTGGGGGTCGGCGGACAGGCATGACGAAGCATTCCCCGGATCGGACGGATGCCGGCGAATCGACCGGCGGTTTCGGAATCGGTCGATCCCGGATCCGCCCCTTGCTTTGGACTCTTTCGCGATGGGAGCCCAGCCCATGAAAACCAGGAAACCGACGTATGTGGTCCGTCCACCCACGGCAGTCCTGACGCGCGGATTCGATCCGGCCCTTTCGGTCGGATCGGCGCGCCCGGCGGTGTTCCGCTCCTCCACGTATGTGTTCTCCTCGCCGGAATCGGCCGAAAGGGCGTTTGCCCTCGCCCTGGGCCAGGCGCAGCCGGGGGAGGGGGAAAACATCGACCTGATCTACGCCCGCCTGTCGCATCCCAACGCCGAGATCCTGGAAGACCAGGTGGTGCCGCTGGAACCCTCGGCCGGGGCGGCGGCGGTGTTCAATTCCGGCATGGCGGCCATATCGACCCTGTTCTTCACCTTCTGTCCGCAGGGGAGCAGATTTCTCTACACGATGCCGTTGTACGGCGGCACGTACCACCTGATCCACCACATCCTGCAGCCTTTGGGCTTTCGCGGCATCCCGGTGCGCGCCGGGGACACCGCCGGCATGCGCCGGGCCATCCGCGCCGCGTCGGGGCTGAAGCTGATCTTCATCGAAACCCCGGCCAACCCGGTGCTGACCATGACCGACATCGCGGCCGCCTCCGAGGAAGCGAAACAGCATCCCGACGCCCCCCTCGTTGCGGTCGACAACACGTTTCTGGGTCCGGCGTTTCAGCACCCGCTCCTGCACGGCGCCGACCTGGTGGTGTACTCCGCCACCAAGTACCTGTCGGGTTTCAGCGATCTGCTCGGAGGCGTCGTCCTGGCGCGCGAACCGTATCTGGTCGCGCACCTGCACGGCGTCCGGGCCATCCTGGGCAACATCCTGCAGCCGGATGAATGCTGGATGCTCAACGGCCGGCTGCCGACCGTGGCGCTGCGCATGAACAAGCAGAGCAAGAGCGCGGAGCGGATCGCCGCAACGCTGGCCGCGCACGACAGGATCGCCGCGGTGCGTTACCCCGCGCAGTTCAGCGACCCGGACCAGGTCCGCATCCGTGACGCCCAGTGCCGTTTCCCCGGCGCCATGATCGCCTTCGAATTGAAGGGGGGCAAGCGGGCGGCCTTTGATTTCCTGCGCCGTCTCCGGATCGCGCGCAACGCCGTAAGCCTCGGGGGAGTGGAAACGCTGGTCTGCCATCCGGCCACGACGACTCATTCGGAGCTGAGCCCCGAAGACCGGCAGGCTTACGGCATCACCGATGCGCTGGTCCGCATCTCCGTCGGCATCGAGGACTGGCGCGACCTGCTGCACGACTTTCACCAGGCGCTCGACTCGGTTCCGTAGGGATGGACGGGAGATCCACCCCTCTCCCAACGGGCGGCGGATCGGTTCCCGGGGCGGGTGACTTTTCCGCGAACCAGCCTCAACGGGTCCGGAGGAGGTGGGAGCAGCTTTCCGGGTGCCGCCGGAGGTATTCCGCCAGCGACTCCGCCGGGCGCCCGGTCAACCTGGGGACCGCGTCGCTGACGCGGGCCAGGTCCCCCGACGCGATCTGCAGAAAGTGGGTGACGAATACCTCCACCTCGTACCCATCCAGGCCGTGCCCGGTCAGGCGTTGGCGTTCGGCCTCGAAAGCTTCCAACCGGCTGGTGCGGCGCGTGGCCCTGGCCTCCCCGGGAGTCTGGGCCTCGTAGGTGATAGTCCGTCCGACGGCGGCCGAAAGCCGTTCGGCGGTTTCCCCGAGGGTCAGGGCTTCCGGCCCCGTCACGTCGTAGCTTCGCCCCTCGTGCCCGGCCGACGTCATCACCGCCGCCGCGGCGTCCGCGACGTCATCCCGCGTCACCCAGGCGGCGCGCCCCTCCCCGGCCGGCGCGCGCACGACGTCGTCCGCGGAGACGCACAGCGGCACGTTGTCCGTGTACAGACTCGCCCTCAGGAACGTAAATTTCATGCCGGAGGCGCGGATGTACTCCTCGGTGTGAAAATGATCGTGGGCGAGGATGAATACGGCATCCGGCGCGGCGTGAACGACGGAAAGGTAGACGAGGCGCCGCACGCCGGCGGCCCCGGCCGCATCCACGGCCGCGCGCTGCTGCTCGAGCCGGTCGTAGCGGGGCGGAGGCAGCCCGTTTCTGGCGCTCTGGTGCGCGACCCCGAACCGGTCCCGGGCGGAAACGAGGAAGAGGGTGTCGATACCGTACAGGGCCCGGCGCATCGCCGGCCCGTCGTCATACGAGGAAGCTACCGCGGTTTCGGCCCCCTCCAGGCGCGGGGCCCGGGCAGGGTCGCGCACCACGAGGCGCTGCGCCAGCCCAAGCGCGGCTATCCGGGCCGCAATCCTGCGCCCGACCTGTCCGGCAGCTCCTGTTACCGCCAGCATTGCTTTGACCCCACGGTGTCTCCGGATCCGGCGGTCGCCCCGCCGGACCGCAGGTCGATCTTACATCAGAATCCGCGGGTATCGACCTTCTTTCTGCCACCTCGATCCGGCGCGTCAGCAGCGCGATGCTATCCAGCCGCTGTTGCACAGGGTGAAGCACTCGCCGCACGACCGGCAGGAAAGCTCCGCCCCTTCCACCAGCGCCGGCCGGCGTTCAATGCCGCGGCCCTTGAAGTAGATCTTGTTCTCCTTCTTGATCTCCGCACAGTAGCGGAGGCAGCGCCCGCAAAGGCTGCAGTCCGTTATGCCTGTTTTGAATCGCGAGGCGGTGACCCCGTATTCCTCGGCGTACGCCTGCGAGGATGGCCAGAGGAGTTCGATGATCATCTTGCGGATCTTGACCACCATCTCCGTCTTTGTCTGCACACGGAGCCCTTCTTCTATGGGATAGACGCAGGACGCCACGAGTTTTTTGCGCCCCCCGCTGGTTTCGATCTCGACCATGCACATCCGGCAGGCGCCGAACGGCTCCAGCCGGTCGTCATAACACAGGGTGGGTATTTCAATGCCGGCAGACCTGGCGGCCTGCAGAACGGTTGTTCCCGGCGCGCCCTCTACGGCGCGACCATCAATTTCCAATCGGATTGTATCCACGGCGCCTCCCGCTACCTTGAAGTCCCGGCCAAAGCAAACTCCTCGGCGGACTCCCGCCGGACCGCGCCCGCCGGGACCTTGACGACAGCGCCGAATTTTTCAGGGCATGCCCTGAAACAGGCGCCGCACTTGATGCACTTCTCCTGGACGATGGTGAAGACCTCCGTCTCCGATTTGTGGACGGCCCCTGCCGGGCAGCTGCGCTGGCAGGCGCCGCAGGCCTGACATTTTTCCTGGTCGATCTCATAGGCGATGAGTGCCGTGCAAACGCCGGCGCGGCACCGCCCGTGCCGGATATGCTCCTCGTATTCCTCCCGGAAATACTTCAGGGTGCTGACCACCGGATTGGGCGCCGATTGGCCCAGCGCGCAGAGAGAGGCGGCCCGCATGAATTCGGCCAGCTCCTCGAGTATTTCGAGATCCCCTTCCCGGCCTTTCCCCGAAGCGATGTTGTCGAGGATGTGGAGCATCTGGCGCGTGCCTTCGCGGCAGGGAACGCACTTGCCGCAGGACTCGTGCGCGAGGAAGTTGGTGTAGTACCGCGCGGTATCCACCATGCAGGTGTGCTCGTCCATGACGATCATGCCGCCCGACCCCATCATGGAACCCGCCTTGGTGAGCTCGTCAAAATCCACCGGAAGATCGAGGAGGGCTTCCGGAATGACGCCGCCGGAGGGCCCGCCGGTCTGCACGGCTTTGAAGGATTTTCCGTTGGGAACCCCGCCGCCGATCTTGAAGATGATGTCGCGGAGCGGGATCCCCATCGGAACTTCCACCAGTCCGGTGTTTTTGACCTTGCCTACCAGGGAGAAGATCTTGGTGCCCTTGCTCCCTTCCGTTCCCATGCCGCAGAACCAGTCGGCGCCCTTGTTGATGATGTGGGGAACGGTGGCCCAGGTTTCGACGTTGTTCAGGCAGGAGGGTTTGCCCCAGATCCCTTTCTCCGAGGTATGCACGTATTTGGGGCGCGGCTCGCCGACATGTCCTTCGATGGCGCTCATCAGGGCGCTGGATTCTCCGGAGACGAAGGCTCCGGCCCCGCGGTGGATGACGACGTCGAAGGAGAACCCGGACCCGAGGATGTTCTTGCCGAGCAGCCCGTATTCGCGCGCCTGCTCGATGGCGGTCCTGGCGCTCCTGCGCGCCAGGGGGTATTCCTGGCGCACGTAAATGAACCCTTCCGCGGCTCCAATCGCGTAGGCGCCCAGGATCAGTCCTTCCAGGACGCTGTGCGGATTTCCCTGGAGCAGGCTGCCGTCCATGAAGGCGCCCGGATCCCCTTCATCGGCGTTGACAATGACGTATTTCGGTTCGCCGGGGGCGTTGCGGGTGGTTTCCCATTTCCGGCCGGCGGCGAATCCGCCGCCGCCCCGGCCGCGCAGTTTGGCGGCTTTCACTTCCTGGAGCACGGATTCGGGCGTCATTCCGGAGAGAGCCTTTGCCAGCGCGCCGTATCCGCCGATGGCGATGTAGTCCAGGATGCTGGAGGCATCGATCCGGACGTTGTCCTCGAGGAGGACGCGTTCCTGATGCTTGTAGAAAGGTATCTCCTGTAAACGCGCGATGCGCTCGCCGCTCTCTTCATCGAGATACAGAAGGTCACGGACCGGGCCCTCACCCGCGCCCAGCTTGTCCACCATGGCCGCCGCGTTCTTCGGCTGCACTTTGAGACAGCAGGTATCGGAAGGCTGGATCACCACCAGCGGGGCGCCTTCGCAAAAGCCGTGGCACCCGGTCCGGCGGACTCCGATTTTGTCCCCGAGTCCGCGCTTTTCGATCTCGCCATCCAACGCGTCCGCCACCGCTTCGGCGCCGCAGGCACGACAGCCCGATCCCGTACACACCTCCAGCCAGGTCTCCCTGGCGTTGCGCCGGGCGACGGCCTCGGCCCTCAATTTTTCAAGATCCGCGATGCTTTTCACGCGTTTCATCCCTGCGTCTCCTCCTTCTGCATTGTTTTTATGATTTGGTCGAGCCGGCTCCGGGTGGGATCGCGGTAGTACTCGCTGTCGACCTGGACCACCGGCGCCAGGGCGCAGCATCCCAGGCAATGGACGGTCTCGAGCGTGCAGGTGAGGCGGCTGTCCGTCTGTCCCGGTTGAAGACCCAGCGCGGCAGAGACCCTGCTCAGCAGTTCGGAGGCTCCCCGCACGTGGCAAGCCGTCCCGGTGCAGACCTGGAACGAATGCCGCCCTCGCGGTTCCAGGCTGAACGCCTCATAGAAGTTTGCGATCCCGTGGATCTCGCGGAGCGGGATATTGAGTCTGCCGGATATCCAGCCAAGGATATGGCGCGGAAGCCAGTGAAACGTCTCCTGGATGTCCAGAAGTATTTGAATAAGCGCATCCTTCCGAAACCCATAATCCCGCATGATGGCGTCGGCTTCGAGGAGATCCTCGCGGATGTCGGCGATGGCGCGTCCTTTTCCCCTGGTCCTGCCCAGGCTGTCCGCGTGGTGCTTCGCCTCTTTCTCGAGACAGGACAGCTCCTCGAGCAGCTGACGCTTT
>JAFGSS010000182.1 GCA_016934555.1 Acidobacteriota bacterium | reverse complement strand
TTCCTTCCACGTTCTTCATCGGCGTCCCTTCCTTTCGAGGATCTCCCGGTAGACGGGGTTGGAGGTCAGAAAGGCGAATTCCTTCGCCCGTGCGCCGTCGACCCGCTCGTCCGGGAAGGAGGCGAGCATCGCCTCCATCCTCTCGGCCACCCCTTCCCGGAATTCCCGGTGGGTGAAGATGTACAGATCGTTCTGCCGGATGCCGTCGAGCACCCTCCGTCCGCACTCCTCGGGGCTCATTTCGTTCTGGAAGGCGGGGCGGTTTTCGATCTCCCGTTCCACCTCGGCGTACCCGCTCTCCTTCCGGTACTTTTCCGGCCGCAGGCGCCCGGTCCGGCTGATCCGGGTGGCCACCGGCCCGGGGCAGAAGGCCGATATTCCGATGTTGTCCGGGGCCAGTTCCCCCCGCAGCGCCTCGCACAGGGCCACGACCGCGCCCTTGGCCGTCGAGTAGATGGCGGTGCGGGGGAGCGGCAGCACCCCCGACATGGAGGAGGTGGCGACGATGTGCCCCCCTTCTCCGTGGCGCAGGATGCGGGGGAGCAGGACCTGGACGGCGTTGACGACGCCGCCGATCATCACCCCCAGGGCCCAGTCCCAGTCGCCGTATTTCGCGTCCTTGACCGGGCCGAGGATGCCGACGCCGGCGTTGGCGCAGAGGAGGTGAATCTTGCCGAACACCCCCTCCGCCTCGTCGGCCGCCTGCTCGAAAGCCCCGCGGTCGGTCACGTCGAGGAGCAGCCCGTGCACGTTCTCCCCCTGTCCCCTCTCCCGGAAACCCCGGAGGGCTTCCTCCAGGTAGTCCTCCTGCATGTCCGCGATCACCACCTTCATCCCGGCTTCGACCATCGCCCCGGCGATGCCGAGCCCGATCCCGCTGGCGCCCCCCGTGACGAAGGCCGTCTTCCCTTCGATTTCGCGCATGCTCCCCTCCGGTCCGATGGTCCGATTTTACACCGATTGCGCCCCGGCCGGTCCAAAATCCGCCCGGCCTCGGGCCGGAGCGCCCTTTACGCCCACCCCCCCCGGTGGGTACTATGGGTAGGGTTAACGGGGAGACCCGGATGGGGGAGGGTATGAGCGATCGTGTTCGGGAAGATGGGTTTGCGGAAGCGGTCGACTCCCTGGGGGAGTGGATCGAGAAGTCCGACCGGGTTCTCGTCGGCGCGGGGGCCGGGCTTTCGGCCGCCGCCGGGCTGAGCTACCTCGACGAGAACCTCTTCCGGCAGTTCCAGCCCGAGATGGCGGCCCGGGGCTACCACTACCCCTACGAACTGTTCGAGCGGGAGAAGGAAGGGTGGCCCGAGGCGCGGGAATGGGCCTACCTCGTCCGGCACATCCATTTCGTGCGCCACGTCTTCCCCCCGGCCGAACTCTACCGGAAACTCCTCGCCATCCTCTCGGGGCGGGACTTCCATGTGGTCACCTCCAACTGCGACCGCCAGCTGGTGCGTACCGGCTTTCCCGTGGAGCGGGTGTTCGAGGCCCAGGGGAGCTACGACCGGCTCCGGTGCACCGCCGGCTGCACGCGGGAGACCTGGGCCGTCAAGCCCGTCATCGACCGGCTCCTCCCCCTGATCGATCCGGAGACTTTCACGATTTCCGACGAAAGCGCCATTCCCCGTTGCCCCTCGTGCGGCGCGTCGCTCGCGACGGCCTTCCGCTCCTTCGAGGGGTACAGGGAGGAGCGGCGGCGCTACGAGGAGTGGATCGAGGGGACCGCGGGCGGGAGCCTCTGCATCCTCGAACTGGGGGTGGGGTTCAACACCCCGGGCGTCATCCGCTGGCCGTTCGAGCGCCTGGCGCACCTCCACGGGCGGGCCCACCTCTTCCGCGTCAACCGCGAGTACCGGGAATGGCCCGGCCACGGGGGCTACGCCATGGTCCCGGCCGAGCTCGCGGGGTGCGCGACCGCGATGCCCTGGGACGCCGGCGAGGTGATCGAGCATCTGCACGCCCGGCTCGCGCCGGCGGCAGGGGTGCCGGCGGGGGCGGCCGCAGGGGCGCCGGCGGGGGCGCCGGCGGGGGAGGGGGCATGACGCAGGCGGAGCGACTGCGGTACCTGGTCGAGGCGCTTCTGGCGGAAGACGCCCGGTACCGGGGCGTGGCGGTTCCGGAGGGAGGAGAGGAACGGTGGCGGCTCCTGCGCTCCCTCATGAACGTCCGCCCCGCCCGGCCGATCGGCGCGGATTTTCTCCGGGTGCAGGACGAGTACCTGAGAGGGGAAACGGCCCGACGCGGTGTGGTCGACGCCGATACCCTGCCGGCGACGGCGGACCCGCGCCTGGTCCTGTGGCGGGGGGACATCACCACGCTGCGGATCGACGCCATCGTCAACGCCGCCAACAGCCGGATGGAAGGGTGCTGGGAGCCGTGCCACGACTGCATCGACAACTGCATCCACACCTGGGCCGGGGTGCAGTTGCGACTGCGGTGCCACGAGATCATGGAGCGGCAGGGGTACCCGGAACCGACCGGGCGGGCGCACATCACCCCCGGCTACAACCTCCCGGCGAAATACGTGCTGCACACGGTGGGGCCCATCATCGGCGCGCGGGTGTCGGAGCGCGACCGGGAGCTGCTCGCTTCCTGCTACGCCCGCTGTCTCAGGCTGGCCGAAGAGAACGGCTGCCGCGCCGTCGCCTTCTGTGCGATCTCCACCGGGGTCTTCCGCTTCCCGCAGGAGGAGGCCGCCGCGATCGCCGTGCGCACGGTCCGGGAGACCCTCGACCGGGGGTGCGGGGTGGCCCGGGTGGTCTTCGACGTGTTCACGGCCGGCGACGAGGCGATCTACCGCCGGTTGCTGGGGTAGCCGCGGCAGTCCGTCCCGGCGCCGGCTGGAATAAGCACGCGCCGCCCGATAGCCGGTGGAAAATCGCCCCGGCCGGATTATGATGGGGGGAGGCATTCAACCAAGGAGGGGGCCATGGTCAGGGAATACAGGATGTACATCGACGGGGAGTGGAGCGAGGCGGCCGACGGCGAGTTCTACGAGGACTTCAATCCCTTCACCGGGGAGGTTTTCGCCCGCGTGGCCTCCGGCAAGCGGGCCGACGCCGCCCGCGCGGTGGCCGCCGCCGCGGCCGCCTTCCCGGCCTGGTCCCGCACCCTCCCCTCCGAGCGCCGGCGCCTCTTCCTCAAGGCCGGCGATATCCTGGAGCAGAAGAGGGACGAAGTCGTGGCCATTCTCGCGGAGGAGACGGGCTGCGCCTCCGGTTTCGCCATGTTCCAGGCGGGCTTCACCCCCGGGTTGCTGCGGGAGGCCGCCTCCCAGGTGCACCAGTCCGCCGGGGAAATCCTCCCCTCCGACCTCCCCGACGCCTTTCACATGACCCTGCGCCAGCCGGTGGGGGTGGTGGCCGGCATCGGGCCCTGGAACGCGCCGCTGATCCTGTCGCTGCGCTCGATCTGCATGCCGATCGCGTACGGCAACACGGCGGTGCTCAAGCCCTCGACCGAGTCCTCGGCTGCCGGCGGCGTCCTGATCGCCGAGGTGTTCCACCAGGCCGGCTTTCCCAAAGGGGTCCTGAACGTCGTCACCAACGGTCCCGGCCGGAGCGGTGAAATCGGGGACGAGTTCATCGAGAACCCGATCGTGCGCCGCATCTCCATGACCGGTTCCTCCTCCGTCGGGCGCCAGCTGGCCGAAAAGGCGGGGCGTCATCTCAAGCGCGTGGCCCTGGAACTGGGGGGGCAGAACCCCATGATCATCCTCGCCGACGCCGACATCGATTACGCCGTGCGCGCCGCCACCTTCGGCGCCTTCCTCCACCAGGGGCAGATCTGCATGTCCACGCGCCGCATCCTGATCGAGCGCCCGGTGGCCGCCCGCTTCACGGAGCAGTTCGTCAAGCGGGTGTCGGGGCTCAAGGTGGGGAACCCCCGCGACCCGGAAACCGTCATCGGGCCGATCATCAACCGGGGCCAGCTCGAGGACATCCAGAAGAGCGTGGCGGGCGCCGTCAGGGACGGCGCGCGGATCCTGTGCGGAGGCAGGGCCGAGGGCCCCTGCTACCTCCCGACCGTAGTCGCGGGAGCCCGGCCCGGCACCCCCTTCAGCTGCGAGGAGACCTTCGGCCCGGTGGTGTCCATCATCGAGGTGGACGACGTCGAGCAGGCGATCGCCGTGGCGAACGAGACCCCTTACGGGCTCTCCGCCTCGGTGATCACGCGCGATTTCAACCGCGGCCTGGCCATCGCCGAGCGGATCGAATCGGGGATCGTGCACATCAACGACCAGACCGTGCACGACGAGCCGCAGGTCCCCTTCGGGGGGATC
>JAFGSS010000181.1 GCA_016934555.1 Acidobacteriota bacterium | reverse complement strand
CCCGGCGGGACGAAAATGACGCAGCTCTTCGTTATCGTGTGCTTTTCATCTTCCAGCCAGAATTCGATCTCGCCGCACAGGTCGGTCGGGTCCTCGGGATTGGAGCCGAAAAAGGTCACGACCTCCCCGAAGTCGTGCACGTGCCCCCTGTCCACGACCGTCACCTCCTCCGGTTGCGGCCAGAACCAGGCGCAGTCGACATAGGGCGCCCCTTCGAACACCCCGCCGTGCATGCAGTAGACCCTGGTGCCCAGGGCGTCCGGCACCTTGTTCAGGTCCGTTACGATGTATTTCCCGAATTCTGATTCCGCCATTGTATCGCTCCCCGGATATCCAAGACCTAGGCCCTGTTGTTGTTGTTCCTCTGGATCTTTTCCCGGTGCCCGCCCGGGTCGGCTTCCGCAAGACTGCCGGCGCCCGGGATGATGGCTATTTCAAGATGCGGCGCCGCGTACTTCTTCCATACCAGCGGCCCGTGGCTCACCCCTTTGGGGACATACACCATCGATGTCCGATCGAGCCTGAGCTTCTGGCCGCCGACGGGAAACTCGATTTCGCCGCACAGCTCCCCGGGATGCTCGTAATCCGTCCCGTAATGAAGCACCAGCTCCTCGAAATCCCGGTGGGTGTGCTCGAGGATGTGCGGGTTAGGTTCGGGCATCCCCCACACCCAGCCTCCCTCCACGTAAATGTTGCACTCGGGGACGAGGTTCCGGTTCATGAAGGTCATGGAAGAGGGACTCTGCCGGTTCTTGATGGGGGTCCCCGCGATCACCTCATAGGTGGGCCTCCGGACCAGGTATCGTGCATAGTCGACTCCCGGATCCGGTCCCCGGCCCGTCTCCTCCGGGTTCCGCTTTTTCCCCTTCCTGCGTTCGCCGGTTCCCAGCAGGATGGAGATGCGCACGTGCGGATGGCGGTACGCCTTGTAGGTCAACGGCCCGTGCGGAACCCCCTTCGGCACGAAAATGGCCCCGGTGGAATCCGTTTCGAGCTTCCGGCCGCCGAGAGTGTATTCGATATCCGCCCCCAGGTCTTCCGGGTCACGGCAGTCTCCGCCGATGTTCAGGATGATCTCGTCGTGCTCGCCGACCTCCTCCCCCAGGTAAGGATTGGGTTCGGGCATGCCCCATACCCAGCCGAACTCCACGTTGTACCGGACTTCGGGAACCAGCTCGCTGCTCATGTAGATCAGGGGCGGGTACGTCCGGTTCTTCACACCGGGGTCGGGCTCCTCCACCGTTGCGGGCTTTTTGACCATATACCTTTCATAGTCATCGATAGCCATCATGGGCCCCTTTCGACTCCCCCCTTTTCGGTTCCGGGAAACGTCCCTGGCTGCGGCGCTTCTTCTTGACTCTGCCGGCATTGTAGCCGAAGATCGGGGCGATCAATATCGATTTTTGAGCACAAGGGAATTTATTGCAGGGGGTGACACGAGATGGAACCTTCCGACCGGCCGATGAGGCGCAAGCGCTCGATTCTCGGGCTGGCGGGTTGGCTCGCCGTCACCTTCGCGGTGTCGGCCTTCGGCGCGCTCTTCACTCCGGGCGGGGGAGGCGGCGGCTGGTACGCGACCCTGCCCAAGCCCGCGTGGACGCCCCCCGGCTGGGTCTTCGGCCCGGTCTGGACACTCCTCTACATCCTCATCGCGGTCGCTGCCTGGCTCGTCTGGCGCGCGCGGGGGAGCCTGCAGGCGGCCGCCCCGCCGCTCGCCCCCTGGGCGGTCCAGCTCCTGCTCAACGGCCTGTGGTCCCTGCTCTTCTTCGGCCTGTACCTGGTTGTCCCCGCCTTCGTCGAGATCCTCGTCCTCTGGTTCGCCATCCTCGCCACCGTCATCGCCTTCTGGCGCGTGCGGCCGCTGGCCGGGGCGCTGCTTCTTCCCTACCTGGCCTGGGTCGCCTTCGCCGCCGCGCTCAACGGCGCCATCGCGCTCGCCCTCTGATCGGAAGCCGACGGGCGGGTTTCACACCCTGGGGCCGGAGGGAGCGGGGCGGCTGGCGCCCGCACGGCAACAGGAAGTAAGGAAGGTGACGCCCACTTTCGAAGCGTACGCCGAAGTTGATGCCCACCCGTGACATTCACCGGTTGCCGCTCAAAAAACTGAACGCCTACCCGTTGTCCGTAAATAGATCCGTCATTGTTTTCCCAACCGAATCCAAGTCATGCTGAAAATTCGTCTTGAACTCCTGCCATTTGCCTTCGCCCTCGTCCTTATATTCCTCCAACTGCTTCTTGAGCTCGCGATTTTTCTGCTCCAGCGTCACCACTTCCTGGGTGTACTCCGCCTTGGTCGCGGAAACGGCCATCTCCATCTTTTCCTTGAAGGCCTCGATCCTGTCTTCATTGGCCTTGATCTGGTCCTCAGACGCGGCCTTGAATTCCTGCCACTCGGCACGGTAATCGGCTTTTGCGTCCTTCCACTCCTGTCTGGCTGCATCGACATTCTCTTCCGGTGTTTTCCCGCAGCCGGCAAACAATATGCCTGCCATGCATCCTATGACAGCGAAGGTGAATATTTTGTTTTTCATGATTCTCCTTTTTGACCGCCTAAAGAGTCTATTGAGAGAGGGGGTGACTCGCCCACGCCGTGAAGAGCGCGGGTCCGAAGAAACCGCGGAGCCTCCACGCTATTTGCCGAGCTTTTCTTCCACCTGGCCGATTTTCTTTTGGATTTTCCCGCCGATCTTTTCGGCCTGGCCTTCGGCTTCCAGATCCGGACTGTTCGTCGCCTGCCCGACCTCCTCCTTGACCTTGCCCTTTACCTCGTGAAACCCGCCCTTTATCCTGTCCCCGGTACTTTGCTTCATGTCTTGCCTCCCTGATAGCCCTGTTGACACACACGCCGTCCCTTTGCTTTCTTGCCTCCATGATAGGCCACGGTCGGGAACGCCGTCTGTTCCCTTTGGAGCACGCTGCCGTTTACTTTGAAACACCGCCGCCGCGCAGGCATCCGCAGACGCGCCATCGCCGATCTGCGGGCATTCAGGGGACCCGCTGTGAATGAGGCGACTGCCAAAAATCCTGTCTAATCGCGTACTTGAAAGCCGATCGCCCCGAGCTGTTTCCTGACCGCCGGCGCCTGGGCCGAGTCCGGGTGGAGGGCGAGGAACTGCCGGAGCACGCGCGCCGCCGAAACCGTATCCTTCATTTGCAGGTAGATGTCGGCCAGCGGCAGTTGCGGGAAGGAGAAGTGGGCGGGGTCGAGCGCAATCGCCCGTTCCAGGTGCCTGGCGGCCTCTTCCGGTCTTTTGAGAAAATAACAGCTCAGACCCAGTTGCGAATGCGCCAGCGCGTCGTCGGGCCTTTCCCGGACCGCGGCCAGGTTCGCCTGCAGCGACTCCTGGATCCGGTTCTGCGACAGGAGGGCGCCACCCAGGTTGACCAGGGCGGGATAATACCCCGGGTCGTGCTTCAGGGCTTCGCGGAAACGGCTTTCGGCCAGCGCGAACTCTCCCGATTTGAACGCCAGCGTCCCCAGAGTGTTCCAGGCCGAGACGAACCTCGGCGCCAGCTCCACGCTCCTCTCCAGGTGCGCGACGGCTCCTTCGAGGTCCTTCTTGCCCAGCCTCCGATAGGCCTTCTCGAATTCCTTCCGGGCCTTTTCCGGTACCGAGAGTTCGGCCGCGGACACCCCCCCGAAGGTTCCGCTCCTCGATTGCGGCCGGAAAACCACCTCCACGAAAATCCTTTTCCGGGAGTCGGCCAAACCGGGACTGACCTCCACCGTCTGCTGCCACTCGCCGACGCGCTCCATCGAAACGATCAGGGTGTATCGGTCCGGCGGCAGCTTCTTGAACCTGAATTTCCCGGACAGGTCGGCCCAGGTGTGCGCGGCGAAAGGTTTGGTGATTCCTTCCAGCATGACGAGGGGAGTCGCGCCCGGGGAAAACCTGCCGTCCTCGTACTCGATCCTGCCTGTCAGCTCGTAATTTTCCCCTGCCGCGACATCGCCGGCGGCCTGCAACCCGGCGAGGACCAGCAGGGAAAGGATTCGAAGGCTCCTCATGACCCGATTGTACCAGCCTGACCGGTTGCCGCAAACGGCCCAGAGGAAAGGGGCTTCCATCCGCGCGCGCCGCCCGCCGGGAGAAAATGCCTTACCCGCACCGGGCGGTTCGGTAGTAGAATCCCCATGTCCGGGGGTTTCGGCCATCGACCCAAGCCGGGGGACGCGATGCAACAGAGAAAAATCCGACATTGGGCGGTCATGAAGCGGGGGCCCGACGGGGTGAAAATGAAAACGCAGCCGGCCGGTCCCTTCCATTCCACGCAACCATTATCAGGAGATTACATCCAGTGAAACGCACGAATCTCGTCACGATGTGCATCGCGCTCTCTGCCGCGATGCTGTTCCCCGTGTTGGGGCAGGCGCAGTTTGCGAAGGCCAAACCGAAGCCGGGGGATCCCCCCCCGGGGGTGCAGGCCTCGCAGGTACCGATGGTATCCTGCCAGCGCGGCGGACTGCAGCACGCCGTCCGCCTGTACCTGGCCGCTCAGGCCAAGGGCGACCTCTCCATTCTGCCGCTGGCCAACGGCCTCGGGTACCAGGAGAACATGAAGCCCGCCGATATCAAAACCGGCTTCCTCACCAAGCCCCTCGTCATCGACAAGAGCATGAGCCTGTACGACGACGCCTCGTGTCAGACCTTCACCGAGGTCATCGTGACCGACAAGGCGAACCCCCATGTGTTCGGGGTGCGGCTGCGCGTCAACCACGACAAGATCGCCGAGATCGAGCTGATCACGACCACGACGGGGGATTGGCTGTTTAACGCCGACAACTACCTGAAGTATTCGTCCGACGAGAACTGGGGCCCCATCCCCGCCGACCGGCGCAACACCCGTGCCGAACTGGTGCGCGGGGCCACCGCCTACCTCGACGCCTTCCTCGAGGCGAAGACCGACCTGGTCCCGTGGGGCTACCCCTGCGTGCGGGTCGAAGGGGGCATGACCACCTCCCAGGGTACGGACGCGGACACCTGCGAGGCCGGCCTGCCGGCCGGCGTCAACATCGTCAACCGCCGCTTCGTGGTGGATGAGGTGCTCGGCTCGGTGGTGGTCTGGTGCACCTTCGGCGCCGGCGGCCCGGGAGGCACGATGGGCGCGCCCGACACCCACCTGTTCCGGATGGAGAACGGCAAGCTGCGCTACGTGCACACGCTGACGCACCTCAAGATGAGCGACTTCCGCGGCCCCACCGGCACCAACGCCGACAACCCGGCGCCGAAACGGTGACCCTGCCGGGCGACTCCCCCGTCGCCCGCCGCGCAGCCTGAAGCGGGGAGGGGGCGGCCCGACCGCCCTCCCTCCCCGCCGATCCCGACCCCTCCCCTCTTCTGCCAGACGCCGTCAGCTTCGCCGGAGCTGCGTCCTCCTGACGATGGGGGCATTGCAGAAAAATCGGGGGATCGGTCATCCGGCGTCGGATTCCAGTCCCGTGAGGTATAATGGCACCACCTTGCGGAGGACATTCATCATGAAACGCCCGATTG
>JAFGSS010000180.1 GCA_016934555.1 Acidobacteriota bacterium | reverse complement strand
GGGCCGCCCTTGAAGCTTTGAGAGCGGGAGGGATCGCGTTATCCTTATTCGCTATGATCCACATCGCGCTCTACAAGCCGGAGATCCACCCGAACACCGGCAACATCGCCCGCCTGGCCGCGGCAAACGGGCTGCCGCTTCACCTGGTCGGGCGGCTCGGTTTCCGTATCGATGACCGCTCGGTGAAGCGGGCGGGGCTCGACTACTGGCCCCACGTCGACCTCCACCGGGAAAAGGATCTGGAGGAGCTGCGGGGCGCGCTCGGCGGCGCGCGCCTCCTCTACTTCAGCGCAAAGGCGGAACGGGCTTACACGGATATGGACTACCGCCCCGGGGACTGCCTGGTTTTCGGCTCCGAATCGCGCGGGCTCCCCCCCGAGCTGCTGGAGGAAAACGGGGAGCACACGCTGCGAATCCCGATGCGCACTACGAACGTCCGGTGCCTGAACCTCTCTTCCTCGGTCGCCATCGCCGTCTACGAGGCGCTCCGCCAGATCCGCGCTTTCGCCCCGGAGCGCATGACGCCATGAAACCACTCCACGCAATCGCGATCCTGCTGGCGCTGTTTCTGGTCACGAGCGCGGTCACCTGGCAGACCTAGGCAACGCCCGAGGTCGACAGCGGACGCGAGATGCACACGCCGCTGCGCTTGCTCGCGGGGGAGCGGCTCTACGGCGACGTTTACTATCTCTACGGCCCGGTCGCCCCCTATTTCAACGCCGCGCTCTACCGGATCTTCGGGCCGCATCTCAATACCCTCTACGCGGCCGGGCTCATCGGCTCCCTGCTCCTGGTCCTGATGGTCTTCCAGCTCGGGCGCGCCCTGATGCCCACGACCGCGGCGATGCTGGCGGCGGCCGCCGTCCTCCTCTTCTCCGTCTTCAAGCAGAGCGGGAATCTCATCTTCCCCTACACTTACTCGGCGCTCTACGGCACCTGCCTGGCCACATTGGCCCTGATCCTCATGATCCGCCACCTGCGATCCGGGCGCATGCCTGGACTCGTGGCGGCCGCGGCGGTTTCGGGGCTGGCTCTCTGCTGCAAGCTGGAATTCGGTTTCGCAGCCGGCGCCGCCCTCGCAGCCCTGTTGTATTTGACCCCGAAGGAGCGCCGGGCACGGACAACGCTGGCCGCTCTGGGGACGTTCGTGCTGGTCCCGTTGGTCGTCTACGGGCTGGTCCTGACGGGAACCCCGGCTCAGGCCGTTTTCGGGGACACCTGCCTTCTCCCCGGGTCGATCCCCGCAGAGCTGCTCCACTTCAACCGGTTGAAACTGGGGCTCTTCTCACCGGCGAAGACCGCCATGGAAATGCTCAGCGCCTTGGCCCTGCTCGGCGCTCTCGGCGGCGCCTTTCTCCTCCTGGGCCGGCGGCTGGAGGGAGAATCGATAGCCTGGCGCGAGGAGCAAACCGGGCGGACTTGGCGCGTCATCGCCGGATCACTGGGGTGGCTGGCACTCAGCCTGCTGGTATACGGGACCGGCTGGGACCTCAACCCGATACGGGCGCTCCCGCTGCTGCTGGCTGGCATGGTCTGGATGCTCGCAAGACCTGCAGCGCAGCCGCTCGATCAGCCCGGGAAGGTGCGTCTCCTGGTGGCCGTCTTCGGACTCGCCGTGCTGGCGCGCATCTTCATTCGCGTCCCCGCCGGGGGCGCCTACGGGTCCGGCCTGCTGCCGGTCCCCATGATCCCCTTTTTCTATCTGGCCGTCGCCCGCCTGCCCGCGCTCGCGCCGGCCACCGCGGCACGGGTGCGCCGCGCGGTGCTGGTTTTCTTTGCAGTGGCGATTGCGGCGGCCGCGGGGGTGTTTGCCTTCCGGGCACTCGCGTCGGAGCGCCAACGGCTGGAAACGGCACGGGGGGATCTGCGTCTGGAAGCACCGGCGGCCGCCGTGATGGGACAGGCGCTCGATTTCATCTCCCGCCACAGCGCCCCCGGTCAATACATCCACGGACTCCCGGAGGGAAGCAGCCTTAATTTTCTCGGGCGGCGACCCGCTCCGCTCCGTTACGAAATCCTGACCCCCGGTTTTCTGGCCCCGGAGGGGGAGCGGCAGGCGGTGCGCGCACTGCAGCAAAAGGACGTCCCCCTTGTCCTTTTCTTCAACCGCCCGACGGACGAATTCGGTCCCAGGGTCTTCGGCAGGGACTACTGTCGGATCCTGATGGGGTGGATCGAGGAAAACTACGAACTCGCGGCCGACTTCACCCCCCCTCCGCTGCTCCAATTGTGGACATCCACCAGATGGACCGAAGATCTGACGAAATCCTGGACATCCACCGATTGACCCAATTCCGGACATCCACCGATTCGCCCAATTATGAACATCCACCAGCGGAAGCTGTCCCGGAGATCGGGGATCCTGTCTAGTTCATCAAATGCTATCGACGCAGAGCGGACCCCTTGGAATCCCGAATGGTTTATCGGAACCGATAAATCGGTGGGTGTCCTCTGATCTCGAATAGGTGGATGTCCAGGATTTGACTTCGGCTATTCGGTGCTGGAGATGAAATCATGGACATCCACTAACTGGACGCGACAGCCGAAATTGTGGATGTCCAAGATTGGCTCAGAAGGTGGATGTCCAGGATTGGGTTCTGCTATTCGGTTCCGTCGGTCTCGCGGCCGGGCCAGGGGATACCCAGTTGACGGATCTTGCGGTAGAGGTTGCTCCGCTCGATGCCGAGCGCCTCGGCCGCCCGGCTGACGTTCCCCCGGTGCTCCACGAGCTTCTGCAGGATGAAATCGCGCTCGAACCGCTCCCGGGCCGCGTGGAGCGTGGAACCGTCCTCCGGGGCGGGCTCCGCGGAGAGCGCCCGCTCAAGCATCGCCTCCGGCAGGTCGTACACGTCGATGCGCGGCTGCTGGGTCATAATCACTATGCGCTCCATGATATTGCGCAGCTCCCGCACGTTCCCCGGCCAGTCGTACGATTCGAGCACCTCGAGCGCCTTCTTCCCCAGGGCCGGCGGCTTGCGCCGGTACTTGCGCGCGAACTGGTCCAGGAAATGCGCCGCCAGCGGCGGAATATCCTCCTTCCGCTCCCGCAGCGGGGGGATCTCGAAGGGAATCACGTTGAGCCGGTAGTAGAGGTCTTCGCGAAAATTCCCGCGCTCGATCTCGCGCTCCAGGTTCTTGTTGGTGGAGGCGATGACGCGCACGTCCACCCGGACCGTCGCGTTGCTCCCCACCGGGGAAAAGCTCTGCTGCTCGAGCGCCCGCAGCACCTTTGCCTGGGTCTTGGGGCTCATGTCGCCGACCTCGTCCAGGAAGAGCGTGCCGCCGTCGGCCTGGACGAACTTCCCCTCCTTGTCCCCGCCCGCCCCCGTAAACGACCCCTTCACGTGCCCGAAGAGCTCGCTTTCGATGAGTTCCTCCGGGATGGCGGCGCAGTTCATCTCCACGAAGGGCTTGTCCCGCCGCAGGCTGTGCAGGTGGAGCAGGTGGGCCACCAGCTCCTTCCCGGTGCCGTTTTCCCCCGAGATCAGCACCCGGCCGTTCGACGGCGCCGCGAAGGCAATCTGCTGCCGCAGCGCCTGCATCGGCACCGAGTCGCCGATCATGGCGTATTTCCGCTCGACCTCCGCCCGCAGCAGGCGGTTCTCCCGCTCCAGCCGGTACTGCCGCTCGGCGTTCGTGACCACCAGGACGGTCTTTTCCAGCGACAGCGGCTTCTCGATGAAGTCGTACGCCCCCAGCTTGGTGGCGCGCACGGCCGCCTCGATCGACCCGTGCCCCGAGATCATGACGACGGACGTTTCGGGCGCCAGGCGCCGTATCCCGGCCAGCGCCTCGAGCCCGTCCATTCCGGGCAGCCAGATGTCCAGGAGCACCACGGCGAATTCCCGCCCCGTGAGGAGCTCGAGCGCCGCTTCCCCGCTCGAAACCGCTTCCGGCTCGAACCCGGCGTCCTCGAGGATCCCCCGGAGCGAAGTCTGCACCCCCTGTTCGTCGTCTACGATCAATACCGCCGAATGCACCATAGCCGCCTATTCTGATCCCGATTCAGTCCCGGGCCAAGGATAAATGGATGACGATCCCCGTGCCCATGGGAACGCTCGCCTCGGCCTCACCTCCCCGCCGCCCCCCGTCCCAGAAGGTGCGGACCGGGAGGATCTCCCCTCCTCCGGTCGAATCCGTGCTCCTGAAAGGTTTCCGGGCCCTCCCCTCCCGCTCCTGGTCCGTCCCCGAATGGTTGAATGGTTGTGGTCCGTCCCCAAGATTTCGTGGTCCGTCCCCAAACGCTCTTTCAGTCCCGGGCCAGGGGCAGATCGATGACGATCCTTGTGCCCATGGGAAGGTTCGCCTCGGCCCGCACTTCCCCGCCGTGGTCCGCCACGATCTGGCGCACGATGGCGAGTCCCAGCCCGGTCCCCCCCTTGCGAATCGAGAAATAGGGGAGAAAAACGCTGTCCCGGTACTCCTCGGGAAAGCCTCCGCCGTTATCGCCGATCTCCACCCGCGCCCGCCGGCGTACCCGGTCCCATGAGGTGCGGACCTGGAGGATCTTCTTTCCCGCCTTTCCCGCGGCTGCCGTCCCGTCGGGAGCGCCCGGGCCTTCCGCGCGCCCCCCCGGGCTTTCCTGCTCCCTCCCCGCCCGTCCTCGGTCCGCCGCCACAACCTTCTGCTCCGTCCCCAGACCCTCGGGGCCTCGCCCCATGGCCGCCTGGTCCTCCCGGCCGGTCCCGCTCTCCCCTCCGCCGGCCCCTGATGAGAAGGCGGCGTCCCGTCGTCCCCCCCCGCCTGCTGCCGGAGGAGAGGAGGTCGGGGTGCCGTCCCCGCCCGTCCCCGCAGCGGAGGTGGAAACGGGCGCCTCATCCTTGCGCGCGAGGGCCTCGAGCGCGTTATCGAACAAATTGATGAACACCCGCTTCATCTGCTCCGGGTCGAGCCGCAGCGTCGGGATCTCCCCGAACTCCCTCCGCACCTCCACCCCCGGCATCCGTCCGTCGTAGAGCCGGAGCGTCTGTTCCAGGATCCGGTTCAGGTCCGCATCCTCGGGCCGCACCTCGGGGAGGCGGGCGAAGCGGGAGAACTCGTCGACGAGGCTTTTGAGCGACCCCGCCTCCTGGATGATGATCTTGACGCTCTCCTCGAGGAGGCGGTCGAACCGGCCGAATTCCTCCCGCCCGGCACCGGGGTCGCCCGGTGCGAGCTGTTTGTACCTCTTCAGAATCCTTTCGGCCGAAAGCTGGATGGGGGTCAGGGGGTTCTTGATCTCGTGGGCCAGGCGGCGGGCCACCTCCTGCCACGCCGCCATCTTCTCCATCCGGAAGAGTTCGGTCATGTCGTCGAGCACCACCACCCAGCCCGCGCGCGCACCGGCGGTGTCGACGAGGGGTGTCGCCGTGGCCGCGATCTGCAGCGTCCCGCCCGGCCCGGCCAGCTCGATGTTCTTGACGACGGTCCCGAGCACCTCCGCCTTCCGGAGCAGCCGACGGAGCGCACCGGCCGCCGGCGGGCCGAGCACCTCCTCCAGGGCCGCGTTTTCCCCGGGCGGCGCGATTCCCAGCATCCCGAGCGCGGCCTGGTTCATGGTCCGGACCCGGCCCTGGGCGTCCAGGGCGATCACGCCGGTGGCGATCGTCTGCAGGATGGTCTCGATGTAACGGCGGCGGTTCTCATTTTCCAGGCTGCTGCGGCGGAGGCTTTCCTGCGCCCCGCGGATGCGGCGCTCGTTTTCCTCGAGGTCGGCCGTCATCCGGTTGAACCGGGTCACCAGGCTCCCCAGCTCGTCGAACGCCTGGCATTCGACGCGGTGCCCGAGGTTCCCCGCGGCGACGGCTGCCGCCCCTTCCGCCAGCGCCTGGATCGGGACGGTGATGCGCTTGGCCAGGTAGAGGGCGAACCAGGCGAAGGCGAAAACGATCAGGAGCGTCGCCAGCACCAGGATGAGGAGGATGTTGAAGCGGAGCGAGCGCTGCTCCCGCTCCAGCTGGCCGTACTTCTGGTAGGCGTCCATCACCGCGTCCGCCCAGGTCTGGGCGCTGGTCGGGTGCAGGCTTTCGGTCAGGACCGCCCCTGCCGCCCGGCCGTCGGGGCCGGCGATGGGGGCCGCGGCGTAGCTGATCTCGTTCCAGGGATCGTTGGGATCGACGCGGTGGACGCCGAAACCGGGCGTCCCCTGAAGCGCCTGCCGGACCAGCACCGTGCGGATCTCCCCGTGCGCGGCGGGCGAAAGCGCCGGTCCCGACGCGGCCGCCAGCCGGCCGTCGGACCGGTAGACCTCGACGGCGCCGACTGCGAATTCCGCGGCGAGTTCCCTGAGACGAAGCGACGCCTCCTCCCCCGACCCGGCCGGGACATCCCCATCGGGGTGGACGCGGCCGGCGATGCTCGCGGCGAAATGCTTCGCCCGCTCCTCGGCTTCGGCGTAATACTGCTCGGCCAGGATGCGGCTCTTGTCCATCATCTGCGCCGTGGGCGCGCGGAACCACTTTTCGATGGAGGAGTTGATGAGGGTGTAGGCCAGCAGGAACAGCAGCAGCGCCGGAAGGAGCGAAAGGCCGATGAAGGTGCGCACCAGCTTGGTCTTGAACCCGCTCCCGAGCTGACCGCTTCGGCGCTCGAAATAGAGCTTGATGAGGTTGCGCCCCAGGATCGTAGCCAGGATCAGGAGCGCCAGCAGCGCCAGGAAGGTCCCGGTATAGACGATCCACGTCATCCCGATGAAGCGGTGGCTCCCGACCGATGTCCGGTGCAGGAAGGTGTGGGTCGCCGCGAGCGCCAGGGCGAGGAAGATGATCGCGCCGAGCACGTAGCGCCGTGTCCGGAGATCGTCCGGGGTTTTCTGGAAGCCGGGCTGGTCGTTCATAGGCAATGCGCGCCGGGTGAGCCGGCCGCCTCGCCCAAAGCATATACCAAAGGGGGGCGCCGGGGAGAAAAACTCTTTTAATGACTTGCGGCCGGGGCGGGGGCGACATACAATCTACACTCCCGCCGGCGTCCGCCGGCATGCGCGACCGGGAGAGGTGTCCGAGTGGTTGAAGGAGCACGCTTGGAAAGCGTGTGTAGGGGTAACCTTACCGAGGGTTCGAATCCCTCCCTCTCCG
>JAFGSS010000179.1 GCA_016934555.1 Acidobacteriota bacterium | reverse complement strand
GGCTCGGGCACACCCTCTGCGTCCTGCGCCCGGAATGCAACGTGCCGGTGATCGACCCGCGCGGCGACGTCTACAGCTGCGACCACTACGTCCGCCCCGATTGCCGGCTGGGGAATATCTTGGAAACGCCGCTCGGGGAGCTGATCGGCGGCGAGCGGCAGCGGCGCTTCGGCCGGGCCAAGACGGAGACGCTTCCGGCGGAATGCCGCCGCTGCCCGGTGCTCGACACGTGCGGCGGCGGCTGCCCGAAAGACCGGATCCTCCCCTCCCGCGAGAGGGACCGGAACTATCTCTGCGCCGGCTACCGGCGCTTTTTCACCCACTGCCGGCCGTTCGTGGATGCTCTCGCCACCCTCCATCGGGGCTGATCAGAGCTTCTCCTTGAAGAAGTCGACCGTCCGCTTCCAGGCCAGGGCCGCGGCCTCCTTGTGGTAGCGGGCGCCGGTATCGTTGTTGAAGCCGTGCTCCGTCCCCTCGTAGACGTGGATCCGGCAGTCGATCCCGGCCTTTTTGAGCGCCGCCTCGAACCCCGGGATCCCCGCGTTGATCCGCTCGTCGTTGCCGGCATAGTGGCAGAGCATGGCGGCCCTGATCTTCGGCACGTCTTCGGCGGCCGGGACGGTGCCGTAGTACGGGACGGCGGCCGCGAGCTCCGGGGCGTTGACGGCCACCTGGTTGGTCATGGCTCCCCCCCAGCAGAAGCCGGTGCAGCCCACGCTCCCCGTGGTCTTCGGGTGGGTTTTCAGGTAGCGCACCGCCGCGCTGAAATTCCGCACCGTCTCCGCCTGGTCGAGCTGCCGCATTTGCGCCATGACTTCCCCACCGGCGGCCGCCGTCCCCCCGGAGGCGGTGAGCGCGTCGGGCGCGATCACGAAAAAGCCCTCGAGCGCCAGGCGCCGCGCCACGTCTTCGATATGGGCGTTCAGGCCGAAGATCTCGTGGATGACGATGACGGCGGGGAGCTTCTTTTCGCCCTTGGGCCGGGCGAGATAGGCCTCCATTTCCCCTTCACCCGCAGGGTAGCGCACCCGCTCCGTTTCCAGCCGCGGGTCGGAGGGGGCGACGCTTTCGGCCCCTGCGGCCGCGGTGGGTCCCGAAAGCACCATGCAGCCGGCCACTCCTGCCCCGGCCAGCGCCATGCAGTGCTGCAGGAACTCCCTCCGGTCCGGCAGAATCGAATTCTCTCTCTCTTCCATGATCCCCTCCCCCGAGTGAACGGGGACGGCCCGGCGGAGCCGGACCGCCCTCGAGGTGTCAATACACGATCTGCAGCGCGTCGGAGATCCCCTGTTCGTAGGTGCTCCACCCCGAGTTCATCCCGAAGGCGGAGCGGTGGAACACGGCCTCGATGCGCCGGATCTGCCCCTTCTCGATCTTGAACAGCTCGGCCAGCTGCCAGGTCCAGTTGATGTTGTGGTGGTCGAAAAAGCCGAAGGCGAAGACGATCCCGCGCTCCCGGTCCACCGCCACGAAGCGTCGGTCGCGGATGCGCGAAACGAAATTGAGCAGCCCCGACTCGAACTGTTCCCGGCAGCTCCAGGCCGCCGAGTAGGACTTGGCCGTCTTCGGGTCGGGCCGGGTCTCCCCCGGTTTGAGCGGGACGTTGGTCGAAGGGAGCCCGTTCTCGATCCGGTGGCAGTCGTCGCTGAAGGGATAGTACCCCTTGCCGTCGTTCTTCTGCATCCCCGTGAAGTAATAGTTCGCGGTCTTGATCATCTCCTCGCGCGAGGGGCGCTCCGACTCGGGGATCACCTCCAGGTAGACCGGGTGCGGCGATCCCATTTTCTCGACGCTCTCCCCGGTGGGGGGGAAGGAGGGCACCCCGGGCGCGCTCGGGGCGGCCCGCTCCGGCCGGATCACCAGTTGCTCGGCCTCGGAGATCCGATCCCCGGCGATCTTCAGCCGGATGGCCACGGCGACCATGTCCGCCCCCTCGCGCACCGTGCCGATAAAAGCCACCTGCTGCGCTTCGATGTCGGGGACGTAGAACCGGTAGTTCCCCTTCCCCGACATGTTCACCCAGAGGCCTTCGCCGCCGAGCGGGAGCCGGACGCCGTTTTCCGTGAAGCGGCAGTCGCGGGCGAACAGATCGAGCGACGGCTTGTCCGCGTCCATGGCGTCCAGGTATCGGTTGATGTAATTTTCAAGGCAGGCGCGGTCGCACGCCGGCTGCGCGGCCGGCTGCGCCGCCGCCCAGGGCAATCCCAGAAACAGAACCATCGTCAAGACCAGCAGTATCCTCCGCATCAGCTTTCTCCTTTTTCTCTTTGTTTCAGATCTTCCCGAGCGCCCTGAGGACGCGGTCCGGCGTCAGGGGGTAATCGAGCGCCCATTTCCCCGTGGCGTTATACACCGCCCCGGCCGTGATCCCCGAAAGCGAGGCGCCGGTGTCCTCCCCGACGCCGCACGCGCCGTAGGACGAATACCCGAGGCCGCTCTCGTTGAGGACGCAGCGGACGGCCGGGTAGTCGTTCATGCCGCCGATGTGGTAGCCGATGTTGTCGAAATTGAGCCCCACCCCGGTGCGCGGGCAGTAGATCTTCTCCTCGGTGGCGCTCCGCCCCAGCCCCATGATCGCGCCGCCGTACTGCTGCGCCTCCGCCCCGCGCCGGTTGAACAGGTGCCCGACGTCGTTGACGCAGACGAGGTCGAGGACCTCCACTCCCCCCGTTTCCACGTCGACCGCCACCTCCATGAAGTGCGCCTGCCGGCTCATGATGTACGTCTCCGGGTGGGGTTGGCCCCGGAAGGTGAGGCCCGTCACCGACGGGACCGTGGGGTGCACGATCGCCGGGTCGTCGCCCCAGAAGGGGGAGGCGACCGACCGTACGCTTTGGCGGTTGGCGGGGTTTGCCCGTTCGAAGACGAAGCCGTCTTTGACGTCGAGTTCCTCCTCCTTCCTGCCCTCGAAGGCGGCGGGCGCCGGGGGGCCGAACATCCCCGGGCGCGCCCGCACGGCATAGGAGAGGATCTTGCGCTTCAGTTCCCGGGCCGCCATCACCAGTTGCGGCGTGGTCTGGCTGATGCCCATGGAGCCGCCCGGCACCCAGAACCGGTACGCCCCGGCGTCCGCCCGCTGCTGCTGGATGACGGTGTCCTCGTAACGGAGCCCCGCCTCGGCCGCCACCGCGTGGCGGAAGGCGGACTCGGTGTCCATGCCGAAGTCGGCCCGCAGCCCGATGATCGTGAGTTTCCCTTCCTGGAGGGTGAGGCAGGCGAACTGTCGCCCGGAGATCCAGCTCCATTCGTTGATCGAGACGAAGCCGAGGCCGTGCATCCTCCCGTCGGGGAGGCGGCGCGCCCCCGGTGCGTGCCATTTCCCGTCCCACCCGATCGCTTTTTTGCCGAGCGCGATGACTTCCGCGAGGCTGTGGCGGGCGGGAAAGCCGTTTTCCTTCTGGTATTCGGTCACCCAATCCCAGTCGTGTCCCTTGCAGCCGTCGTTGCACAGCGCCACCTCCGTCGGGTCGAGCCCGAATTCGGCGGCCACCCGGTCGAACATCACGTTATGGGGGACGCAGCAGTGGGCACCGTGGCGGAAGCAGATGTGGTGCCCGTGGTTGACGAGGGCCCAGCGCTGCGTGTTGCGCAGGTTGGGGATGCGGGTCGATTCGTGCGTCTTGTCCACGTGGAGTTCGCCGAAGGGACCGGTCACGTCCCAATCGCAGGCGGTGATGGTCCCGTCCTTCTTCGCCCCGACGCGGCAGCGGTAGACCCCGGCGTCGTCCCCGTTGACGTAGAAGTTGCTTTCATCGTACAGCAGCTTCACCGGCCGCCCTTTCGCCCTGCGGGCCAGGATGGCGGCCATGCGGATGAAGGCGGTGGAATAGCCCAGCCAGGCGATCCCGCCATACCACGCCCCCTGGAAGGGGACGGTCACCGTGATCTTGTTGTGTTCGGCCATCGGCTCGAGGCGCCGGAAACGCCCCGTCGCCGAAGGGTCGTCGGGAATATCGGGAATACCGTAACCGAGGGAGACGCCCGAAAGCCCCCTGGCCGGGGTGCTCGGGCTCGCCAGCACCGGCTGCATGTGGGCCGTGTGGTGCGGCCAGATGTCCACAAAATCGCCCCGCCACCGGACGACGCACGCCATCGCCTCGACCCCCGCGACCGTGTTGGGGGCCCGCGTAATGGTGTATTCCACGATCCGGTCCGCCTCGGCGAACCCCCGCTCGACGTCGCCGATTTCGGTCGTCTGCGTCCGGAGCGTGTTCGGCTCCTTCGCCCCCCGGTCCATCCTCACCACCTCGGGCATGAGGGGAGAAGCGGAGGGCTCGAGCGACTCCTCCATGTCGAGGATGAAGGGGAGTTCCTCCCACTCGATTTCGATCAGCCGGAGCGCCCGGTCGCAGATCTCCTCGCTGTCGGCCACGACGGCGACACCCATGGGGTGCTGGTAGAAGTCCCCGGTGCGCGGCAGCGCCAGGATGTTGTATGCGGCGGAGCAGTACCCCCCGGTCGAATTCTCGAACTCGATGTCGGGATCGTCGAATTTCAGGATGTCGCGCACCCCGGCGAGCGCCTCCGCGCGGCGGGTGTCCATCTTCACGATGCGCGCATGGGCGTAGGGGGAGACCAGGATCTTGGCGCACAGCATCCCCGGCAGGCTCACGTCCCGGGTGAAGACCGCCTCTCCCGACACCCTCTCATACCCGTCCTGGCGCCCCGCGCCGTAGTCGACCGCCGACACCCCCTCGGGCGGCTTCCATGTCCATGGCCTGAAGTCCATCGCGTCCTCTCTGTCGAGGCCCGGATCGGAGCCCCGGACCTTCGCCCCACTCTAGAACGGAAGGCGCCGGAGGCGCAACAGATTAAGCGTCGGGGGAGGGGCGTCAGCGGAGGAAATAGACGACGGCGAGGACGAGGCCGAGGATCACCACGGTCCAGCGCAGGCGGCCGGGACGGATGCGCCCGGCCAGCCGCCCCCCCATCGTGCCCCCCGCGAGCGCCCCCAGGGCCATGACGGCCGCGATGGTCCAGTCCACGCGGCCCGAAAAGACGAAGAGGACGGCGGCCGCGCCGTTGGCGCCGAAAGCCACGGTCTGCTTGATCGCGTTGAGCCGCGTCAGCCCCTCGTCGATCATCAGGCTCAGGATCGGCAGGACCAGCACGCTCATGGCCACCCCGAAATAGCCCCCGTAGATCGACAGGAGTCCCACGACGAGGAGCGCCCACATCTCAGGCCTGCGGCGGGCCTCCAGGGTCAGGGACCGGCGCACCAGCCAGGCCCGGACCGCGCCCTGAAAAGCGAGCAGGCAGGAG
>JAFGSS010000178.1 GCA_016934555.1 Acidobacteriota bacterium | reverse complement strand
CCGGGCGCAGGCGCGAGGATTGGGAAGGGGCGTGAAACCCCGGCGGGCCACCGGGTGCGTTCCCCCTGAACGCGGGCTGGGGTGAAGGGAGTCGGGGACCGCGCAGGTTCGGGCCTGGCCTGGCGGCGCAGACCTGTCGGACGGCGGCGACCCGGCGGGGAATCCATGAGGCGTCCGGACTAAAGTGGAGGAATCGGGCTGTGGATCTCAATCATCTCTGGTTTTTGCTCCTGGGAGTTCTGCTGGCGGGTTACGCCATCCTCGACGGTTTCGACCTGGGGGTCGGGATCCTGCATCCGGCGGCGCGCGACGACCGGGAGCGCCGGATCATGATCCATTCCATCGGCCCGCTCTGGGACGGCAACGAGGTGTGGCTGGTGACCTTCGGCGGCGCGCTGTTTGCCGCTTTCCCGAGTGCCTATGCCACCGTCTTTTCCGGCTTCTACGTCGCCTTCATGCTGCTGCTGTTCGCCCTGATCTTCCGGGCGGTGTCGCTGGAATTCCGCGGAAAGCGCCAATCGCCCGCATGGCGGCGATTCTGGGACTGGGGCTTCTTCGGCGCGAGCACGCTGGCGACCTTCCTCTTCGGCGCGGCGGTGGGGAACGCCCTCGCCGGCATCCCGATCGACGCCGAAGGGGTGTTCCGGGGCACCTTCCTCGGCATGCTGCGCCCCTACCCCATCCTCCTGGGGCTGCTCACGGTCTCGTTTGCCATGATGCACGGGGCGATCTACCTCTACCTGAAGACCGAGGGGGAACTGCAGGAGCTGGTCCATCGCTGGATGTGGCGCGGGTTCGGCTTCAGCCTCGTCTGCTACACCCTGGCCACCATTTTCACCCTGCTCTGGATCCCCGACGCGGCGCACAATTTCCGCGAGCACGGATGGGCCTGGATCGCGGTCGTCGCGACGGTACTGGCGTTCGCCAACGTCCCGCGCGCGATTTTTCTCGGGCGCCCTTTTTACGCCTTCATCTCCTCGTCGGCTACCATCGCCGGGCTGGTGTTTCTGTTCAGCCTCACGCTCTACCCGAACCTGGTGATTTCGAGCCTCGACCCCGGCCACAGCCTGAACATCTATAATGCGGCCAGCTCGGAGAAGACGCTGCGCATCATGGCCATCATCGCCGCGATCGGCATGCCGTTCGTGCTCGCCTACACCACGGCCATCTACTGGGCGTTCCGCGGAAAGGTCAAGCTCTCCGATCACGGCTATTAGCGGCGCGTTCGAGAGTCGGGACACGCCCTGTTCCGCGCGCCGCGCGGGCGGAGGCGAGGCGGAGCGACGCAGGCGATGGTGGGGCATCGTCGAGGAGCGCCGGCGAAGCGGATGCCCGTTCGTTGCCGGAACCATATGGGCGCCATGGGGTTTCGGATTAATCTCCGCGGTGCTCATCGTCAACGATGTTCCCGCAGCGCCTCCCCTCCGCGCCTTGATCCTGGCCCGCAAGTCCCGCTGCGCGCGGCATGCTCAAATTCTCAGACGCGCTTCCGGGCCGGATTCCTTATGAGGCTCCCGCTTTGCCGGAGCTCCCGGGCCGGGCCGACGGATCGGGTCCGGACGGCGGGGCCGCGGCGGGACCGATCGCCCGACATACCGCCCAGGCGCGTCCGCGGAATCCCCGCGCGGCGCGTCTCCTGTCCACGCCCGCCTTCATCGCTTGGCGATGAACCCCCATGGGAGGTCCCGGTTGGCCTGTGGCGAGAAGGAAGTCGGTCGAGCGCGCCGGCGGGTCGGGCAGGATCAGGAGGCGGGGAGGGGAGGCGCGGGGATGTCGCCAGGTCCGAACCTGCCGTCGGGCCTCCGGGACACAAGCCGCGGCCGGTCGCGATTTATGGACCGTGCGGGAAGCCTGTCCCCTATCGGCACTTGCTTGAGGGGGCCGCATCGCATACAATGTCGGGTGCCTCAATGAGGCGCCGTACCCAAGTGGCTAAGGGAGAGGTCTGCAAAACCTCGATTCAGCGGTTCGAGTCCGCTCGGCGCCTCCACCTCGAGGGCAGTCTCCCTGATCAAACCCACCCACAGGCTTCGCCCCACCCCTCACCCGGCCGCATCATCCAATTGTGGACATCCACCTATTGACTGCACCCGCACCAATCATGGACACCAATCATGGACACCCACTTATTGAATGACGGACTTAGCATTCGGTGGATGTCCACAACCGGAACAATCCTGGACATCCACTCATTGGGCCAACGGGTGAATGTCCAGGGCTTTGCCTTTCGGCCTGGGGTCGAAGGCCGCCAATCGGTGGATGTCCATGATTTGGTCATCTGACTCCCGATATCATGGATGCCCATTATTTGGCTCCATCCGGCTGCTGCATCGGCTGCCTGGTCCTAATTGCATGTGGTCTTCGTGGAATGGAGCCGGAATCGGTGGATGTCCACGATTGCAGTGATCATGGACACGCACCCATTGAGTGCCGGCCGCCCGTTAGGTGGATGTCCATGATTTGGCGATCGATGGTCGGCCGCGCGTCGGGCTCGGGGCGGCCATTCCGTGGATGTCCACAATTGGGTTTCGGCTTCTGTTGACGGCGGCAGGGGAATGGCTCCATACTGGCGCGCAACGATTTGCGGATGTCCCGCAACAGCGCATGTGGAAGGAGGTTGAATGCCGCCGGGCCGGTTCTACGGTTGGAAGCTGCTTGTGGTTTTGTGGGTCGTCGTCTTCGTGAATCTCGCGTTCCCCATCTACGGGTCGAGCGTCGTCAACGCCGTTATGATGCGGGATCTGGGGCTGGACCGGCGGACTCTGGGATTCCTTTTTTCCCTTTTCACGATCATGTCGGGTCTTCCGGGGCCGCTCGTTGCGCTCTGCGTCGACCGGTTCGGAATCCGCCGTACCCTGTTCGCGGGAAGCCTGCTGGTTTCATCCGGGTCGGTCCTGATGGCCACCCTGGTGCGGAGCGGTCTTGGCGCGGCCCTGGCGTTCGGATTGCTGGTCGGGACCGGGGTCGCGGCGGGGGGGATGCTGGGCGCCCAGGCGGGCCTGGCCCGCTGGTTTGTCCGGCGCCGGGCGCTGGCGCTCTCGATCATAAGCACGGCCAGCGGAGTCGGCGGCTTCATCGCGGCCCCGCTGCTGAACAGGATCATCGAAGCGGCCGGGGGAGACTGGCGCATGGGCTGGTGGTTCATCGCCGCCCTGTCGCTGGCCGCGGGCCTTGTCGCGCTGGTGTTCGTAAAGGAAAAGCCGGAGGACCTGGGACAGCGGCCCGACGGCGAGGCCGCGCCGGGTGGCCCCGGCTCCAGTAAACCGGGACGTGGGGCGGTTCACATCACCTCCGAGGCCTGGTCGGTGAAGGAGGCTCTGGGCGGGTTCCCCTACTGGATCATGATGTTCTGCCAGATGGGAATGAGCTGCGGCTATACCGTTTTCCTGGCCCACGGGGTGGTCCACTTTCAGGACCTGGGCCATTCGCGGGATGCGGGGGCTTGGGCTCCCAGCCTGATGGCCCTGGCCGGGCTCTTTGCCAAGGGTCTGGTGGGAGTCCTGGGGGACCGCCTGGACCCGCGTTTCATCTGGGCCGGGTTTATCGGTGTCTTCGGGATCGGACAGTGGTTCCTGGTGGGGGCGGACACGCAATGGCTGCTGGTCGCGGCTTCAAGCTGCATGGGCATCGGCTTCGGCGGGAGCGTTGTCTGTCTGGCCGCGGTGATCAGTAACTACTACGGAATCAAACCTTTTGCGGCGCTTGCGGGGGTGGCTGTCGCCGTCAATACCACCCTGAGTTCAGTTACCCCCTCCGTTGCCGGCTGGCTCTATGATGCCGGGCGGGGGTATAACGGGGTTTTTTACACCCTGGCCGTCTGGTGCCTGGTGGGGGCTGTCGTGCTGTTTGCGCTGAAGCCCCCCGTGCGTAACCCGGCCCCCAGGTCGTCGGCGGGGGCCTGAACCGGGCAGGTGGATTCCGATCCGGAGGTTTGTCATGTCACGCAAGAATCGCCGTCGTCCCCACGCCCCGCCCCCCCATCGCCGGGCGCTCCCCGGCAGCCCCCCGGGTACGTTGATCCAGGACCCCGATGCAGCCAAAACCCGGGTGCGCATCACGGCCTACGATCCGGAAAGGGTGTTTGAGAAGGATATCGAGGATATCGGGGAGATCCGCGCGGCGCTCGGGCAATGGCCCGTGGTCTGGATCCAGGCCACGGGGCTGGGCGACCTCCAGGTCGTTACCCGGCTCGGGGAACTGTTCAGCCTGCACCGCCTGGCCCTGGAGGATGTCATCAACGTCCATCAGCGGCCGAAGGTGGAGCAGTATCCGGACTACTGCTACATCGTGGTGCGGGCGGCCCACGACCGGGATGGTTACGGTTCCGATCAGATCAGCATTTTCCTCGGGAAGGATTTCGTGCTGAGTTTCCAGGAGCGGGAGCACGATTTCTTCCACCCTGTGCTGGAGCGCATTCGCGGGGGGAAGGGGAGGACGCGCAAGGCCGGGCCCGACCACCTGGCCTATGCCCTGATCGACGCCGGCGTCGATTGCTTTTTTCCGGTTCTGGAACGCTTCGGCGAGGAGGTCGAGACGCTGGAGGATGCCATCATCACGCGCCCGCGCGTGGAGGGGTTGCAGCGGATCCACGAGTTGCGCCGGGGGTTGATCGCTCTCAGGCGGACCGCCTGGCCCCTGCGGGAAGCGATGACGACGCTTTACCGGGAGCCGATCCCCTGGATCCGGGACGAGGAGCGCATCTACCTCCGCGACTGCTACGACCACATGATCCAGATCATCGATCTGCTGGAAAACTATCGGGATCTGACTTCGGGGTTGATGGAGGTCTACCTTTCCAGCACCGGAAACCGCACCAACGAAATCATGAAGGTGCTGACTATCATCTCCGCCATTTTCATTCCCATGTCGCTCATCGCCGGGATCTACGGAATGAATTTCCCGCGTCAGGTTCCGGATCTCCAGTGGCGCGGGGGATTCATTTTTGCCCTCGGCCTGATGGCGGCCGTGGCGGCGGGGTTGCTCATTTTCTTCCGCCTCAAGGGGTGGCTGGGGGGCTCGGGCCCGGACCGTTCGTGAACTCGCCCGACAGGGTTTTCAATTGCCGGCATTTGCCATTTGTGGACATCCACCTATTGGATGCCGCCGGAGCGATTGGGGACACCCGCCCTTGTGGAATCGGCATACAATCCCAGGACATCCACCTATTCACCTATTTCCCCTGCCCCTAATCATGGACATCCACCAATTTGTGGAGGGTCAGAGAGGAATGGGTGTCTACTTTTGGCTCGGATTGTCTCAATGGGTGGATGTCCTCGAATTGGCGATAAGTGGGTGTCCACGATTGATCGGGAAAACGCGTGAAGT
>JAFGSS010000005.1 GCA_016934555.1 Acidobacteriota bacterium | reverse complement strand
CTCGAGCGAAAGTCGGCGTGCCGGGCACTGGCCTCGGCTCTGGTTCTTTTCGTCCTGTTCCCCCTGTGCGCCCGCGGCTCGGAGCCGGCCCGGGAGGAGGGGGAATTCGAGATCCGGATCGACGGGGAGGAGGTCGGGCGGGAAAAATATTCCATCGAGGTCCGCCCCGACGGCGTCGTCAGTGTTTCCACCGGGACCCTCCGGAACGTCGTGATGGGGGAGGAGCGGGTGAAGGTGGAGACACGGCTGGAGATGGACCCTCATTACATGCCGCGCTCCTACCGGGTCACCACGTCGGCGGGGGAGAGGAAGGGGATGCTGGAGGGGACCTTTTCCCCCGGCCAGGCCGATTTCCGGTACCTGCTCGAGGGAACCCCCCGCAAGAGCGGCCTGCTGCTCGACGAATACTACACCGTCCTCGACGCCAATGTGTTCCACCACTTCGCCTTCGTCGGCCGCCTTTTCGATTTCGATGACGGGGGGGCGCAGGCTCTGGACGTGGTGATCCCCCAGGAACTGGACAACGGGACCGTCGTCATCCGTGACGCCGGGCGGGAGCCCACCGAGATCAGGGGGAGGGAGAAGAGGCTCCGTCACCTGAAGCTCGATTCCGGGCGGCTCCTCATCGACCTGTGGCTGGACGACGGGCGGGTGCTGCAGAAGATCGGCCTCCCGCAGCGGAGGATCGAGGTGGTCAGAAGACCGTAGGCGGTTTTTGCCCGCAGGTGGCTTTTTGCAACGGAATCGTGCTTATGGCGTAAAAGGATGGGAGTAGGGGACTCATGGATAGCAATCAAGGAGGAGAGGGTATGAGCGAACAGCCGAAAAAGGGATTTCCCGGCGGCAGGCGGATGCTCGGCGTTGTCATGGTTCTGGGGATTCTGGGCCTCGGCATCGGGATCGGCAGCCTGATCACCGACCGGGTGGATGCCACAGGTCCCGGGGACAGCCGGCTCGAGATACAGGAGGGGAAGCCGGTGGTGGGGGAGTCGGTCCTCAGCCTGTCCAGGGCCTTCGAGGAGGTTTCCAACCGCGTCGAGCCCGCGGTCGTGAACATCAACACCGAGGAGGTCATTTCGCGCCGCGGGCAGCAAATGCCCCAACCCGCCCCCGGCGACCCCATGTTCGATTTCTTCGAGCGCTTTTTCGGCGGGGTTCCCCAGATGCCTGAACAGCAGACGGTGCGCAGCCTCGGCTCCGGCGTCATCGTCGACCCCCAGGGCTACATCATCACCAACAATCACGTGGTGGAGGGGGCGACCAGAATCAAGGTGAACCTGGCCGGCGGGGGGGAATACAGCGCCAGGATCGTCGGCGCCGACCCGATATCGGACATCGCGGTGATCAAGATCAGCGGCAGCAAGCCGTTCCCCTACGCCAAGGTAGGCAATTCCAAGGGGATGAAGGTCGGGGACTGGGTCCTCGCCATCGGCAGCCCGTTCGGCCTGGAGCAGACGGTGACGGCCGGCATCATCTCCACGACCGGGCGCACCTTCAAGGAGGGGGACGGTCCCTCGGATTACTCCGTGTTCAACGAGTACCTTCAGACCGACGCCGCCATCAACCGCGGCAACAGCGGCGGCCCCCTGGTGAACATGAACGCGGAGGTGATCGGGATCAACAGCTTCATCTCCACCCCGACGGGGTCCAACGCCGGGATCGGGTTCGCGGTCCCCTCCCAGCTTTTTGTCAGGGTGTACAACCAGGTCCTGGAAACGGGGAAGGTCTCCCGCGGGTGGATCGGCGTCAGCATGAACTCCCTCCCCTTTACCCCGGCCATGGCCGAATTCTTCAAGGTGAAGCAGGGGAGCGGGGTTCTGATCACCCAGCTGATCGACGAGAAGGGGAATCCCTCGACTGAAGGCCCGGCGGCCAAGGCGGGGGTGAAACCGGAGGACGTGGTCATCGAGTTCGACGGCAACAAGATCCGGGACAACCAGGATTTCCTGATGGCGGTGACCAACGCGGTGCCGGGGCGGACGGCCAAAATGAAGGTAGTCCGCGACGGCGTGGAAAAGGAACTGGACATCATCCTCGCTGAACGGAGCCGGGAAACCCTGGCGGAGCGGCGCTACAGCTTCGAGGAGAGCGAGGAACCCCCGCGCACCGAAATCGGGCTCGAATTCGACAATGTCCCCCCCACGATCGCCAAGACGCTCAACATTACGGGCGGCGTCCTGGTCACCTCCGTCAAGCAGGGGAGCCTGGCTGACGAAGCGGGCCTGATCGGGCCCACGAGGACCGAGGAGGGGGAGGTGGTGGACGTGATCGTCGCCGCCAACGGCAGGAGCGTGAAGGACAAGGATGACCTGTTCAACACCGTCAAGGGGATGAAGAGCGGGAGCCCGGTGGTCCTCAAGTTCATGCGCATCCTGCCGCGTTCTGACCCGGCCCCCTACTACACCAGCATCACCAAACCGTAGTTTCTCCACCGGCCGCCGGGGACCGTCCCCGGCGGCCGGATTCCGTCCCCGTCCGCCGGGGCGCCGGACGCTTTATCCCCTCCCTCCGTTTGACTTTGACTCCAGCGATACTATAATCTTTGCGGACAATGATTTGCCCGAAGGGCGAAGGGTGTCCCCCCAGAAGTTTTTTCCGGATGGTCGGCGGTCATGACGGATGCCAGAGAATATCTTTTTAATGAAAGGGTTCGCGAGATCCTGCACTGGGTGATCGCCTCCTTTACCGTGACCGGCCGGCCGGTGGGGTCGCGCGCAGTGGCGCGCCACAGCCGGGAGCAGCTCAGCCCCGCCACCGTGCGCAATATCATGGCCGATCTGGAGGAGATGGGATTTCTGCAGCAGCCGCACGCCTCGGCAGGCCGGGTGCCCACGGATAAGGCCTACCGGTTTTATGTGGATTATTTATTGGAGAGAAAGGATTTATCTCTTCAGGACCAGGCCATTGTCGAACGGGACCTGCGCCTGGATGACAACGCCGAGCACCTGATGGCCCGCGCCAGCCAGGTGCTTTCCCGGGTGTCGAGGAACGTGGGGATCGTGGTGTCCCCGCCGATCAGCCGGGTGGCGTTGGAACATATTCATTTTACTAAGCTTGCGGATAAGAGGATCCTCGTCATCCTGGTGTCGCGGTCGGGCATTGTCCAGAACCGGATCATCCATTACGCAGAGGAGATCTGCCAGAACGAACTGGACCAGGCGGCCCGCTATATCACCGATCATTTCAAGGACCGGACCCTGAGCGAGATCCGGAGCCGGATCCTCAAGATGATTCAGCACGAGCGGGCGATCTACGACACCTTCATGCAGCAGGTCATCACCCTGAGCACAAAGGCGTTTTCCGAAACCGGGGGCGTGCCCGATGCGGAGGTTTACCTGGACGGGGCATCAAACCTGATCAACACGCCGGAATTTTCCGATATCAGCAGAATGAAGCTGCTGTTTGAAACCATTGAGCAGAAAAGCCGGCTGGCGGACCTGCTGTCCCGCTGCATCGAGGGGGACACCCAGGAGGTCCGCATCACCATAGGAGCGGAAAACGCGCTCCCCGGGATCGAGGACTGCACCCTGATTACCTCGCGCTATGCTGTCGACGGGAAAACGCACGGGTCGCTGGGGATCCTCGGCCCCACCCGGATGGAGTACGCACGCGCCATTTCGCTGGTGGACTACGTCGCCCGCATGTTCGGCCGCGTGCTCGAGACAGGAACCAGATTATGACTCTGAAAGACAATCCGGAAACCCCTGAACTGGAAGCGCAACCGGTCGGAATGGACGGCAAAGGGGAGCCGGTCGAAGCGATGGTCCCCTCCGATCCCGAGGCGCAGCTCGAGGCGGACCTCGACAAGGCCAGGAAGGAGGCGGCCGAGTGGCAGGACCGCTTCCTGCGCAAGGCGGCGGAGCTGGAAAACTTCCGTAAGCGGGTGGACCGGGAAAGAACCGAAGCCCGGTCGCTGGCCCAAAGTACCATCCTGGTCGAGTTCCTGCCGGTGGCCGACGCCTGCGAGAGGGCGCTCAAAGCGTTCGCGTCGGGGACGGGTGACGGCCTCGATCGGTACCGGGAAGGGGTCGAACTGCTCTACCGGCAGCTGCTCGATACCCTGAGCCGGGCGGGCGCTGTGCCCTTGGAAACCGAGGGGAAGCCGTTCGACCCGCACCTGCACGAAGCCCTTTCGCGGCTGGAGACCGCAGAGTACCCGGAGGGGACGGTGGTCACCGAACTCCTCAAGGGGTACCTGTTCAGGGACAAGCTTCTCCGGCCGGCCCAGGTGATCGTGGCGGCCAGGCCGCGGACGGAAGATCCCGTAAACTCATGAGCAGGATCATCGGCATAGATCTGGGCACCACGAATTCGTGCGTGGCCGTCCTGGACGGCTCTTCGGTCGAGATCGTGCCCAGCGACCTCGGGGGGAGGACGACCCCGTCGATCGTGGCCTTCGCGGGGAACGGGGCGCGGATCCTGGGCCAGGTGGCCAAGCGCCAGGCGGTCACCAACGCCGGGAACACCATCTCGGCGGTGAAGCGGCTGATGGGGAGGCGGTACGATTCCCCCGAAATCCAGAAGATTGCGTCCTTTCTGACCTACGACATCGTCCCCTCCGGGAACGGGGACGTCCGGATTTCGGTCCGCGACCGGGAATACAGCCCTCCGGAGATTTCGGCCATGCTCCTGCAGCACCTGAAAGGCCTGGCCGAGAATTACCTGGGGGAGCCGGTCACGGAAGCGATCGTGACGGTCCCCGCCTACTTCGACGATTCGCAGCGGCAGGCGACCAAGGACGCGGGCCGGATTGCGGGCCTGGAAATCCGCCGGATCATCAACGAACCGACCGCCGCGGCCCTGGCCTACGGCCTGGGGAAGAGCGGGCGGGAGCGGATCGCCATCTATGACCTGGGCGGAGGGACTTTCGACATCTCCATCCTGGAACTGAACCAGGGGGTTTTCGAAGTCGTCTCGACCTGCGGGGACAGTTTTCTGGGAGGGGAGGATATCGACCGGGCGATCGTCGACTGGATGGTTTCAGGTTTCCGGGCCGAAACCGGGATCGATCTCTCCGCCGATATCCTGGCGCGCCAGAGGCTGAAGGAGTCGGCGGAAAAGGCCAAATGCGAGCTCTCCTTCGAGCCGCGGACGCGCATCAGCCTCCCGTTCATCGCTTCCGACCCGGCGGGGCCCCGGCACCTGGACCGGACGCTCGAGCGCGCGGAGTTCGAAAGGCTGGCGGCGCCGTTGATCGAGAGGACCACCGGGTTCTGCCATAAGGCCCTGGAGGACGCCGGGTTGACTCCGGCGGATATCGGCAAGGTGATCCTGGTCGGGGGGCAGACCCGCACCCCGGCCGTTCAGCGTCATGTCGAGGCGGTTTTCGGGCAGCCCCCATCGCTCGAGGTCAACCCGGACGAGGTCGTGGCGGTGGGCGCCGCGCTTCAGGGAGGGGTGCTGCAGGGGGATCTCAAGGATATCGTGCTCCTGGACGTGGTGCCGCTGTCGCTGGGGGTCGAGACGCACGGGGGGCTGTTCACCCGCGTTATCGAGCACAATTCGACGATCCCGCTCAGGAAGAAGAACGTTTTCACCACGGTGGCGGACCACCAGACCGTGGTGGAGATTCACGTCGTCCAGGGGGAGCGGGAACTGGCCCGGCACAACCGGTCGCTCGGGAAGTTCGAACTGGTGGGGATCCAGCCCGCCCCCCGGGGGGTGCCCCAGGTAGAGGTGGCTTTTGACATGGATGCCAACGGGATCCTCTCGGTTTCCGCCCGCGACCTCCTTTCGGGCAAGGAGCAGGCTGTCCGGATCACCCCCTCGACCGGCCTGGGCAAGGACGAGATCGACCGGATGGTGGCCGAAGCCAGGGAGTTCGGGGAGAAGGACCGGGAGAGCCGGGAGTTGACCGAGCTGCGCAACCGCATCCAGGCCCGGGCGGCCGTGCTGGTCAGGAGCTACCTGGCCCTGGGGAGCCTGCTTGACGCGGCCGGCCAGAAAATGATAAACGAGGCGCTCCGCAGGGCCAGGGAACTCGGCCCCGAGGATGGAGACGCGGAGACGCTGGGCGAGCTCCTGGCCCTGGTCGAAGAGGGCGCGTCCCGGCTGTCCGAGGCCGTGATGTCGAGCCCCGGGGAGGGGCAGGGGGGCGACCCCGGCGGGACGGAAAAGCCTGAAAGGGGCATGCGGAACCTGATGAAGGCGGCGCTCGACGATATGGAACACACTTAGGGAAGGCGGGGACGGAGCATTGAACAACAAAAGAGACTGCTATGAGGTCCTGGGGATTTCGCGGGACGCTTCGGACCAGGAGATCAAGAGCGCCTACCGGCGCCTGGCGCTGAAGTATCACCCGGACAAGAACCCGAACGACAAGGGGGCCGAGGAGAAGTTCAAGGAGGCGGCCGAGGCCTACAGCATCCTCTGCGACCCCGACAAGCGCGCGCGCTACGACCGCTACGGGCACAGCGGGCTGCAGGGGGGGTTCAGCGGGTTCGACCCCACCACCTTCGGAGATTTCGGGGACATCCTCGGGGAATTTTTCGGGTTCGGGGACATCTTCGGGGGCCGCCGCCGGGGCGGGCCCGAGCGGGGGGCCGACCTGCGCTACGACCTGAAGATCTCGTTCCGTGAAGCAGCCTTCGGCCTCAAGACCCGGATCAAGATCCCGCGCCAGGATACCTGCGGCGCGTGCGACGGCCGCGGCACTCCCAGGGGAAAGACACCGGTCAAGTGCCCCACCTGCCACGGTACCGGCCAGGTGCGCTACCAGCAGGGATTCTTCTCCATCAGCCGGACGTGCAACCAGTGCAACGGCGCCGGGCAGATCGTGACCGAACCCTGCCCCGAGTGCCAGGGGCGCGGACGGGTCCGCAGGGAGAAGGTGCTCGAGGTCCGGATCCCCGCGGGGGTGGACAACGGCGCCCGGCTCCGCATCCAGGGGGAAGGGGAGGCGGGGGTGCACAACGGCCCCCCCGGCGATCTCTACGTGGTGATCTACGTGGAGGAGCACCCGTTTTTCCAGAGGCAGGGGAACAATATCTACTGCCAGGTTCCCATCGGCGTCACCCAGGCGGTCCTGGGGGCCGACATCACCGTCCCGACGCTCGAGGGGGAGGAGAAGGTCCGGATCCCGGAGGGGACCCAGAGCGGCTCGGTGTTCCGGTTGCGCAACAAGGGGGTGGTCAGTCTCGGGGAGCGGGGGCGCGGTGACCAGTTCGTGACGGTCAACGTGGTGATCCCCACCAAGCTGACGCGCGAACAGCGCCAGCTGTTCGAATCCCTCGCCAAGGCCAGCAAGGACGACGAACTCGTACAGGAGCGGAATATCTTCGACAAGGTCAAGGATATTTTCGGATAGAGCCGCATGGCCCGCAGGCGCTTTTACGTTCCCCCGGAATCGATCACCGGCCCGTCGGCCGTTCTGCCGGAGGAGCAGGCGCACCACCTGCGTGCCGTGCTGCGGCTCGGTGCGGGCGAAACGGTCGAGATCTTCGACGGCACCGGGCGGGGATGGGCGGGGGAGGTGGCCTTCAGCGGTCCCCGCGTCCTGGTATGCGGCCTGAAACCCCTGGCGGCCCGGCAGCCGGGGGTTCATGTGATCCTGGCGGCTGCGCTCATCAAGCCGGCCAGGTTTGAATGGATGATCGAGAAGGCGACCGAACTGGGGGTCGGCGAGATCCTTCCCCTGAAGACGCGCTTTGGCGACGTCCGGATCCCCGATGGAAAGATCGGGGACCGCCTCGGCCGCTGGGACCGCATCGCCAGGGAAGCGTCGCGCCAGTGCGGGCGGCTGGATGCTCCCCGGATCCACGCCCCGATCGATTTTGACCGGTTGCTCGATTCGGATGCCGTGCGCGGGCGCGGGTGCGTCCTGTTCCACGAAAAGGCCGCCGAGGTCTGGAGCCCCGATCCCGTGCTTTCCTCGGCAGGCGCTCTCCTCTGCGTCGGTCCCGAGGGGGGGTGGGCCGACCGGGAGACCGAGGCGGCGCGGGCGGCGGGGTTCGAAGTGCGCGGGCTGGGGGCGCGGATCCTGCGGGCGGAGACAGCGGCCGTCGCCGCCCTGGCCATCCTGCAGCACCGGATCTCGGGCGCGGGCGACGACGATTCCGGGCCGGGGGGGGCGTAAGGGTACCGTGCATATCTTGAGACTTCGGGAGGGCTCTGTGCGGAAGCGGGTCTGGATGGCCTGGGTCGTCTGTCTGGTCTTTCCGGCGGTGGTGTGGGGCCAGCAGCGGCCGTTCGCGACCGACGATGCGGAAATCCTGGCTACGGGCCGGGTCCGGGCCCAGGTCGGGATCGAGTTTTTGCAGCGCCAGCGCTACACCCTCTCCGGGCTCGAGGGGGACCTGTCCCGCCTGGGGGTGGCGGCCGTTCAGGTGGGGGTGGGGGAATACGCGGAATTCCAGCTGTCGGGAGTGCTCCAGGAGGTCCTGTCGGTGACCGGCCGGTCCGAACCGGTGGTGGCTCCCGATTTTTCCGGGGAGTCCACGAGCGCTTTCGGGAACCTGATGCTGGGGACGAAACTCCGGATGGTGCGCGAGAAAGGGCGGAGGCCGGCCGTCGCCTTCAAGTTCGCGGTCGAACTCCCCAACACGAACCAGAAGAGCGGGCTGGGGAACGATGAAACGCAGTTTTACTCCAGCCTCCTCTTCAAAAAGGGTTTCGCCCGGGCCGAGGTGCTGGGCGAGGTCGGGTTCGCCATCCTGGGATCCCCCGTCGCCGCTGGAAGGCAGGCCGACCCGTTGACATACGGCGTCGGGGTCCTCGTCCCCCTGCATCGCAACCTGAAGCTGGTGGCGGAGGTTCACGGCCGGCAGGGGCCGGGGGGACGGATCGGCAACGAAAACAAATCCCAGGCCCGGGCAGGGGTGCAGTTTCGGACCGGGGCCGTTCGCTGGGACCTCGCGGGGGTGGCCGGCCTGACCCGGGACGATCCCCGTTCGGGGATCGTGGCGGGGGCCACCTGCGAATTCCAGGCCTTCAACCGGAAACCGGTTCCTGTCAGGCTGGTCGACTGAGGAGCGGCCCCTCAGTCCCTCATGAGGCAGGCGACCAGGCGCCGGGGGCCGTGCGCGCCGAGGATGAGGATCTTTTCGATATCGGCGGTGCGGCTGGGACCCGTGATGAGCAGGAGGTTCTTCCGCTCCTCGGGCGGCATCCGCTTGAAAAGCTCGAAGTGGTTGGCGACCAGGGATTTCGCGGAAACCAGAGCGATGACGATCTCCGGCAGGAAATAGGCCTGCATGCTGCGCCCGTCGAGGGGGATGGCGAGGGTGGCGGTGTCGGCGACCGCGCAGGGAGCCTCCACGATTCCGACCAGGATTTTCGCGACGGCGTTCTTGCGGGCATCCCCCTCCAGGGTTTCGGGCTTCACCAGGCGGATGCCCCCGGCGGAGAGCGCGGAAGAGACCGCGTCGACGAGGGGACCGGAGGAGATGGAGGCTTCCGCGGCCGGGGCCTCGCGCACGAGGGCGGCGATCTTTTCCGCCGCTTCCGCCGCCGAAGCGGCCTCGATGTATTCTCCCGATACCGCTTTCATTTCATCCCGGAAAAGGCGGATCTTCTCCTCGAGGCCGAGTTCCGGGATGGCGATGGCTTCGGAGAGCGTTTCGGGCGCCGCTTCGTCGGGAAGATGGGAGGGCGTTTCGAGCGCCCGGCGGATCGAATCGAGTATCTGCTGCCGTGCATCCATGTCGTGTTCCTAATCAGGTCAGGCGTTTGTTATCGGGAGTTCTTTTCGAGTTCCAGGAACCGTTTCCGGAACCCCTTGTCGTCAAAGCGCCCCAATGCGCGCTCCGCGGAGTAGCCGGGCGCCGGGAACGATCCCTTCAGGAGTTTCTGAAATCTTCCGGGGAACCATGTCGCCAGCCGGTACAGGAGCGGATGCTTCGCGAGGAAGGCCCAGACCGCGATGCCGGCGCGTTCCACCGCCATCGATTCGCCCGCCTCGACCACCCGGTTGCGCAGCTTGAGCAGGTGGTGGGGGATGTCGATCGACATGGGGCAGATCTGGCGGCAGGCGCCGCACAGGCTGGAGGTGAAGGGGGCGTAGCGTCCTTCGTGCGTGCCGAGGTATTGCGGGATGAGGGTCGCGCCGATCGGGCCCATGTAGACCCAGCCGTAGGCGTGGCCGCCGACCTGCTGGTAGATCGGGCAGGTGTTCAGACAGGCGCCGCAGCGGATGCAGAAAAGCGTCTCGCGCAGCTGCGGGTCGGCCAGGATCTTCGAACGGCCGTTGTCGAGCAGGACGACGTGCACCTGTTCCGGGCCCTCGCCGCTCCTGGAACGCTGGGGGCCACCGACGATGTTGACGTACACGGTCTGTTTCTGCCCCGTGGCGCTTACCGGCAGGAGCTTGAGAAAGACCGGGAGGAGGTCGAACGACGGCACCAGCTTTTCGATCCCCATCACGGCGACGTGGATTTTCGGCACCCCGACGCTCAGGCGCGCGTTGCATTCGTTTTCCAGGATGACGCAGCAGCCGGAGTCGACGACGCCGAAATTGACTCCCGAAATCCCCATGTCGGCGGCGAGGAACTTCTCCCTCAGCTTGGCCCGCGCGATCGCCAGCAGCTCCGTCGGAACCTCGGTGTATTCCACCCCGAGCTTCTCGTGGAAAATGCGGCCGACGTCCTTGCGCGTCAGGTGCAGCGCGGGCGCCGTCAGGTGCGAAGGGATCTGGTCGAGGAGCTGGACGATATACTCGCCCAGGTCGGTTTCGAGCGTCTCGATCCCCTCGTTGATGAGGAACTTGTTGAGGTGGATCTCCTCGGTGGTCAGGCTCTTGGATTTGACCACCGTGCGGACGTTGTTGTCGCGCGCGATCCCGAGCACGATGGAGCGCGCCTCGGCCGCATCGCGCGCCCAGTGGACCGTCATCCCGTTGTTGCGGCATTCGGTCTCGAACCGGGCGAGGTTCTCGTCCAGGCGCTCCACGACGCCGCGCTTCGCCGCGTGCCCGAGCTTCCGCAGCTCCTCCCAGAAGGGGTTGATCGCGACCTTTTCGGCCCGCTTCGCGAGCGCCGTCTGGGTGGCCTTGTCGACCGCGTCCCGGACGGCGTCGTCCTTGAGCGCTTTTTTGATGTATTGTTTTGTCTCTGATGCCCGCAGTTCCATTACAGTCCCAGACTTTCCGCCAGCAGTTCGGCAATGTGCAGGGTTTTCGCCTTCATCCCGTGCTTGCGCAGGTACCCCTCGATGTTCATGAGGCAGCTCGAGTCGGCCCCGATGCAGTACTCCGCCCCGCTGGCCTCGATCAAGCGGCATTTGCGCGCCACCATGGCGATCGATAATTCGGGAAATTTATAGGAGAAGGTCCCGCCGAACCCGCAGCACAGATCGGGCATCCCCATTTCCACGAAGTCGATGTCCGGGATGCCCCGGATCAGGGTGCGCGGCTGCACGTTGATGCCCAGTTCGCGGTTGAGGTGGCAGGAGTCGTGGTAGGTGACTGTGTGGGGGAATGATCCCCCCAGCGCGTCCCTGCCCATCACGTCCACGAGATACTCGGTGAACTCGTAGATGCGCCCGGCCAGCCTCTTGCGGGCCTCGACGAGAGCGGGCCGGATGTCGAGATCGAAATAGAACTTGCGGACCATCGCCACGCAGGATCCGCTGGGGGCCACGATGGCGTCCTTGTCGCTGAACAGTTCGATGAAGCGTTCGGCCACGGGGATGATGTCCTTGCGGTAGCCGGAATTGAAGGCCGGCTGGCCGCAGCAGGTCTGGCCCTCGACGTATTCGATCTCCGCCCCGACGTGGCGCAGGACCTTGACCATGTCCAGCGCCGCCTTGGGGTATAAATGTTCGGAAAGGCAGGGTACAAACAGTGCAACGCGCATAATCACCGTCATTGATAGATGAACAAGCCACTGCGCCGCGGGGCGCACTCGTTTCCTGGCGGGGGCGCACGCCCTGGGACGCACGGGAAGAGGAATTAAACGGCCTGAGAGCCCAAAAGTAAAGGGCTTTTTGACAAATCCTTGAAACGCAGTGTTTTCTCCCGGAGCGGGGAGGCTGCCGGAATCAGGCGATGACCTCGAATTCGGCCATCAGCGTCGCCTCGGAGTCGCCGCCGATCCAGAGGTGGAAGGTCCCCGGCTCCACCACGTAGTTCATGCCGGCGTCGTGAAACCCGAGGACGTCGCCCGACAGGTCGAAGATGACGGTCCGGGACTCCTGCGGGCGGAGGCGGACGCGCTTGAACCCCTTCAGTTCCCTGACCGGGCGGGTGAGACTGGCCACGGTGTCGCGGATGTAGAGCTGGACCACCTCCTCGGCCTCGACCGCGCCGATGTTGGCGACTTCCACGGAAACCAGCAGCCTCTCCCCCGCCCGGATCTTCGCGGAGGAGATCTCCAGGTTGAAATAGCCGAACTCCGTGTAGGACAAGCCGTAACCGAAGGGGTAGAGCGGCCGGTAGCCCACGTCGAGATAGCGCGCGGAGTCGCCGAGCGAGCTCTGCCGCGCGCGCAGCGGGATGTCGTCGATCAGGGTGAGCGGCATTCTGTCCGGGGGGCGGCCCGTGTTCTTGTGCGCGTAATAGAGCGGGATCTGCCCCTCGGTCGCCGGGAAGGTGACCGGCAGCTTCCCCGAGGGGGAGTCGGTCCCGAAGATCAGGTCGACCAGGGCGGGTCCGCACATCGTGCCGGGGTGCCAGGCGTAGAGCACCGCGTCCGCCTTTTCGGCCGCGCTCCCGATGGTCAGGGGCCTTCCGGCAAGGATGACGAGGACGAGGGGCTTGCCCGAGCGGGCGATTTCGGCGATGAGGGCGTCCTGGGCCCCCGGCAGGCCGAGCCGCGCGCGGCTGTGCGCTTCCCCGGAGAGGATAGCCTCCTCGCCGCCGAAAAAGAGAACGACGTCCGATTGCCGCGCCGCATCGAGCGCCGCCTCGAACTGGCTGGTGTAGCGGCTGCGCGTGTAGTCGAGCCCCGCGACCGCGTGGATCCGCGTCTTCCCCCCGAGAAACTGCCGGAGCGCCTCGAGGGGGGTCACGGTCTCTTCCGTGCGGCCGTCCCGGTTCCAGGTCCCCAGGACTTCGTAGGGATCGTCGGCTAGGGGGCCGATCACGGCCAGGGACCGCACCGCCGGAGACAACGGGAGGAGGTGGTTGCGGTTTTTGAGCAGGACGACGCTTTCGCGCGCCGCCTGCCGGGCCAGTTCCAGGTGCGCCGGTTCCGGTTTCGGTTCCGGCCCCGCCGCGGAGGGGCGCCTCCCGTCGAACAGGCCGAGCCGGAACTTGACATCCAGGATACGGCGGACCGCCTCGTCGACGAGCCCGGGCGGCACCTCCCCCGAGGTCACCAGGTCCTCGAGGTGGTCGGCGTAGGCCGTGCTCTGCATTTCCATGTCGACCCCGGCCAGGAGCGCCTTGCGGGCCGCGTCGCGCAGATCGGTGCAGAACCCGTGCTCGATCATTTCCGCCGGTGCGCACCAGTCGCTGACCGTGAAGCCGCCGAACCCCCACTCTTCGCGCAGGATTTTGCGGAGCAGGTGCGCGCTGCCGGTCGCGGGCACCCCGTTGAGTTCGTTGAACGCCGTCATCACGGTGGCGACGCCGGCGTCGACGGCGGCCCTGAACGGCGGGAGGTGGACGTCGCGCAGGAGCCCCTCGGGAAGGTGGACGGTGTCGTAATCGCGCCCCCCTTCCACCGCCCCGTACCCGGCGAAATGCTTGGCGCACGCCGCGACGGCGTCGGGGTCGGAGAGGTCGTTCCCCTGGAAGCCGCGGACCATGGCCGCGGCGAAGTCGGAGGCCAGGCAGGGGTCCTCCCCGAAGCTCTCGGCGATGCGGCCCCACCTCGGGTCGCGCGCGATGTCCATCATCGGGGCGAAGGTCCAGTGGTAACCCGCCCGGGAGGCTTCCCGCGCGGCCGCGCGGGCGCACGCCCGGGCCAGCTGCGGGTTCCAGGTTGCCGCCAGCCCCAGCGGGATCGGGAAGAGGGTGCGGAACCCGTGCACGACGTCGCGCCCCATGATCACAGGGATCCCCAGCCGGCTCTCCTCGAGGGCGATCCGCTGGATCTCGCGGCTCACTTCCGGGTCGGCGACGTTGAGCATCGACCCGATCCGCCCCTCACGCAGCCGTTGCCTCAATCCGTCCGTGACCCCGCCGCAATCGGAGAGCTGGACCATCTGTCCGACCTTTTCCCGCAGCGTCATCGCGGCGAGAAGCTTTTCGATTCTCTTTCCGGCCTCGGTTCTGGCGCTCATGTCGTTCCGATCAGGATTCGGGCGTTTGACTTGAATCATACCCCGGGTTCCCCCTCTTTGCGGCCAATTCCCGCTCGACGGCCAGCACCTTTCCGCGGTCGAGGGGGTAGAGGAGCAGGGCGATCCCCTTGCCGACGGCGAAAAGGGCGGGAATGACCGAGAACATCAGCAGGATCCCCCGCAGCGTCGATTCCGATTGCGCCCGGTTGGCGACAAAGCCGAAACCGGCGAGCAGCTGGCCCCCCAGAAACCCCGCGATCATGGTGCCCGTCTTCAGGGAGAAGAGGGAGGCCGAGTGGATCAGCCCGGTGGAACGCCTGCCGAAGCGGCTCTCACCGTAATCGGCGACATCGCCGTACATCGACCAGACCAGGGCCGAGGTCGGGCCCATCATGAAAGAACCGGCCGCGTTCAGGGCCAGCATGAGGCCGTAGTTTCCGGACGGGATGAAGTAGAACGCGAACCAGCACGCGGCCGTGCCGAAGGTGAGGGCGGCCGACAGCGGCTTCTTGTCGACCCTGCGGATCAGGAAACCGACGGCCAGCACCCCGAGCATCATCATGAGCCGGCCCAGGCTCAGGAAGAGGGAGACCCTGTCCATCCCCAGGAAAACGGGGTCCCCCCCCGCCCCGACCACGTACTTGAAATAGTGGAGGGTGACCGAGTCGCGGACGGCGATGAAGGTCGTGGAGAAGAGGGCGGCGAAAAAGAGGATGACCCAGGGGCGGTTGCGCACGAGCTCCCCGAGTTCCTCCCGGATGTCCTGGCGCTGCCCCTGGGGAGGCTGCACCCGTTCGCGCGTCGAGAGGAAGGTAACCCAGAAGAGAACGACCGACGCCACGGCGAACAGCCCCATGGTGTGCTGGAACCCCCGCAGCTCGTCCCCCCCCCCGAGCCGCTCGACCAGGCCCCGGACATACATCGAGATCAGCAGGCCGCCGCCGTAGGCGCCCACGAACCGGAAGTTGGAGGCCACGGTCCGCGCGTGCGACGAGGGGCTCAGCACCCCCATCAGGGAGGAGTAGGGGACGTTGATGGCGGTGTAGGCCATCATCATCATCGAATAGGTGAAATAGGCGTAGACGACCCTGGCCGCCCCCTCGAGCGCCGGGTTGGCGAAGATCAGGTACCCGAAGATCCCGTAGGGGACGGACATCCAGAGCAGCCAGGGGCGGTACTTGCCCCAGCGGGTGCGGGTGCGGTCGCAGAGGATGCCCATGATCGGGTCGTTGACGGCGTCCCACAGCCGGGTGATGAGAAACATCGTCCCGGCCACGGCGGCGTCGATGCCGAACACGTCGGTATAGTAGTAGAGGAGGAAGATGTTGAAGGTCTGAAAGAAGAAATTGGAGGCGGTGTCGCCGAGCGCGAAGCCGACATTCTCGAAAAAGGACAGTCTTCCTTGCGGACCGCCGCCGGGGGTCTGGCGCATGAGGGTTCTCGACGTTTCCGGGTTCAGACGATGCCTTGTGGGCTGCGATCTTACTATCGGGCCGTGGGTGCGTCAACCGCCATCGGGCCGCGCGCCCGTTTTGCCGGGGGAACCCATGGCCGGCCGCCGTTGCTTTCGGGTATAATCACCCGGGGGGAATTCATGAAATTTACGCTGAATCACAACAACTTCAACGTCCTGGACCTCGAGAAGAGCCTCCGTTTTTACACGGAGGCCCTGGGGCTGGTCGAAACGAGGCGGTACGAACCCGAGGACAAGAGCTTCAAGCTGGTGTTCCTCGGGGACGGCGAGACACCGCACCGGATCGAGCTGACCTGGCTCCGGGACCGCACCGAACCGTATGACCTGGGGGACAACGAATTCCATCTCGCCCTGAAGACGGACGACTACGACGCCGCCTTCGCCCGCCACAAGGAGATGGGGTGCGTGTGCTACGAAAATCCCGGGATGGGCATCTACTTCATCGAAGACCCGGACGGCTACTGGATCGAGATCATTCCGGAGCGCAGGTAGGCGACGACATTCACACGAAGGCGGCGCAGACGCCGCGGGGGAGGAACCATGGGCCGAGACCAGTACCGTATCGCCGTCATCGTCGGGAGCCTGCGCCGGGAGTCGATCAACCTCCGGCTGTCGGAGGCGCTGATCCGGCTGGCGCCTCCGGACCTGGCGCTGGAGCGGGTCGGGATCGGCGACCTGCCGCTCTACAACCAGGACGACGACG
>JAFGSS010000177.1 GCA_016934555.1 Acidobacteriota bacterium | reverse complement strand
TTTTCCGAACGCCGCTTCCAGGGGAAGGACGAGGCGCTCGGCTTTCTGACGGGACTGGGATTGATCGGGCAAATCGATTCAGTGACGGGAAGCGTCATTCTGGTAACGCCCGCGGATCCCGGCGTCGGCTTTACCAAGGAAGATCTAAAGAACTATTATACGCTGCACGGTGTCCTCTTTACGCAGAAGGCTTCCCAGCGGACCAATAAAGGAATCGTCTACTATTCCGATGCGGAATACTGCGGCGCCTACGGCAAGGTGTATTTTGTCGGCATCGAAGGGGGTGCGACTTTCATCAATAACCGGATCGCGCCGGGCCGGCATGACGTCATCGGCCTCTGTGCCGGCCTGATGCTGATCGGGGGCGAAATGGACGCGTCGGTGAAGCTCGGCACCTATGTGCCCGCCTACGTTCTCAACGGCTCTCCTGCCGCCGTGGAGCGGTACCGCAAGGTCAACGGGACCGACGCCTACCGCGTGGAAAAGGGCGTTGAAGTGTTCTACAACCGGCTGGTACCGCTGCGGCGGGTGATGGTGGCCAGGGATCCGCAGCCGGAATTTTCCGCCCATATTGCGGATGCCTTCCACAACCTTTTCCTCGAGGCCCAGCGGGTGTCCGTGATCCGCTCGATGACGCAGGAGGCGGTGAACACGCCGCCCTACCTGAACTACGTCGAGGCGCCCGCAATGAGCCGCTATGCGCTGTGCCCTCGCAACGCCATCGTCAATGGGGTCACGGCCAAGGGCCGGCTTCACGTCTCCCTCCACCAGGAGGAGATTTTCAGCGACCTGAAGACCAAATACGATCAGTATCTGCAGACCTGGTATGAATGCATCCCGCAGGACGTCCTGGATGGGACGGCGGCCGGGGGGAGCGTTCCCGTGATCCTGGCGCTGCATGGAACGGGGGACGATCCCCTGATGTTCGTTGACGAAATCGGCCTTCTGGAGGTTGCCGGACGGGAAAAGGTGGCCGTGATCGCCCCTTTCGAGGAAGAACTGGTCATCGTTCATGAGGGTGGCCGCGTGGCGATGGGAGTGCCGGTCACCGAGGGGATTCTGGTCAAGGCGTTGCCGCGGCTGATCGCCCACGTGCTGGAGAAATACCCGGCGCTGGATGCTTCGCGGATATACGCCGCGGGGTATTCCCTTGGAGGCGGCTCCACCTACCGGGCCATTTACGGCGGCATGGAAAAGATCGCGGCTGCCGTTCCGATGGCGGGCATGCACGACGACATGTTTTATTTCAGTACCCCGGAAGAGGACGCCCGGCTTCAGAAGATTGGAATGCCTGTCATGATTCTGACATCGACCTTCGATCTGGGCTTTAACCAGGAGGAAGGCCGGCTGACGGACAATACGCTCAAGCTGCTGCGCGACTTCGCCCGGGTGAACCGGGTCCCACTGGCGGATGTCCGCGATTTTTCGACCCATCCCATGATCGGCTATCCGTCCGACCGGATGGAGGTGACCACGCTGGCGGGGGAATGGCGCACCTTTCTATGGTCCTTCAGAAATGATGCAGGGATCCCGATCCTGGGCTTGTCGTGCACCGAGAACCTGACGCATGCACTCTATCCCAACTACGGAGAGATCGCCTGGAACTTCATGAAGCATTTCGCCCGCGAATCCAGGACCGGGAAATTGCTCTATACGGCTGACTGAACGGAAGGCCTGTCTCGGAAAGGAAAATCCATGAACATGATCATTTTCCGCTCTGCAATGATCTTCTGCCTGCTGCTTTCCGGCAGTTCTCTGGCGCTGGGCTATCAGCAGCACTTCATCGATGAAGCGAGTTTTGAAACCCTGGAGGAAGCGCACCGCAACGGCCCCGCCCGGCTGACCGAACTGACCGGCCGCATGTACGTGGCGGATCCTGCCCTGGACACCTATCCCGCCGGTACGACCTATGTCTATCGCTCCGCCCGAATGTATACCTGCCTGAGCGCAGCCTTTCGGATGAACACCAACATCCTGGTGTATACCGATAGGGAGTTGAGCGGGAAAGAGGCGGCGCTGGCGTATCTGAAGGCCCTGGGTTTGATCGATATCATCGATGAGGCCTATGGCAGCGTCGTGCTGGTGACGCCCATCGACAAGGCGAAGGGTTTCGGCGCCGCGGACCAGTACGCCTACCTGCAGCTGCAATCCGCAATGTGCAACCTTGGCTACTCCGTTCAGAATCGCGAAAGAGGTGCGCGATACTATGCGGACAATACCTACTTTGGCGGCTTGACCAACCGCTATCTGATCGGGGTGGATGGGGGTGCCAGGTTCATTTGTGACTATGTGTCCAACACGTTGGATTACATCGGACGCGTCGCCGGCATGCTTCTTGTCAATCCGTCAATGAATGAAGCCATGGACGTGGCGGCCACTGTGCCTGTGTATCTGGTCAGAGGTACGGATACTGCGTTCAGCAAGTTTCGGGCAGTCAATGAAGCCTATGCCTACGAGAAGACCGACAACAAGACCGTGTTCTTTAACCAGCAATTTCCGCTGCGGAAAGTGGTCGTTTCGAAGGGTGGAAGCGATAACCTGATCCATCATGTCCGGGACGCATACTACTCCCTGTTTATCAAGACCATGCGCGTTCCGGTTGTGAAGGCAGGTCTTTTTGTAGCGGCCAACGAATTCAGTAAATACAACTACAACCAGGCCCCATACGCGCTTTGCGCCCGCAACGCGGTCCTCAATGGAGTCACTCCCGATGGTATCCATGTCGTCGAACATCACGAGGATCGTTTTTCGGGTATTCGGGCTAAAAACGGCGAATACCTGAAGACATGGTATGAATTCCTGCCCAGAGAGGTACTCGATGGCTCCGCCGCAAAACGCAGCATTCCGCTGATTCTGTGCAACCACGGTGGTGGAGACGATCCTGTGCAGGCGGCCGACGAAACGGGATGGATCGCGCTGGCGGGGAGCGAGCGCATCGCACTGGTGGCGCCTCGGTACGCCAGCGACACACCAGGCAGTTCGATCTTTGACGGATCCCCTTTTGACGTGAACGGTCGGTCCCTGCCCGCCCTGGTCGAATACATGCTGGACGCTTACCCGGCACTGGATCCCGCCCGTGTCTATGCCACCGGCTATTCCATGGGTGGAGCCGCGACGGTGGAAGTGGTCGAGCGTGCGCCCTGGTTGTTTGCGGCCGCGGTCCCCATGGCCGCCGGCACCCCGTGGGGCATTTACGCACCGACGGAAGAAGAGGCCGCCGCCTTTGCGAGGTACGACGTACCGGTGATGTTCACCACTTCGGAGTTCGACCTGCCGGGCGCCATCGATCAGCAGGAGCATATCCTCGGCGAAGGATACCGGGAATGTATTCAACGATTCGCATCTTTCAATGAAATCGACGCATTCGACTTTGATTTCAAGTCCTATCCTGTGGTCGGCTTCAGTGCCGATACGATCGTCAATCGCATCCTGAATGATGAATATGAAAACACCACGTGGTACCTGAACAACAAGGAGGGAACTCCCATGGTAGCGGTCAACTATACAAAATTGCTGCCCCATGGGCTATATCCCGAATACGGCATAGTGGCGTGGAACTTCCTGAAACAGTATTCCCGGGATCTTGATGACGGAAAATCAATTTATAAGCACTGAACAGGTATATATCGATTCGAGATCTTTACATGATGCAGTGAATGGATGATGGAAACGCATCCTGTCCGGAAACAGGGAAATGTGCGGGACGTCCCCATTTTACTAATGGAACGGCAAGGGACCCCGGATGTCACTGCCGGCCGGCATGATCGGGCAGGGAGGGAATTCGGAGGGTTCGAGGGGCACTGGATGCTGAAACAACTGCTGGGCGCGCTGGAGCGGGGGGAGACGGTGGTCACGGCCACACGGCGGCTGGCGCGCACGCTGGGGCAGGAGTACGCCGCGGCGCAGCAGGCGGCGGGACGGGGGGCGTGGGAGTCGCCGCGGATCGTGACCTGGCCCGAATGGGTGGAGGAGCTGTGGGGGCAACGGCTCCTGGCCAGAAACGACGCGCCGGTGGTGCTGGGGGGCTGGCAGGAGCAGGCGCTCTGGGAAAGGGTCGTGGGCGCCTCGGCCGGGGCGGACGGGCTGCTCGAGCCGCACGGCGCGGCCGGGAGCGCGCGGGAGGCGTGGCGCCTGGCACACGAATGGCGCCTCGACATCGCCGCGATCCGGCGCTCGGGGAACGAGGACGCGCGCACCTTCGCCGGCTGGGCCGGCCGCTTCGCCGCCCTCTGCCGGGAGGAGGGGTGGCTCGACCGGGCGCGGCTTGCCGACGAGGTGAAGGAGGGGCTGGGGCGGTTGCGCCTCCCCCCCGCGGTCCTGCTCGCCGGCTTCGACGATTACACGCCGCAGCAGCTCGAATTCCTGGAGGCGCTGGCCGCCTGCGGCTGCAGCGTCACCAGAACCGCCGTGGAGACGGCCGGGCCGGGCGCCGGGGCCGTGCTCGTTCCCTTTTCCGACCCCGACCGGGAGATCGAGGCGGCCGCGCGCTGGGCGCGGGCGCTGCTGGAGAGGGGGGCGGCGGGACGGATCGGAGTGGTCATCGCCGGCCTCGCGGAACGGCGGGACCGGGTGGAGCGCTTCTTCCGCGGCGTCCTCGAGCCCGCGGCCCTCATCGCGGGGGACGCCCGGCCGTCGTCGTTCAACCTGTCGGCCGGCCGCCCGTTTTCGGCATGGCCCCTCGTCCGGAGCGCGCTCGCCCTCCTGGGCCTCACGCCGGGCGACAACGCCTGGAGCGACATCAGCCGCCTGCTCCGGTCCCCGTACCTCGCGGGGGCCGACAGGGAGCAGGGCGCCCGGGCGGCGCTCGACCGGCGCCTCCGCCGCCGGGGGGGCTTCACGATCGCGGGCTCGAGCCTGCCGGCCCTCTGCCGGCGGGAGGGGGCGGGGTGCGCGGTGCTCGAGCGCCTTGCGCGGAAATGGCTCGAGGCGTGCGGCGCCGCGGGGTCGGCGCGGACCGCGAACGAATGGAGCCGGGCGTTTTCCTCGCTGCTCGAGGCCTTCGGTTGGCCGGGCGAACGTCCCCTGGACAGCCTCGAGTTCCAGGCGCTGGAGGCCTGGAGCAGGCTGCTGTCCGACTTCGCCGCCACCGGCCTGACCGGGGAGGCGGTGACGCGGGGGGAGGCCGTCGCCATGCTCGGGCGCATGGCCGGCAGCCTCATGTTCCAGCCCGAAACGGAGGGGGCGCCGGTGCAGGTGCTCGGCCTGCTCGAGGCTTCCGGCCTTTTCTTCGACCATCTCTGGGTCGCCGGGCTGCACGACGGGGCCTGGCCGGGGCCGGCGAACCCGAATCCGTTTCTCCCGATCGGCCTGCAGAAGGAAAAGGGGCTGCCCCGCTGTTCGCCCGAGCGGGAGCTGGAATTCGCGGCGCGCATCACCCGGCGCCTCCTCGGGAGCGCGGCCGACCTGGTCCTCTCCCATCCCCTGCGCGACGGGGACCGCGAGCTCGGGCCCAGCCCGCTCGTCGCGGGGGTGCGGCGCGCCCGCCCGGACGAGATCGAGCGGTGGGCGGGCCCGTCGGCCGAAGACGTCATCCGCGATTCGCGCGTCATCGAAACCCTCGTCGATGAAACGGCGCCCCCGCTCACCCTGCAGGCCTGGCAGCGGGGGGGGACACGGGTGTTTCAGCTCCAGTCCGCGTGCCCGTTCCGCGCCTTTGCCGAACTCAGGCTGGGAGCGGAGGAACTCGAGTATCCGCTCCCCGGGCTGGACCCCGCGGCGCGGGGCACCCTCGTGCACGCCGTGCTCGAAGAAACGTGGAGGGAGCTGAAAACCCACGCGGCGCTCTGCTCCCGCCCGGACATCGACGAGGTCGTCGCCCGCTCGGTCGACGGCGCGGTCGAGCGGTTCGAGCGCGAACGCCCCCTTCCCGCGAGGTTCGCCGCCCTGGAGCGGCAGCGGCTGCGGCGCCTGGCCGCGGACTGGCTCGGGGTCGACCGGGAGCGGGCGCCTTTCGAAGTCATCGAGCCGGAAGAGGAGAAGTTCGCCGAGACGGGGGGCGTCCGCTTCAGGGTCAAGATCGACCGGGTGGACCGGCTGGCCGACGGGAGGGAGATGATCGTCGACTACAAGACCGGGATCACCAGCCCCCGGTCCTGGGAGTCGGACCGGCCGGAGGAACCGCAGCTGCCGCTGTACTGCACCATTCACGAGAAGCCGCTGGCCGGGGTCCTCTACGCCCGGGTCAGGCCGGGCGACCTGCGCTTTGTCGGGCTGGTCGACGAAGACGTGACCCTTCCGGGCTGCGAGCGGGTGGATCTCGGCGCCAAGGTCGACCGGTGGCGCGCGATCCTCGCCAGGATCGGCGGGGAATTCCGGGAGGGACGGGCGGAGGTAGACCCCAGGGACGGCCTCCGGACGTGCCGGTACTGCCCGCTCCCCTTTCTCTGCCGCGTTTCCGAATGCCCCGCCGACGGCCTTGACGGGGAGGCCGACCGATGACGGGTCCCGGGAAGGAAAGCCCCGACAGCGCTCAGAGAAGGCGCGCGCTCGACCCGGCCCGCTCCTTCATCGTGCAATCTCCCGCCGGTTCGGGAAAGACGGAACTCCTCATCCAGCGGTACCTGGCGCTGCTGGGCCTGGTGGACCGGCCCGAGGCCGTGAGCGCGATCACCTTCACCCGCAAGGCCGCGGGGGAGATGGGCCGGCGCGTCATGGACGCCCTGGCCGCGGCCGCCGGGGAACGCCCCGACCAGGGGCACCGGGCCCTCACCTGGGACCTGGCCCGGCAGGTGCGCGCCCACAGCGAGGCGCGGGGGTGGCGGCTCGAGCAGAACCCCGGGCGGCTCGGGATCCAGACGATTGACGCCCTCTGCGCCTCGATCGTGAGGCGGCTGCCGTGGCTCTCCCGCATGGGGGGGACCCCCTCCGTCGTGGAGGATGCCGGGGAGCTGTACCGGGAAGCGGCGCGGGCGACGCTCGATCTTCTCGAAGGGGGCCGGTGCGGGGAGGAGGTCGCAATCCTGCTCGGTCACGTGGACAACGATCGCCAGGCCCTCGAGCGCCTGCTCACCGGCATGCTTGCGCGGCGGGACCAGTGGCTGCGCCACATCGACGCGACCGACCCGGAAAAGAGCCGGGCGGCGCTGGAGCGTTCCCTGGAGCACGTGACGGCCGACGCCGTCGCCGCCGTCCACAGGGCGGTCCCCGGGCGGTGGGCCGCGGAGATGGCGGCGATTGCGGCCGAGGCCGGGCTCCACCTCGAGGAGGCGGGGAGGGAGGGCGGAGCCAGGGCGTGCGTCGGCCTGGCCGGCATCCCCGGCGCGGACCGTCTCGACGCCTGGCTCGGAATGGCCGACATGCTGCTTACGAAGGGGGGGACCTGGCGAAAGAGCCTGACCGTCGTGAACGGGTTTCCCTCGACGGACAAGCCACTGAAGGAGCGCTGCGGCGGGTTGATCGAGACCCTTTCGGCGGGCGAGGGGGCCCGGGCGGCCCTGGACGAACTCCGCCATCTCCCCGACCGGCGTTTTTCGGAGGGGCAGTGGCGGATCCTTTCGTCGGTCGTGAAGCTGCTGCCGTTCGCGGTCGCCCGCCTCGGCGGCATCTTCCGCGCGCGGGGGGAGGCCGATTTCGTCGAGGTTGCGATCGCCGCCCGCCGGTCGCTCGCATCCTCACCGGGCGCCGCCGATGGTCCCGATCTCCGCGTCGAGCATATCCTGATCGACGAGTTCCAGGACACCTCCGTCAGCCAGCACGCGCTCCTGGCGGCACTGACCGCGGGCTGGAGGCCGGGCGACGGGCGGACGGTTTTCGCCGTGGGCGACCCGATGCAGTCCATCTACCGCTTCCGCGAGGCGGAAGTGGGCCTGTTTCTCAAGACCCGCCGCGACGGCATCGGCGCCGTCCCGATGGAGCCGATCACGCTCGAGGCCAATTTCCGGTCGGTCGCGGGCGTGGTGGAGTGGGTGAACGGCACCTTCCCCGGCGTCATGCCGCAGGAGGAGGAGATCCCCACCGGCGCAATACCGTTCAGCCCCTCGACGGCGGTGCGCGGGGAGGGGGACGCCCCTGCCGTCACCCTGCATCCCTTTATCGGGCGCGACGACGAAGGGGAGGCCGCCCGGGTGGTGGAGATCGTCCGGTCGGCCCGGGACCGGGGGAAGAAGGCCGCGATCCTGGTCCGCTCCCGCTCCCACCTGGCGTCGATCGTCCCCGCGCTCGAGGCGGCCGGACTGGGGTTCCGGGCCGTGGAGATCGAGCCGCTGGCGGGCGTAAGCGTCATCGGAGACCTCACGGCCCTGACCCGGGCGATGCTGCACCCGGCCGACCGCATCGCGTGGCTCGCCCTGCTGCGCGCCCCCTGGTGCGGGATGACGCTCGGGGAACTCTGCGCCCTAGCGGGGAACGATCTCAAGGCCGCAATCCGGGACCTCGCGCGCGACGAAGGGGTGACGGCGGCGCTGGGCGCCGAAGGGCGCTCGAGGCTCGCGCGCGTGGCCGCGGTGCTCGAGAGCGCCCCGGGGGGGAGGTCGGCGTCGCTGCGCGCCCGGGTCGAGGGGGCGTGGCTCGCGCTCGGGGGGCCGGCATGCGCGCCCGGCCCGGAAGAGGTCGAAAACGCCGGGGTCTTCTTCGACCTGCTCGAGGAGATGGACGACGGCGGCACCCTCGACCTGGAGCGGTTCGAGCGCCGCATCGGGGATCTCTACGCCCGGCCCGATTCCGGGGCGGACGACCTCCTCGAGATCCTGACCATCCACAAGGCCAAGGGGCTCGAGTTCGACGTGGTCGTCGTGCCGGGCCTGGGCCGGCCGCCGAACCAGGACGAAGCGCGCCTGATGCTGTGGCTCGAGCGCCCCCGCTTCGCCGACGCCGAAGCCGACCTGCTGTTGGCTTCGCTCGGCGCCACCGGCGCCGAGCGTGACAGGACCTACGAGTACCTCAGGCGGATCGAAGGATTGAAGTCGGCCCACGAGACGGGGCGCCTGCTCTATGTCGCCGCCACCCGGGCCCGGTCGGAACTTCACCTGCTGGGGCATGCCGGATCCAAGGCCGGGGAGGAGGGGATCGAACTGAAGGAGCCGGCCTCGGGATCGCTCCTCGGGTGCCTGTGGGCGGCCGCGCGGGAAACATTCGAGGAGGCCGCGGCACGCCGCGGGCCGGCGGACGTCGACGGCGGGACGCGGCCCCCGGCGGAACGGGTCCCCCGGCCGATCCGCCGCCTGGCGCCCGGCTGGGCCCTGCCGGTCCTTCCGGCGGGGGTCGAAGGGGCGGCCCCGGGGCCGGGGGAGACCGGGGAGGGCCGGGTGAGCTTTCACTGGGTCGGCGACACGCTGCGCCACGTCGGGACCGTCGTGCACCAGGCGCTCAGGCAGATGGCCGAAGAGGGGGGGTGGACGGAGGACACCGTCAGGCGCCGCGCGCCGTCGTTCCGCTCCGCCCTCGCCTCCCTGGGCGTGCCCCGCGAGGAATGCGCGGCGGCGGCGGAGCGGGTGGCCGCCGCGCTGGTGCGGGCGATCGGGGAGGAGCGCGGGAGGTGGCTGCTCGGGCCGCACGATCGGGCGGCGTGCGAATACGCGCTCAGCGGGGTCGTCGAGGGGCGGGTGGTCGGCGCGCGCATCGACCGGACCTTCGTCGACGAGCGGGGCACGCGCTGGGTCGTCGACTATAAATCCAGCCTGCACGAAGGGGCCGGCGTCGACGCGTTCCTCGACAACGAGTGCGCGCGCTACCGTGAACAATTGGAGAGATACCGCGCGCTGTTCGGGATGCTGGAAGAGCGGCCGATACGCACCGCCCTCTACTTCCCCCTCCTGGGCGCCTGGCGCGAGGTCGACTGAACGCTTTTCAGGATCTCCCTGCCGAACTCCATGCAGTCCGCGCGCTTCAGGTTGTCGTTATCGGGATAGGAGCTGATCATGGCGCGCCTGTCCGGTTCCACCAGTTCCTTGGTCACCCTCCCCGGAAACACCTTTCCGGGGACCTTGCCGGCCGGGCAGAGTTTCGCCAGGATATTGTCGATGTAATTGGTATGTTCCTGCGGTCCCGGGGGAACTCCATGGTTGTTGCAGGCCGCGAAAAACCCGCGCACCTTGCCTTGAAGGACGCTCCTGTTGTCCTTCAGGTATTTCTCCAGCAGGGGGTGGATGGTGAAACTTCTTATGGAGCTGCCCACGACGATGTGATCGAACCCCCGCAGGTCCGGATTCTCCCGCACGTCGAAAGCGTCGGCGATCCCGCCCATCCCTTCCGATATCCACACCGCGGCGTCCCGCGAAGTCCCGCACCAGGTCGCATACAACACGGCCCATTTTTTGTCGGACGGATTCGGATAATATTTCAGGGCCCACGCTTTGGGAGCGACCGAGAGGAATGCTCCGGCCACCCCTAATTTTAAAAAAGTCTTCCTGTCCATTCGGGAAACCTCCTGGTATCTGTTGCCGAAACCGTTGTGCAATGGCTCACCCTGCATCCGTCATTATTCCAGAAACGCCCCGCGATGCCTACCCTGTTGCGCCTACGCGGAAACCGGGAGACGTGTGCGACGTCCCCGGTTTTTCCGACCGTGATTGTTGCGGCGGCGCTGGGGGCCTGTGCTATCCTGTCGGCAATCGGGGAGGACGGGTATGAAGCTTCTGGCGGTCAACGGCAGTCCGAGAAAGGGGTGGAACACGGCGACCCTGCTCGAAAAGGCGCTGGAGGGGGCTTCGGCGCGGGGGGCGGAGACCGAACTGGTTCATCTCTACGATCTCGATTTCAAGGGGTGCGTGAGCTGTTTCGCGTGCAAGACCCCGGGGGGGGCGAGCTACGGGCGCTGCGGGGTCGAGGACGGGCTCCGGCCGCTGCTCGACGAGGTCCCGCGGGCGGACGCGCTCCTGCTGGGGTCGCCCGTTTACCTCGGGTCGGTCACGGGGGAGATGCAGTCCTTCCTGGAACGGCTGATCTTCCCCTACCTGACCTACACCGATCCCCCGGCGACCCTCTTCCCCAAAAGGATCGGCACGGGATTCATCTACACCATGGGCGCCGGCGAGGAAATGGCCCGGCAGCGGAGCATGGAGGCGAACTCCCCCGCCCACCGGTTTCTGCTCGAGCTCGTGTTCGGGAGCGCGCGCGAACTCTGGAGCTACGACACCTTGCAGTTCGAGGACTACGGCAAGGTCTACGCCCCGCGTTTCGACCCCGAGAAGAAGGCCCGGCGCCGCGCCGAGGTTTTCCCCGAAGACTGCCGGCGGGCGTTCGAACTGGGGGCCGGACTGGTTTCCTGATCCGGCGGGACGGATCGGCCGGTGCGGAGGGAAGGTTTTGAGGGATGTGATGGACAGCGGAGGGTTACGTTAGAGGTTCCTACGGAGGTGGGCATGAAGAAGATCTGGATCACCCTTTTTATGATCGGCGCATGCGCGCAACTTGCGGTTTCACAGATTCAAACGGCCAAGGTGACGGGCGGGGAGGTCGAGGGGGTCGTCAGCGAAGGCATTTCGATCTTCAAGGGCATTCCCTTTGCGGCGCCGCCGGTGGGCGAGCTCCGGTGGAAGGCGCCGGCGCCGGTCAAGGCCTGGACGGGCATGAAGAAGGCGGACGCGTTCGCCAATGCGTGCATGCAGCCGCCCAATTCGCAGGGGAATACAGCCCCGGTCAGCGAGGACTGCCTCTACCTGAACGTGTGGACGCCCGCGAAAAAGGCGGCCGAAAAGAACCCGGTGATCGTGTGGATCTACGGAGGGGGCTTCAGCGGCGGGTCGACCAGCATTCCCATGTATGACGGGATGGGCTTTGCCAGAAAGGGAGTGGTCCTGGTCAGTGTCGCCTACCGCGTGGGCCCGTTCGGGTTCCTCGCGCACCCGGAGCTCAGCCGGGAGAGCGGCAGGGGGTCGGGCAACTACGGCCTCGAAGACATGATCGCGGGGCTCCGATGGGTGAAGGACAATATCGCCCGGTTCGGGGGGGACCCGCGGAACGTCACCCTCTTCGGCCACTCGGCCGGCGGGATGGCGGTCAACCAGCTCGCGGCTTCCCCGGTCGCCAAGGGGCTGTTCCACCGCGTCATCTGCATGAGCGGGGGGTCGTTCGCTCCGCTGCAGACCTCCAATCAGGGGGGAATGGGACTGGGCATCCCGGCGCTCTCCCTGGCGGAATCGTCGGGAGAGGCCCTGCTCGAGAAGCTGGGAGCGGCCGACATCCGGGCGGCGCGCGCGCTCGGCGCCGAGGAGATCCAGAAGAACGCGGAGGGGAGATTCCGGCCGGTGGCCGACGGGTACGTCATCCCCAGCGATCTCTATTCCATCTACCAGGCCCGCCGATTCAACGATACCCCGATCCTCCTGGGCTTCACCTCCGACGAACTGGGATCATTCGGCGCCCGCGGCCCGGTAACCTCGGAGCAGTTCGAAAAGCAGATCCGATCGCAATACGGACCTGCCGCCGAGACGATTCTGGGCGTGTACGCTCATGGCACGGACGCGGAGGCGGCGAGATCTTCCAAAGACCTCTCGCGCGACAGCATGTTCGGATGGAGTACCTGGACCTGGGCGCGCCTGCAGTCTGAAAAAGGGAAGGGGAAGGCGTTCACGTACTATTTCGATCACCACGAGCCCACCGCCGAAGGGTCGGGGCACGGCAGCGACGTTCCATATGCGTTCCAGACCCTGGCGCCCGGGGCGCAGGGGGCTCCCAAGCCGGGGGATCGGAAGCTCTCCGATATGATCAGCTCCTACTGGGTCAACTTCGCCAAAAAGGGGGACCCGAACGGACCCGGCCTGCCCCAATGGCCCGCATTTGCGGAGAAGGATCAGAAAGCGATGGTGTTCGATGCGGCTCCCGGCGCCCGGACGGTCCCGAATCTGGACAAGTTGAAGGCCCTGGACTCCCATTTCTCCCGGCTCAGGGAGGCGAAGTAACCGACGGGCGGAGGGGCGGATTCGGGGCCTTCCGGCCCCGGATTCGCCCCGAAAACTGTCAACACCTACCTGCTGGCCATGGCCACGGCCCGGGGGCTGTTCCCGGAGGTGTTCCCGGCAAGGTAGGTTCCGGGGTGGTTGGCAAAGCTGAGTCCTCGTTTCCAGTTGGGATAGAACCAGGTTTCAAGAGCGAGCGGCTCTCCCATCATCCGTTTGGAGAAGATGAGGCCCGAGGAAACGTCCTTATCCTCGCGGCTGGTGTAAATTCCCTGGACCATCCCTTCCCAGCGTTCGCGGTCCATGCTGTAAACCATCACGACATTGCGGGAAACAGTCCCCGGGGTCAGCCGGATGTAATAGCCCCCTGCCGGGAAAACGAGGTCCCCGATGCGGAACGACTCCTGCATCGTCACCGTCATGGGCCAGTTGGCTTCGCCGGCTCCCTGGGCGAAAGCGGCCGGTACGGCGGCTCCCAGCAGAAGCAGGAGCGCAACTGAAATCACCAGCTTGTGAAGGTGATTCATACGATCCTCCTTTCTCATAATCAATCATGAAAATCATAATCATAAAAGATCTAAACAATCAAGATCAATTTGGATAGGGAGGCAGATCTGAGATTTTCGGGTTCTGATGGCGGGGGGAGCCGGCGCCTGGATCGCCTACTCGCCGTCCCCGACCAGGGGGAGGACCCGGTCGACCGAAAAGTAGACGAGGTACCGGGTCGATTCCGCCTTTTCCCCCTCGGCGGGGCAGCGGCGCCGGAGCTCATCGATCAGGGGGGAGTTTTTCTCCTCCCGGGTCTTGGTGAGATAGAGGCGCCGCCCTGCGTAGGCTTCGCCCGATTCCATGAAGAGATACACCGCGTGCGGGTTGGACTGCAGGTTGTAGTGCATCAGCCGGTCGGCCATGATGAAGGCGACCGAGTCCTCCCCGAAGAAGTGGGGGCGGACGTAGACGGCCGCGGTAGGCCGTCCGGCCGAATCGGCCGTCGCCATGACTCCCCGGCCCTGGGCTTGTTCAAAATATTCGCTCAACAGCATGGTGTCCGCTCCCTGGGAAGGGGAGGGGGAAACCGGGTTCCCCCTCCCGGTCGATCCGTGATTCTGCGGCTTTACCGCGCCG
>JAFGSS010000176.1 GCA_016934555.1 Acidobacteriota bacterium | reverse complement strand
GAATGTCCGCAATCCTGCAAAAGGGTGGATGTCCACAATTTCATCCCATTTTTTTTGGCTCAATCTGCCGGCGCTTCATTAGTTAATTTGAAAGGAGCGAAAAATGGGAATCGCAAGAGGCAGCTATGTCAAAAAAGGGGAAGAAGGGGTTTATCACTGCATCACCAGGTGCGTGCGCCAGGCGTACCTCTGTGGAAGGGACAGGGTGACCAACCGTGACCTGTCCTACCGCAGGGAGTGGATCGTCAACCGGTTGCGCTATCTCGCCGGCATTTTCGCGGTCGATGTCTGCAACCATGCGGTCCTGCATACGCACCAACACAACGTCCTGCGCACACGTCCCGACATCGTGGCCGGCTGGACCAGAGACGAGGTAGCCGATCGCTGGCTGACGCTCGCCCCCCCCAGGGGCAAGGCGGCGGGTGCCGAGGGCATGGATGCCGCGAGAACGTTCCTGCTGTCCTGGCCCGAGCGGATCGAAGAGCTGCGCATGAGACTTTGCGACCTCAGCTGGTTCATGAAATATCACAATGAACACATCTCGCGCGCGGCCAACGCGGAGGACGGCACCAGGGGGAGGTTCTGGGAATCGCGCTATGAATGCCACCCGCTGCTTGACGAAGGCGCCATCATCTCCTGCATGGTGTACGTCGATCTGAATCCCATTCGCGCAGGGATGGCCTCAACCCCGGAAGACAGCGACTTCACCGGCGTCCAGGAGCGCATCCGCCGCATGAAGAGAGGGATGGGGCCGACGGGCTCGCCCGGCTTCCTCGACGATGGGTCCGACTATCTTTGCCCGATCGCCTCAAATCCCCTGCGCCGGGGGATCCTGAATATGACCGAAACCGAATATATCGAGCTGGTGGACGAGATGGGACGCCTGCTGCATCCGGATAAGCGCGGTTCCATCCCATCAGGGATGCGACCAATCCTGGAGCGTGTCGGAATCAAGCCGGACGAGTGGGTCGACACTATCTGCAGCTACGACTCGAGGTTTGGCCAGGCAGTAGGATCCGAACCCAGCCTCCGCAGCTACGCCGACCGGATCGGCAAGCGCTGGGTCCACGGCGTCCGTTCCGCCCGGAAATCGTTCAAGCCCTGAAAACAGCGGCCAGACCGCCGACATCCTCGCCATGTTAGTGGACATCCATCATTTAAGCCCAAAACGGGCTTTTGGTGGACATCCACGATCTGGCGGGCAGATGGACGTTCACGAATCGGTGCATAGGCGGATAGCCTCAATTCAAATTATCCACCTCCAATAATGGGCATCCACCTTTTGAACATCAGACGCGCTTTTGGTGGATGTCCATGATTGTCTGAGCCACGGCCAGTCAACCGAAATCGCCACCGAATCCTGGTCACTGAATCCTGGACATCCACCATTTGAGTCCCCGGCTCTCTTCCGGTGGATGTCCATGATTCCGCAGATGGGTGGGTGTCCAGGATTCGGTGAATACGTGGGTGTCCATGATTCAAAATGGTGGATGTCCAAGATTTTTTGGACTATGATCGGGGCGTTATCCGATCCGACCATAAGTAGTGATATTTCTGGAGAATGCGCCGCGCATTCGCTAGCAGGAGGAGACTCTGATGAGCCAGAAACATGCCGCGATATCGACTCCCGTCAAGGCGCCCGCCTACGCCTGGGTGGTCCTGTTTGCCCTCTACATGGCGACGCTGGCGGCGCCGCTGAACCTGTTCAAGCTGCCGCCGGTGATGACGACAATCCAAAAGGCGTTCAACCTGAGCATGAGCCAGTCGGGCGACCTGATGTCCATCTTCTCGATCATGGGCTTCGTGCTCGCCATCCCCGCCGGATTCATCCTGAAAAGGTTCGGGATCAAGCTGACGGGGCTGTTCGCGGTCGGGAGCGTCACCGTCGGAGCCGCCTTCGGGGCCATGGCCGAAACCGCCCGCATGCTCTTCGTCGGCCGGTTCATCGAAGGGGTGGGGATGGGCTTGATCATGGTGGCCGCGCCCCTGGCCATCAGCCTCTGGTTCCCCGCCGAAAAACGTGCCCTGCCCACTGGGCTCTGGGCCAGCAGTGTGGGGATCGGCAACATCGCCACCCTCGTCCTCGCTCCGTCGCTGGCCGTGGCACAGGGCTGGCGCGCCGTCTGGTGGGCGGGCGCCATCTTCTCGGCCGTTGCCTTCGTCCTGTTCGCCATCCTCTTCCGCCTCCCAAAGAAAGAGGAGATGCGGGAAGCCCCGCTCCCTCCGCCGACCGCCGGGGAACCGGAATCCCCCAGCCTGATAAAAGGAATGGCCAACCGGAACTTCTGGATGATCAGCATCGCCTTCGGCGTCTACAACCTCGTCGTCATGGCGATGTGCTCCTTCCTCCCGGCGTTTCTCGAGTTGGAGCGCGGCTACTCGATCACGTTTGATCAGGGATTCATGATGAACGCCTCCTTCGTGACCGCCTTCATCATGCTGGCCTCCATCTTCTCCGGACCGGCGGGGGGCCATCTCTCCGACCGGATGGGGAAGCGCAAGGGCATCGTCGTGGCCTGCTTCATCCTGATGACCCTGACCTTCATGATGCCGTTCACCGTCACCGGCTGGATGATCCCCGTCTACATGCTTCTGTTCGGGATCGTGGGGGGGCCGATCGCCCCGATCCTGCTCGCATCGGTGCCCGAGGTGGCCACGAAGCCCGCCTTCATCGGGATCGGAATGTCGGTGGCCGCCCTGGGCCAAAATATAGGGATGTACATCGGCCCCAGCCTCTTCAGCCGGATCCAGGAAGCCCAGGGGTGGGCAACCGCGGGCTACTGGATGATCCCCATCTGCATCGTCGGCCTCATCGCCGCCTGGAGGATCAAGGTTCGTTAGCCGGGCGCAGAAGGTTCTCGCCGGTGGCGATGAAGTAGATGTTTTCAGCGATATTGGTCAGGTGATCCCCGATCCGTTCCGAGTGGCGCCCCATCAGCAGGAGGCCGGTGCCACTCGGGACCCGGTCGGGGGACCGGCTCATGAAAAGCTGCAACTGGTTGAGAAAGTCGCCATAGAGCCGGTCGATCCCCTCGTCGCGGCGCCAGACGGCGACGGCGAGCCCGGGATCGAGTTCCTGGTAGGCGACAACCAGGTCCGAAAGCATGCCGATGGCGATATCAAGCATCTCGCGAAGCAAACGGATCAGCTCGACCGGTGTCTCGCCGTCGAGGCAATGCACCAGCTTCCCCATCCCCGCGGCGTAATCGGCGATCCGCTCCAGTTCGGCGGCGATTCTCAGCACAGATACCGTCATGCGCAGATCGGTGGCCATGGGCTGACGCGTGGCCAGGAGCCTGACGGTAAGGGCATCCACTTCCATTTCGAGCGCATCGACCCCCTGGTCTCCCGAGACCAGTCTCGCCGCCAGGCCCGCGTCCCTCGACTCGATGACGCGCACGGCCATTTCGAGCTGCCCCATCGTGCGGCGGGCCATTTCCAGGACCGCCGCGTTGAGCTCCCGGATCTCCGCCTCATAGGTTTTTACGGTATGTTCCTTCTGCATGATCCTCTCCCCGAGCATTGCCAGCCCGCCCTATCCCCGGTCCAACTCAAATTCTGGACATCCACCATTTCCAGACTCTTCAATCGTGGACATCCACCAATCGGTGTTAAATTGCGGGACATCCACCATTTGGTGTCCCTTCCAAACCCAAGGAACAAATCCTGGACAAATCCTGGACATCCACTGATTGGGTGAAAATGTGGATGTCCACTATTGGAGAAATGGGTGGATGTCCATCATTGCGATCCTATGAGTCAATAAGTGGATGTCCAGGATTGTAACCGCCGGCCTGGAAGGCTAGCCGAAGCGGCCGGTGATGTAGTCCTCCGTCAGCGGGTGGAGCGGGTTGGTGAAGACGATCTCGGTCCGCCCCACCTCGATCAGGTCCCCGAGGTGGAAGTAGGCCGTGCGCTGGGACACGCGCGAGGCCTGCTGCATCGAATGAGTCACGATGACGATGGAGTAATTGGCCCGGAGCTCGTCGATCAGGTTCTCGATATGGGCCGTGGCGATCGGGTCGAGGGCCGAGCAGGGCTCGTCCATCAGGATGATCTCCGGCTCCACGGCCAGGGCGCGCGCGATGCACAGGCGCTGCTGCTGCCCTCCCGACAGCGCGGTCCCCGGCTGGTCCAGCCGGTCCTTCACCTCTTCCCAGAGCCCCGCTCGCCGGAGGGAGTTCTCCACGATCCCGTCCAGTTCGTACCGGTCCGCGGCCAGGCCGTGGATCTTCGGCCCGTAGGCCACGTTGTGCCAGATCGACTTCGGAAAGGGGTTCGGCTTCTGAAACACCATCCCCACCTGGGCCCGCAGCGGCACCACATCGACGCCGCTGTCGTAGATGTCCGCGCCATCGAGCCGGATATCGCCCGTCACCCGGCACCCCTCGATCGGGTCGTTCATCCGGTTCAGGCAGCGGATGAAGGTCGATTTCCCGCACCCCGAGGGCCCGATCAGGGCGAGGACCTCGTTCTTGGCGATGTCGAGCGAAACCCCGCGGACGGCGTGCTTCTCCCCATAGTAGACGTCGACGTTCCGGCACGTCATGCGCGGGTCCGCGACCAGGGGGGACCCGACCGTCCTGCGATCTTCCCGATCCCTGCGGCGGGCCCCGGCCGCCAGGACCGGAACCGCGCCGCTTTCATTCTGCAGCATGGTTTTCCCCACTGCGTATCACTTGAACTTCATGGGCGTCAGCTCTTTCACCGCCTTGGCCACGGCCTTCCTCTCGGCTTCCGGCATCGGGATCAGCCCCTTGTCGGACAGGTACCCGTCGGCACCCCAGGCCTTTTCGCTCGTGAACTCCGCCAGGTACTCCTTCATCCCCGGGATCACGGCGACATGCGCCTTCTTCACGTAGAAGAAGAGGGGGCGCGACAGCCCGTAGCTGCCCCCGGCGATCGCCTCGAACGTCGGCTGGACGCCGTCGACATACGATCCCTGGAGCTTGTCGCTGTTCTGGTCGAGGAAACTGAAGCCGAAGATCCCCAGGGCGTTCGCATTGGCCTGGAGCTTCTGCACGATCAGGTTGTCGTTCTCCCCCGCCTCGACATAGGCCCCGTCCTCGCGGATATTGTGGGCGATGGCGGTAAATGCCTTTTCATCTTTGGCCCTGAGGTCGGCCAGCGCCTGGAATTTCCGGGCGCCCGTTTCCATGGCCAGCTCCACGAAGGCGTCGCGCGTTCCCGAGGTCGGCGGCGGCCCGAGCACCTCGATCTTGACGGCGGGCAGCGAAGGGTTGACGTCCTTCCAGGTCTGGTTCGGATTGGGGATCATCTTGCCCGAGCCGTCTGGAATCTGCTTGGCGAGGGCCGCGAAGATGTCCTTCGCCGATAAGCGCAGCGCTCCCGACTTCTTCGAGTTGGCCAGCACGATCCCGTCGTAGCCGATCTTCACCTCGATGATGTCCTTCACCCCGTTTTTCGCGCAGGTCGCGCCTTCCGACGACTTGATGGCGCGCGAGGCATTGGTAATGTCCGGGTGCTCCACTCCCACGCCGGCGCAGAAGAGCTTGAAGCCCCCCCCCGACCCGGTCGACTCGATCTTGGGGGTCTTGAAGCGCGTGGTCTTGCCGTACTGCTCCGCCACCACGGTGGCGAAGGGGTAGACGGTCGAGGAGCCGACGATGTTGATGTGATCCCGCCCCGACTGGCCGAAACCCGGAACGATGTTGGCCGCAAGCAGGGCGGCCAGTGCGACTATGGTTTTCTTAGACATGTATTCTTCTCCTTGAAAATGAACACTCAGTAACGCCTCTCGAACCTCCTCCGGAGCAGCACGGCCGCCGCATTCATCAGGATGAGGAATGCCAGGAGGACCATGATCGCGGCCGAAGTCCGTTCGGTGAAGGCGCGTTCGGGGCTGTCGGCCCAGAGGAAGATCTGGACCGGCAGCACGGTGGACGGATCGGTCCATCCACCGGGTACGTCGACGATGAAGGCGACCATGCCGATCATCAGGAGCGGTGCGGTCTCCCCCAGCGCCTGGGCCATCCCGATGATGGCCCCGGTGAGCATTCCGGGCATGGCCAGCGGCAGCACGTGGTGGAGCACCGTCTGCATCCTGGAGGCGCCCACGCCCAGCGCGGCTTCCCGGATGGACGGGGGAACGGCTTTCAGGCTGGCGCGCCCGGCGATGATGATGGTGGGGAGCGTCATCAGGGCCAGCACCAGCCCGCCGACCAGCGGGACGGAGCGCGGCAGCCCCATGAAGTTGATGAACACGGCCAGGCCCAGGAGCCCGAAGACGATCGAGGGGACGGCCGCGAGGTTGTTGATGTTGACTTCGATCAGCCGGGTCCAGCGGTTGTCGGGGGCGAACTCCTCGAGGTAGACGGCCGCCGCGATCCCGATCGGGAAGGAGAGCAGGAGCGTGAGCCCGAGGGCGTAGACCGAACCCATGACGGCCCCGCGGATACCGGCCAGTTCCGGTTCGCGCGAATCGCCGTTGAGGAAAAAGAGGGAGTTGAAGCGTCTCGCGATCTTCCCCTCCGCCTCGAGCCGGTCGATCCACGCCAGCTGACGGTCGCTCGTGCGCCGCCCGCTCTCGGGGAGCCGGCGGTCGTAGACCCCCTTCACCAGCATGTCCACATCGTCGTCGGCCGGAACCCAGACGGCCTCCTTCCGGCCGATGAGGTCGGGGGACGCAAGCGCCATATCCCGGAGCTGGAAGGCGGCGCCCGTACTGGCCAGGGCGTAGAGCTCACGCAGCTCTCCGCGCCCGGTCACGTCGGGGAACATCCCCCGCAGCGAGCGCTTGACCAGCGCTCCGTAATCGCCCGAACCGGGATCCCCCGCGTCGATGACGTCCGGGTCGAAGAAAACCTCGAGCCGGATGAACGTCTGCCGGAAGGCCCCGATGCCCCCGCGGAAGATGGAGACGAAGAGGACCGAAAGAAAGAGGAGGCTCAGGCAGACGGCGGCCAGGCCGTACAACCGGAACCGCCGCTCGGCCGCGTGCCGCCGCCCGAGCCCCCGCCGCACCCTCTCGATGGCCCGACCGCTCGCGCTCTGTTTTCCTTCCGTCAGGCTATTCATATCGCTCCTGAATTTTCGGACCCCGGACAGGGCGATCCCGTTCTTCCGCCGAAATCCTGCCCGCCTCTGCCCGCCGGCCGATCGCAGCACGGCATGACCCTGCCGGGATGGCCGCCAATTCAGCACGACAACGTACCGGCCGCACCGCAGAATCCTCGCCACTCCGAAACCGCCGCAGCCGGACCGCAAAGGGGTCACGGCATCGGGCAGGCCGCACCCTGTGCTCGATCCCCCTTCCGGGGTTATGAGGGCTCCGGCTATTCATGCCGCTCCTCCGTTTTCGCGTCCGCCGCGAGCGCGGCCGCGTTCTTCACCCGAATGCGCGCTCCCCTCCGTCCCCCGGCCGGCCGCAGGGCCGCAGATGCGCTCCAGGAGCGCCACGAAATCGCCGTGAGACCTCCACCACCGGGTTACAAACGCGTCGCGGCGCTGCAGGAACCGGACCCGGACGTCGGCCCGGACGCCGGCGATCTCTTTCCCTTTTCGCGGCAGGCTATTCATACTGCTCCCTGTATTTCCGGACCACTCCCAGCGCCGCGACATTGAGGCAGAGGGTGGCCACGAACAGGACCAGGCCCAGGGCGAAGGCGGCCAGGGTCTTGGGGCTGTCGAATTCCTGGTCCCCGACCAGCAGGGTGACCATCTGGACCGTCACCGTCGTCACCGCCTTGAGCGGGTTGGCCGTCAGGTTGGCCGCCAGGCCGGCCGCCATCACCACGATCATGGTCTCACCGATGGCCCGGGAGACCGCCAGGAGGATGCTCCCGACGATGCCCGGGAGGGCGGCGGGAAGCACCACCTTCCGGATCGTCTCGCTGCGGGTGGAGCCGAGGGCACAGGCGCCGTCCCTCAACGAGCGCGGGACGGCGTGGATCACGTCGTCCGAAAGGGAGGAGACGAAGGGGATGATCATGATCCCCATCACGAGGCCGGCGGCCAGCGCGCTTTCGCTCGACACGTCCAGCCCCAGAGCCTCTCCCGCGCCGCGGATGGCGGGGGCGACGGTCAGGGCGGCGAAGAAACCGTAGACCACCGTCGGGATCCCCGCCAGGATTTCCATGCACGGCTTGATGGTCGCCCGGATCCGCGGGGCGGCGTACTCGGACAGGTAGATGGCCGCCAGGAGCCCGACGGGGATCGCCACCGCCATGGCGATGGCCGCGATCATGAGGGTGCCGGCGAAGACAGGGACCGCGCCGAAGGCGCCCGAGGATCCGACCTGGTCGGAGCGGATGGCCATCTGGGGGCTCCACTCGAGCCCGAACAGGAACCGGGTCCAGGAAACGGCACGGAAAAAGCGGATCGCTTCGAACAGGACCGAGAGCACGATCCCCACCGTGGTGAAGACGGCAACGGAGGAGCAGGCGAGGAGAAGGCCGTTCATCACCCGTTCCACGGCATTGCGCGCCCTCAGCCTGGGGGTGATGATTCTGCGTATCAGGAGGATGGCCCCGATGCCCAGGGCCAGCGAGCAGACGGCGAGCGCCGCCCGGCTGATCGACTGCAGGTGCAGGTAATGGTCGGCCGCCGCGCGCATGTCGGCGTCAACGTCCCCGGACACGATATTGCCCGAGGCGAGGTTCTTGATGTCGTTGACGGCCAGGTCGAGCCGGCTCTCCGGGAGCGCGCGGACCGACTCGGGAAGCCCGGAGACGACCAGGCGCGTGATGAAGGCCTCCTCGGACATCTGCCACAGCGAGAAGAGCAGCAGCGCCGGAATCCCGCACGCGAGCGCCGCGAGCGCGCCGTAATAGGCCGGCCGCGAATGCAGCTTCATGGCTCTCCCCGCCCCGCCGGCGACGGAGCGGGAGCGCCGGAGCCCCACCCAATAGCCCGCGGCCGATAGCGTAAGGATCGCGATGAATATCCACCCGGGTGACATCAGATCAGACCCTGTCCTTTCATTCCTTCCATCACGATTGAATGAATACCTTTTCTTTGTTAGGGATCCTTTGCGGTTGTGTGAAATTCAGGTTAAGGATCGCCTCCGCCCTGGAGCGCCCCGACCGAGCCGGCCGACGACTTCCATCAAGTCGTCGGCAAGCCTTACCGGCGCGGCTCCAACAGCCTCACCCGTAACCGGCACGTCACCGAATGGGCCACCTTGTTCTGCGACCCGATCCTTGCCGACCCGGCCATCGATCGCCTCGCCCTCGGCGCCCGCCGGGCCGTCATCGGGCAAAAAGTCCACGAAGAATGGTGGACATCCTGGAGACAAATCATGGACATCCACTCTTTGTGAAAATCAGTGGATGTCCATGATTGGGG
>JAFGSS010000175.1 GCA_016934555.1 Acidobacteriota bacterium | reverse complement strand
GCTCAGCGGGGGGTGACGCCGCGCTCCCGGAGGAGTTCGAGGCTCCGCTCCCGGAGCCTGAACTTCTGGATCTTGCCGCTGCCCGTGAGCGGGAAGCGGTCGACGAAGAAGATGTACCGGGGGATCTTCTGCCGGGCGATCCGGCCGCGGCAGAATTCCTGGACCGCGACCTCGTCCAGCGTCGCCCCCTCCTTGAGGATGATGAAGGCGCCCACCTCCTCCCCGTATTTCTCCGAGGCCACCCCCACCACCTGCACGTCCTTGATCCCCTCCAGGTGGTAAAGGTATTCCTCGACCTCCCGGGGGTAGATGTTCTCCCCCCCGCGGATGATCATGTCCTTGATCCGGCCGGTGATCCGGTAGTTGCCGTCCGGGTCCCGGTACCCCAGGTCGCCCGAGTGGAGGAAGCCGTTCTCGTCGACCGCCTCGGCGGTGGCCTCGGGGTTCTTGTAGTACCCCTTCATGACCAGGTAGCCGCGGCAGCAGATCTCCCCCTGCTCCCCGTCCGCACACTCCTTCCGGGTCTTGGGGTCGAGGACGGCCACCTCGGTGTGCTCGTAGGGGCGCCCCACCGTCTGGCAGCGCCATTCGAAGGGGTCGTCGATGCGGGTCTGCGTCATCCCCGGCGACGACTCGGTCAGGCCGTACACGCTGGTGATCCGCATGAACATCTTGTCGCTCACCCGGCGCATCAGCTCCACCGGGCAGAGGGCCCCGGCCATGATGCCGGTCCGGAGGCTGGACATGTCGAACATCGGGAACATCGGGTGGTTGAGCTCCTCGATGAACATGGTGGGGACGCCGTAGAGCGCGGTGCAGCGCTCCTTGTGGATGGAGGCCAGGACCACCAGCGGGTCGAACCGCTCCACCATCACCTGGGTGCAGCCGTGGGTCAGGCAGTTGGTGGTGGCCAGGGTCACGCCGAAGCAGTGAAAGAGCGGGACGCAGATGCAGAGCTTGTCCTCGGCCGTGAACTTCATGTGTTCGCCCGTCATGTACCCGTTGTTGGCCAGGTTGTAGTGCGACAGCATCACCCCCTTGGGGAACCCGGTGGTACCGGAGGTGTACTGCATCATCATGACGTCATCGGGGCGCACCGTCCGCTTGACCTCCTCGAGCGCCCGCGGGTCCATGTTGGCCCCCAGCAGCTGCAGCTCGGCGCTGTTGTACATCCCGCGGTACTTCTCCTGCCCGATGAAGACCACGTTTTTCATCACGGGGAACCGTTCGCTCCGCAGCCGGCCCCGCATGCACTCCTTCAGCTCGGGCAGCATCTCGTAGACCATGTCCACGTAGTTGGACTCCCAGGTCCCCTCGGTGATGAGCAGGGTGTGCATGTCCGAATGCTTCACCTGGTACTCGAGCTCGTGCTGCTTGTGGTTGGTGTTGACCGTCACGTAGACCGCCCCGATCTTGGCCGCGGCGTACATGTACGTCAGCCATTCGGGCACGTTCTGCGCCCAGATACCGACGTGGTCCCCTTTCCGCACCCCGATGGCGAGCAGGCCGAGGGCCGCCTCGTCCACCCGCCGGTTGAACTGTTTCCAGGTGAAGCGCAGGTCGCGGTCGGAATAGACGATGTACTCCCGGTCGGGGGTCGTTTCGGCCCAGTACTCGAGCCATTCCCCCAGGGTTCGGTCGAAGAGTTGCATAAGTCCTTCTTGCCTAGAATGGAGTGTAGACGACGGCCAAAATCCTGGCCCGGGAATCGCCGGCGGCGTGCACGTTATGCTCCACGATGGAGTCGTAGTATATGCTCTCGCCGGCGCGCACGACGTACCTGTCCTTCCCGTAATAGACCTCGATCGCCCCATCCAGGACGTAGAGGAACTCCTCCCCCTCGTGGGTGGACAGGGGGTACCCGCAGTCGGACTCGGACTCGATGTCGATGACGAACGGCTCCATGTGCCGGCCCGCCTTGGACTGCGCCAGGGAGAAGAACGTCAGGTTGTTGTGCGAGCAGGCGGTCTCGGAGGAGAAGCTGATGCTCTCGGAACGGTCCTCCCTGCGGCAGAGGACGGGCCCCAGGCTGTCGCTGTCGTCGAGGAAGGTCCCCAGCCGGACCCCCAGCGCGCGGGCGATCCTGACGAGCGGGGCCAGCGAAGGGAGGTTGAGGTCCCCCTCGATGCGCTCCAGCTGCCCGGGCGTCAACCCCGCGCGTTCGGCCGCCTGTTCGGCGGTGATGTTCTTCGACTCTCGTATGGAACGGATCCTCGATCCGACGGTGGTGGTATGGGCCATGATCCTTCCCCGGCTTTGGTATCTCTCCAGTGAACCTATCAGACGGGAAATCATAATATGTTTCCCTGGCGGAATCATGGCTTATTTTCCCCCCCTTCCTCATCCGGCCGGCTGCCGGCCTGGACGCTTGCGGGGACCGCGGTGCAGGGCCATAATGGGGAAAACATTTACGGGCGGATGCGCCGCGGAAAGGGAGGAAGGATGGAACCGGTCAGGATAATGCCGTGCCTCGACATGAAGGACGGGCGGGTGGTCAAGGGGGTCCATTTCGTAGGACTCAAGGAAGCGGGCGACCCGGTGGAGAACGCGCGCTATTACCAGGTGGAGGGGGCGGACGAACTGGCCATGCTCGATATCGCGGCCACGCTGGAGAACCGCAAGACCCGCCTGGAGTGGGTGAGGAGCGTGGCGTCCGTCATCTCGATCCCGCTCACGGTCGGCGGCGGCATCGGCTCGCCCGAGGACGTCCGGATGACGCTCGACGCCGGCGCCTCCAAGGTGTCGATGAACAGCGCCGCGGTCCGGGACCCCTCCCTGGTCGAAGCGGCCGCGCGCACCTTCGGCTCCGCCCGCGTCACCGTGGCCGTGGATGCGCGCCGCAACGCCGCGATGCCGTCCGGGTTCGAACTGGTGGTATCCGGGGGGACGAAGCCCACCGGGAAGGACGCCGTCGCCTGGGCGCGCGAGTGCGAACGCCTGGGGGCCGGCATCCTCCTCCCGACCAGCATGGACGGCGACGGCACCCTGGCCGGCTACGACCTGGAATTCACCCGCGCGATCGCCGACGCCGTGACCGTTCCCGTGGTCGCCTCGGGCGGGGCCGGGACGCTCGAACACTTCCACGAGGGGGTGACGCGGGGGGGGGCCCGCATCCTGCTGGCGGCCTCCGTGTTCCACTACAGGACCTTCCGCATCTGCGAGGTGAAGGAGTATCTGCGCCAACGCGGGATCCCCGTCCTCGGGGAGCGCACCTCCGCCCCGGCCGACCCCGGGGGGGCCTTATGAAGGCGGGCCTGCTCGGAACGCTCCTCCTCCTGCTCGCGCTGGCACCCCCGCCCGGGGCCGCGTCGGAAGAAGCCCGGGAATGGCTCGTCCTGGTCTATGTCAACGCCCTCAACGACCGCGGGCTGGACGGGTCGGCGCGCGCATTGATCCAGGCCCTCGAAAAGGGGGCTCCCGGCGACCGGGCGGCCGTCGTCGTCCGCCACGGCATCCTGGAAAAGGGGGCGGGCGGGGAGCTCCAGTTTCCCCGGACGCTGACGACCGTCCTCCTGCAGCAGGACCCGGGCGGGCAGGCCGGCGCCCCCCCCGCGCCCGACTCCTCCCCCATCCAGGACATGGCCGGGGAGAACGCACTCTACACCTTCGCGCGCCGCAGCATCGCCCACTACCCGGCCGCGAAGATCGCCCTGCTCTACTTCGGGAGGGGCGAAGGGCTCGGGGGGCTCGGACGCGACGACCTGAGCGGACACACCATGAGCGTCCCCGATTTCGCCCGGGCCCTCGCCCGCATCCGCGCCGCGACGGGGAAAAGGATCGATCTCCTGGTCGTGGACGCCGACTTCGTGCAGACGGCCGAGGCTGTCCACGAATGGCGCGACGGGGCGGACATCATCGTGGGGACGGCGGGGAAAAGCCCCCGGCTCGGCTACCTGTACGAACTGGCGATCGGGGACCTGGCGGCGGACCCCGCCATGGATGCCGCGGAACTGGCGGGCGCCTTCGTCTACTACGCCGAGAACCGCGTCACGTCGGCGGTGAAGACGGAAGGGATCCCCGCCTTCATCGAGCGGATCGACCGGTGGGTGACGGCCGTGACCGGGGACCCGGAAGCCATGAAAGCGGCCCGGGAGGCCGTCGGGCGGACCTACGCCTATGACTCCAAGGGCTGCCGCGACCTTTACGAGTTCGTCGCCCGGGTCGGCGAGGCCCTGCCGGAAGGTCACCCCGCCCGCGACGCGGGCCTCGAGCTTCAGGACCACCTGGAGCAGGAACTCCTCCTCTCCCGCAGCCGGCACTTCCCCGAGCGGGCCGCGGGGGACCCGCGCGCGGGCGCGGAATACGAGCGGGCGGCCGGGCTGGGGATCTACCTGCCGGAGCGGATCTACGACTCCGCCCGGTACGAGCCGCTCGCGTTCGCCTCCGCGTCGAAGTGGCGCGGTTTTCTGCTGGCCCTCCTCGACTAGATCGCGTCGAAGAAGGGGGGAAGCTCCTTCACCGCGCCGTCGGGGCCGATGGCGACGATGTCCACCTCCCCCTTGACCAGGGGCCCGGTCTCCCCCCGGCGCCGGACCTGCTGCCGGAAAGTGAGCCGGTACTCGCTCATGCGCTCGACCGAGGTGGCCACCTCGATCATGTCCCCGAGCAGGGCGGGGCGGCGGTATTTGACCCGGATCTCGTAGATCACGAGCCGGCAGTCGGGGTCGGCGGCCCGCTCCATCGGGACGCCGAGGCCTTCCAGCAGTTCGCTCCGGCCCCGTTCGAAAAAGCGCAGGTAGTTGGCGTAATAAACGATCCCCTGGGCATCGACGTCTTCCATATAGACACGGAAAGGGTGCACCTGTTCTTTTGTCGGCATGGGCGGGATTGTATCCGATTTTCCCCCGGCGCCAAGCGGAAATGGCATCGCCGGCCGGCGCCTGCTACTATTCCAGATTTGGCCCGGTGACACATTGATGACCCCCGTGAACCAAGACGCCGCGACACCCTCCCCCCCCGGCCGGGGCCTGCGGCCGCTCTATGCAGCGGAAACGGCCAACGCCGTCGCGGCCGTCCTGCTCGTTTCGGGCCTCTCCTTCTACACCCACCACCGCTTCGGCTGGGACGCCCGGGAGAATTTCACCGTCGCCGCCTGCCAGGGAGCGTTCTACACCCTGGGAGCCCTGGCGGCCCGCGGGATATCGCTGCGCTGGGGGCGGCGGCGGTCCCTGCTCGGCCTGTACGCCCTCATGACGGCGTGCGCCGTCGCGGTGGGCGTCGCCGCCTCGGGCGGCCGCGCCGTGACGACGGCCGTGCTGGCGGTGCTGGAAACGGGCCTGGTGGCCGCCTCCTGGCCGATGCTGCAGAGCCTGGTGTCCGCCGCCGGCACCCCCGACCGCCTGTCGCACCGGCTCGCGGGGTACAATATCCTCTGGTCCACGACGGGGGCCGTCGCCTTCGCCTCGAGCGGCGCCGTGATCCAGCATGCCCCGGCCTGGGCCTACTTCGGTATCATCGCCGCCGGGCACCTTGCCGCCGGCCTCATCCTCCTCCGCTTCCGCCCCCCCGCGGCCCCCCTGCCGGCCGCCCCCCCGGAATCGGCGACGCGGAAAGCGGAGGCCCCCTCCGACGGCGCGCGCCTCCGCCTGGCGCTGTGGCTGTCGCGGATCGCCCTCCCCTCCACCTACGTCATCGTCTACACCCTCGCCCCCGCCCTCCCCTCGCTCCACGCCCTCTCGAGCCTCACCCCGACGGCGGCCACCCTGGCGGGGAGCGTCTGGCTCGTCGCCCGGGCCGCCGCCTTCGCCGTTACCGGCTCCACGACCTTCTGGCACCGGCGGCCGCTGCTGCTGCTCGCGGCGAGCGTGGCCATGCTCCTCGGCTTCGTCGGCACCATCGGAGCGGGGATCCTGACGGGGATCGGGCCCGGATCGGCGCTCGCCGCGATGACGGCGGCCCAGGCCGTGCTCGGCTTCTCCATCGGGACCATCTACGCCTCGAGCCTCTACTTCGGAATGGCGTCGAGCGGCGGCAGCACCCGGCACGGCGGCTACCACGAGGCCCTCATCGGGCTGGGGCAGGTTTTGGGGCCGCTGGTCGGCGCCTCCCTGCAGTGGACCCACCCGGACTCCTTCTGGCCCGTGGTCGCCGCCATCTCCGCGCTGGTTTCGGTCTCCGTATTGCTGGAGGCGGCGGTCGCGCTCGGCGCCCGCCGCCATTTTGCTTGACAGCGGCGGGGCGGTCGTTGCCTCATGACGGGGAAAGGACACACCGACATGGGATCTCGCTACACGCATGTATTTGAACCGCTCAGGATCCGGGGGGTGGACTTCAAGAACCGCCTGGAAATGGCCCCCCCCTCCCCCAACCTGGCCGACCGCCAGGGGCGCGTCACCCCCGAATTCGTCGATTTCTTCCGCGTCATCGCCCAGGGGGGGGTGGCGGTGATCCACGTGGGGAATTCGGTGGTCGACATCCGGGAGGCGTGCGACGAGGAACGGCAGCTCGACCTCGGCGGTGACGCGTGCATCCTCCCCCTCACCCGCTTCGTCGAGATGTGCCACGGCTACGGGGCCCTCGCCTCGCTCGAGATCAACCACAACGGAAAGGACTCCGACCCCGACAAGACCGGCCGGCCCGCCTGGAGCCCCTCCTCCCTGGTCCCCGCGAGCGAGCTCTGGCGCGCGCGCCGCTCGGGGCGGGCGCCGGTGCCTACCGTCGAGATGAGCCCGGCGAAGATCGCGGAAACGGTCGAAAAATACGCCCGGGCGGCGGAGCGCTGCCGGCGCGCGGGCTTCAGGATGTGCATGATCCACGGCGGCCACGGCAACCTGATCGCCCAGTTCGCGAGCCCGCTCTACAACCGGCGCACCGACGACTGGGGCGGGCCGCTCGAGCAGCGGGCGCGCTTCGCCCAGGAGGTACTCGACCGGGTGCGCGCCCTGTGCGGCGAGGACTTCGTGATCGAGTACCGGATCTCGGCCGACGAGATCCACCCGGACGGGATGCACTTCGAGGAGACCCTCCGGTTCATCGAACGGATCCGGGACCGGGTCGACATCCTCCACGTCTCGGCCGGGCTGCACGGCGAGCTGGAGTACATGCGCAACTGGTGGCCCAACTACCTCATGGACCGGATGCTGAACGTCCATTACGCCGCCGACATAAAAAAAGCGTTTCCCGATCTCCGCGTCGCGACCGTCGGCGCCATCATGGACATCGGCAGCGCCGAGGAGATCCTCGCCTCGGGCAAGGCCGATTTCGTCGCCATGTGCCGCCCCCTCCTGGCCGACCCCGCCATGCCGCGCAAGTACGCCCTCGGGCGCGAACAGGAGCGCCGCCCCTGCCTCCGCTGCCAGTACTGCGGGCTCCGCCTGCTGGTCCCCGCCGTCATCAACTGCGCCGTCAACCCGTTCCTCGGCAACGAGACCGAGTTCCCGGAAGGGAAGGTGAAAAAGGCGGAGGTCCAAAAGCGCGTGGCCGTCGTCGGCGGCGGCCCCGCCGGACTGGAGGCGCTCGAAACCCTCTGCGCGCGCGGCCACGACGTCACCCTCTACGAGCGGCGCGACCGGCTGGGGGGGCACGTCGTCGAGGGTTCCGTCCTCCCCTTCAAGCAGGACGTGCGCGAGTACCTCGACTACCTCGTGCACCGGGCGGAACGTGCGCCCGCGCGCATTCTTCTCAACACCGAAGCGACCCGGGAGATGCTGGACGCCGAAGGGTACGACGCCCTCGTCATCGCCGTCGGGTCGACGCCCGTCGTCCCGCCCCTGCCCGGCATCGACAAGCCCCACGTGCACTGGGCGCCCGAGGCCGACAGCGGCGCGGCGGCCGTGGGGGAGCGGACCGTCATCGTGGGCGCCGGATCGGTCGGCATCGAATGCGCCCTCGGGCTCGGGATGCGGGGGAAGGAGGTGGCGCTGGTGGAGATGGCGCCCGACCTGTCCGGCCTCTCCGCCTCGGCCGGGGGGGCGGCGATGGAGCTGATCGCGCTCGTCGCAAAGTACGCGATCCCGGTCCACCACAACTGCCGGCTCGAGGAGGTCACCGACTCCTCCGTCCTCTGCCGCGACACGATCACTTCGCAGATCCGGGAGTTTCCGGCCGACACGGTGCTGCTGGCGCTCGGGGTGGCCCCCCGGCGGGAGGCGGCCGAGGGGCTGCGCCGGTCGGCGCCCGAAACGGAGGTCTTCATCGTCGGGGACGCGGCCGGAACGGGCACCATCGCCACGGCCGTGCGCTCGGCCTTCCGCGCCGCCGCCTACCTATAGTATGATGGGGCGGGATTTCCACCGGTTCCCCTTAGAGGACGGGCGCGGGCAATGGATGCGGAACTGAAGACCATTCTGCAGTTTTCGTTCGTGTGCCTCAGCTCGATTTTCATCATCGTGGACCCGCTGGCGACGATCCCGGCATTCCTCGTGATGACGGCCGACGACAGCGAGGAGAAGCGGCGCCGGATGGCGCGCCAGGCGGCCTGGACCTGCTTTCTCGTCCTCGGCCTCTTTTCACTGGCCGGGACCCTCATTTTCAGGCTCTTCGGGATCACGCTCCCCGCCTTCAAGATCGCCGGCGGCCTCATCCTCTTCCTGGTCGCCGTCGACATGCTCCAGGCCCGGCGCTCGGGCACGCAGGAGGTAACCGAGGAGCGGCTGGAAGGGGCGGCCAAGGACGAGGTGGGGGTCACCCCCCTGGGCATCCCGATGCTGGGCGGCCCCGGGGCCATCACTACGGTCATGGTGCTGATCGGGCAGTCGTCCCACTGGTGGCAGGCGGCCATCGTGTACGCCGCCATCGCGGTCACGGCCTTCTCGGCCTACCTGATCCTCGCCGGGGCCAACCGGGTGCGCCGCTTCCTGGGGGAGACGGGAATCCGCATCCTCATGCGCCTGATGGGCCTGGTCCTGACCGCCATCGCCGTGCAGTTCATGCTGAACGGCCTCATCGACCTCAGACTCATCCCTTGAAAACGGGGACGCCCCCTTGGAGGCAAGCGTGCGATCCAGACGGCTTCTGACCCTCATCCTGGCGGCCTCGTTCCTCTCCCCCGCCTGCCGGACCGCGGCCGGCCCGGCGCTGCCCGAACCCGGCCCGGCTCCGCAGTACGGCCCGGCGCGGGAACTGGCCCGGATCCTGGACCCGCGCATCGACGAATCGAGCGGGCTGACCGCCTCCGTCCGCTACCGGGACGCGTTCTGGACCCACAACGATTCGGGGGACTCCGCCCGCGTCTTCCTGATCGACCGCCGGGGGAGGACGCTCGGCGTGGTGCGCCTCGAGGGGGTGACGGCCTTCGACTGGGAAGACATCGCCTCGTACCGCGCCGCCGGCGAGGGGTGGATCCTGGTCGCCGACGTGGGGGACAACTCGAGGCGGCGCGAAACCGGCGTCCTCCATCTCCTCCGGGAGCCTGTGATCCGCGTCCCCGGCGAGGGGGAGGAGGCCCCGATCCTCGAGGTCGAGCCCGACCTCGAGATCCGGTTCCGCTACGAGGACGGCCCGCGCGACTGCGAGGCCGTGGCCGTCGACGCGACGGAATCGGCCATCTACCTGCTCAGCAAGGAGCTGGTCGCCTGCCGGGTGTACTCCCTGCCGGTTCCGCCGCCGGGATCGGCCGGCCCCCATGTCGCCCGGTTTGTCGCGGAGATCCGCCTTCCCTACCCCAACGCCATGGACATCTCCCCGGACGGGAGGCGCGCCGTCGTGCTGACCTACGGCGACGCCCATGAGTTCACCCGCGCGGAGGGCGAACCGTGGGCCCGGGCCTTCTCCCGCGCGCCCCGCGTCATCAAGGCGCCGGTTCGGCCCCAGGGGGAGGCGATCTGCTACGGTCCGGACGGCAGGACCCTTTATCTCACGAGCGAGAACGCACACCAGCCCCTGTGGGAAATCCCCGTGGTAGAGTAGTTCCCGGAGGAATCATGGTCGGGCCGGTGCTCATCGTGGGGGCGGGATTGTTCGGGGCGGTCTGCGCGCGCGAACTGACCGATGCCGGCATCCGCTGCCGGGTGGTGGAAAGACGTGCGCACATCGGGGGGAATTGCCACACGCGCCCCCACCCCGGCATCGGCTGCCACGAGCACGTCTACGGCCCCCATGTCTTTCACACCGACGCGCCCGCGCTCTGGCGCTACGTCAACCGGTTCGGCGCCTTCAACGGCTTCGTGAACCGGCCCCGGGTGCGCTTCGGCGACCGCGTCTTTTCCTTCCCCATCAACCTGCTCACCCTGCACCAGCTCTTCGGCGTCTCCACCCCGGCCGAGGCCGAGGAGGCCCTCAGGCTCCGGCGCCGTCCCGGGACGGACGAAAGCAGCGTCGAGGGGTGGTGCCTCGCCCATATCGGCGAGGAGCTGTACGAAACCTTCGTTCTCGGCTACACCTGGAAGCAGTGGAACCGCCACCCCCGCGAGCTCCCCTCCGACATCATCCGCCGCCTGCCGGTGCGGCTCACTTTCGACGACAACTATTACACCGACCGCTTCCAGGGGGTCCCGGCCGAGGGGTACGGCCGCCTGTTCGAACGGCTGCTCGAGGGGGTCGCCGTGGAGCTGGAGACCGACTTTCTCCCCGACCGCGAGTATTGGATGGCGCGCCACCCGCTCGTGATCTACACCGGCGCGCTCGACGCCTTCTTCGCCCACGAGTGCGGGCCGCTCGAGTACCGCTCGCTGCGCTTCGAGCGCGAGGAGCTTCCGGTCGGCGATTTCCAGGGGAACGCCGTCGTCAACTACACCGAACGGGAGGTGCCCTGGACCCGGATCGTGGAACACAAGCATTTCGGCCCGGATCGCTCGCGCCCGCGGACCCTGATCACCCGGGAATTTCCGGCCGACCGGGCGCCGGGGTGCGAACCCTGCTACCCGGTGCGGACCCCGGACAACCTGGCACGCCTCGGGCGCTACCGCGCGAGGGGGGCCGAACTCGAGGGGAGGGTGCTCTTCGGCGGGAGGCTGGCCGAGTACCGCTACTACGACATGGACGACACCGTCGCCGCCGCCCTGGGCGCGGTACGTCGGCTGTTGGGACCGGATTTGGGGGGAAAGGCATGCACGCGTACCTGATCCAGGCGCACGGGAGCTGGGACCTGCTGGAAAAGGCGCTCGCGCTCTACGACGACGCCCGCAACGACCTCTACCTCCACATCGACGCCAACAGCCGGAACGTTCCCTTTGAACAGATAAAGGGCGCCTGCCGCCGCTCGCGGGTGGAGTTCGTCAGGCGCGTCCCCATCGTCTACGCCTCCTACTCGATCTGCATCGCCACCTTCGAACTGCTCGAGGCGGCGACGCGTCGCCGGAGCTACGACTATTACCACCTTGTTTCGGGACAGGACCTGCCGCTTGCGACCCAGGACGCGATCCATGAATTCTTCCGCGGAGCCCTGAAGGAGGTCGCGGGCCGGCGGGTCCCGGTCAATTTCGTTTCGCTCTGGGGCGGGCCGGGCGCCGTCAACCAGAGCTACTGGACCCGGTTTTACGCCCATAACCCCTGGATCCGGCACGCCCGCGCGCGCCACCGGCCCCTGCGGGCTCTCTTTTTCCTCAACCGCTGCACCCGCCGACTGCAATACCTGCTGCAGGCGGGCCGGAAAGCCCTCCCCTACCCCTACTATTTCGGCGATTCCTGGTTCAGCATCACCGATGACCTCGCGCGCCACGTCGTCGCGCGGCGGGCCTGGTGCGAACGGGTCTTCTCGCGCCACGTCTTCTGCCCCGACGAGGCCCTCGTCCAGACCCTGGTCATGAATTCGGAATTCCGGTCCACCCTCTATTCGGACGTCGTTGACGAGGGCCCTTCGAGGAGCCGGAGGTGCCTGCGCCTGATCGACTGGAGCCGGATGGAAAACCGGATGTCGCCGCGCGTCTGGCGCCGGGAGGACCTCGGAATTCTCGAGTCGTCCTCCTGCCTCTTCGCGCGCAAGTTCGACCCGAAGGTCGACGCCGCCGTCATCGACCGGTGGATCGACCATCTGGGTCGGGCGGTCGATGGAGTGGATGCGGCGTCATGACGACGATGCCGCAAAGAAGGCTGGAATCCCTTGTTCTGGCCGCCCTGGCTCTTTATTACGCCGCAAAAATCGTCCTGGTTCTCGGCTCTCCCCGGATGTGCGGCAATTTCGGCATGGATTACTGCGCTTACTGGAGCGCGGGCAGGATCATCGACGAGCACGGCATGGCGGCCGCCTATTCCCCCGACCTGCTGGAACTCTACCAGGGCCGCGCCCACCCGGGGATACACGTCCCGGGATCCGGGGTCCTGGGGATCCTGTACCCCCCCGTGTTTCTCCTCCCCTTCCGTTACCTGTCCCTGCTCGGACCATCCGCCGGCTTCCTGGTCTGGACCCTTGTCAACCTGGCCGCATTCGTTCTCTACCTCCGCTTTTTTGCGGAGAAGATGACCGGGGCCCCCCCCTCCCCCCGCCTGCTGCTGTGGATGCTGCTGTCGCTGCCGGCATTCGTGAATTTTCGGGAGGGACAGGTGAATGTCTGGCTGGCCGTCTGCGCGGGGGAATTCCTGCGGGCCATCGTCTCGGGCAGGTCCTGGCGGGCCGGTTTCTGGATGGGAGGATGGCTGCTGAAACCCCAGCTCCTCGTCCTGATCCTCCCCCTGCTCGCGATCCGGAAGGCCTGGAGGGTTCTGGGGGGGTTCGGTGTATCCGCCGCCGCGGTCCTGGCGGTCTCGTCGGCCCTCGCCGGCGCGGAAGGGATGCTCAGCCTGGTGCGCATCCTGGAACTGGCGGCCCGGGGCGGCGTGTCGAGCAACCCTTCCGCCATGACGAACTGGCGCATGGCGGGCGCCCTGGCCGCTTGCTCTGCCATCCCGGGCGCCGGATGGGTTGTGGCCATCGCCGGAAGCGTCCTGACCACGGTCCTGGCCCTGTATATCCTCGGGAAGCGTCCGGTCGGCGACCCCCGCGCGGCCGCGACCGCCCTGATCGGGCTCTCGGCGGCCACGGGCCTCGTCGCCTGGCACGCCCACCTGCACATGTCGCTGATCGTGATCCCCCCCATGCTCTACCTGCTCATGGAGCGGCGCGTGAGCCGGAGGATGCTCCTGCTCTGGGTCCTCCTCCCCGTGATCTTCCAGGTTTCGGGTTACCCGGCCGCTTACGCCATCGACCGATGGGGTCGTCCGGACCAGGTAGCCCAGGTGCTGGCGTTCGCGCGCGGATTCCCCGGATTTCTCCTGAACCTGGCCCTGTTCGGCTGGGCCGCTGTCCGGCTCCCCTCCCGGCGGGAGGTTTAAACGCTCTCCGCCACCCGGTCGCCGAACTGGCTGGTGGTCAGGATCCTGGCCGCGTCGTACCCCGGGGGGGCCAGTTCCACGGTGCGGTAGCCCTCTTCGAATACCGTGAAGAGGGCGTTCCAGATCGCCTCCGATTCCGCGTGCAGGCCGAAGCACTTCTCGTAGAGGAAGGCCACGCTGCCGATCATGGAATAGGGGTTGGCCTTGCTCTGCCCGGCGATGTCGGGGGCGGAACCGTGGGCGGGCTCCACGTACCCCTTCTCGGACCCGATGCAGGCCGACGGCATCAGCCCCAGCGACCCCAGCACCCCGCCCGCCTGGTCGGTCAGGATGTCCCCCTGCATGTTCTCGAGCAGGACCACGCCGTTGAACTGGGTCGGGTTGCGTACCAGCTGGAAGGCGGCGTTGTCGACGAGCATGGAGCGGTACTCCACGTCGGGGTAGGATCGGGCCACGTCATCGACCACCTCCACCCAGAACCGCGAGGTCGCGAGCACGTTGGCCTTGTGGATGTCGGTCATGGGGGAGCGCCGCTTGCGCGCCTCCTCGAAGGCGACGACGGCCACGCGCCGCACCTGTTCATAGGTGTAGCGGCAGTCGTCGGCCGCGTACTTCATCCCGGTCGCGCCCCCCTCGATCTTGGCGCCGAAGTAGATCCCCCCCACCAGTTCGCGGATCATCAGGATATCGAGCCCCTCCCCGATCAGGCTCTCCTTGAGCGGCGAAAAGGAGGCCAGCGCCTTGGGCAGCCGGACCGGGCGGTAGTTGGCGAAGGTGTCGTAGCGCTCGCGCAGGGGAAGGATGGCCCCGATCTCGGGCCGCATCTCCTGCGGGATACGCCTCATCTTGTCGACCGCCAGCCCCACGGGCCCCTTGATGATGGCGTCCGCCTCGTCGCAGGCCCTGATTGTCTTTTCCGGGAAGGGGGACCCGTCGGTGAAATAGGCCTCCGCCCCGAACGGGGCGTAATGCAGCTCGAACTCGTGCCCGTATTTTTTCTCCACCGCCCTGAGCACCTTGATCGATTCGGCCACGATTTCCGGGCCGATCCCGTCCCCTTCCAGCACCGCAATGGTCTTCTTCATCGTCCCTCCCTCCGCCTCCCGGCGCCGCCCCCCGGCGGCAGCCCGAAAAGGGGAATGTTACACCGAAACCGCGCCATTTAAAGGGGAACGCCCGAAAAAGAGGAGAAAACGGCCCCAACGTGTTGTCACCGGCCGCCCCGATGGTCCATAATCGACAGCCGCGAGCGGAAACCATTCCTGGAGAGAGTGATGCCAACTGCGGGACGCGACAGCTGGGCCAGCCGGATCGGCATCATCATGGCCGTCGCCGGTTCGGCCATCGGGCTGGGGAACTTCCTGCGCTTCCCGGCCAAGGCGGCGGCCAACGGCGGGGGGGCTTTCATGATCCCCTACCTGGCCGCCCTCCTCCTGCTGGGACTGCCCCTGATGTGGGTGGAATGGACCCTGGGGCGCTACGGAGGCGGCTTCGGGCACGGAACCGCGCCCGGGATCTTCCACAGCCTGTGGCGCAAGAACCGCTTCATCAAATATTTCGGCGTCATCGGCATCTTCGGCCCCCTCGTCATCTTCATCTACTACGCCTACATCGAATCCTGGACCCTGGCCTACAGCTTCTTTTCCCTGACCGGCCGGCTTTCGGCCGTCACGGACCAGCAGGGGATGCAGAGCTTTTTGCGCGGCTACCAGGGGCTCGAGGCCAACAGCTTCTTCACAAGCATCTGGCCCGCCTACCTTTTTTTTGTCGTCACCTTTTTCATCAATTTCACCGTCACCTGGCACGGGATCAAGGGGGGGGTGGAACGCGTCTGCCGCATCGCGGTCCCGGTGCTGTTCGCCTGCGCACTGATCCTGATGCTGCGCGTGCTGACCCTCGGCACGCCCAACCCGGCCGAACCCTCCTGGAGCATCTCCAACGGGTTTGGATTTCTGTGGAACCCCGATTTCAGCACGCTGCGCTCGGGCAAAATCTGGATCGAGGCGGCGGGACAGATCTTTTTCACCCTGAGCGTCGGCATCGGCGCCATCCTCACCTACGCCAGCTACCTGTCCAAGGGGGACGATGTGACGCTGTCGGGCCTCTCCGCCACCAGCATGAACGAGACCGCCGAGGTCATCCTCGGCGCCAGCATCATCATCCCGGCGGCCTTCGTCTTTTTCGGGCCCGACAACGTCCGGGCCATCGCCGAATCGGGAGTGTTCAACCTCGGCTTCGTGACCATGCCCCTGATCCTCAACCAGCTGGTGTTCCCCGGTTTCTTCGGCTTCCTCTGGTTCTTCCTCCTCTTCCTCGCCGGCGTCACCTCGTCGGTCTCCCTGGTCCAGCCCGCCATCGCCTTCCTGGAGGACGAATTCCAGATCGGCCGGAAGAAGGCGGTCTGGATCTTCGGATCGTTCGCCTTCGTCCTCTGCCATTTCCCGGTATTCCTGCTCCGCCACGGCGTCGTGGACGAGCTCGATTTCTGGGGCGGCACCTTCTTCCTGGTCGTGTTCGCCACCATCGAGGTGATCCTCTTCGCCTGGGTGTTCGGCATCCACAACGCGTGGGATGAAATGCACCGCGGGGCCGACCTGAGGGTGCCCGTCATCTACAAGTTCATCATCAAGTACGTGACGCCCCTCTTCCTGCTCGTCATCCTGTCGGTCTGGCTGTGGCAGGAGTGGATGCCCGTCATCCTGATGGAGAACGTGGGCGCGGAGGACGCTCCCTACGTGCTCGGCACCCGCATCGTGCTGGCCCTCCTGCTCACGGTGCTGGGGATCGCGGTGAAACTGGCCTGGCGGCGGCGGCGCGCCCGGGGGGAGGATGTCCATGCGGCCTGAAGGGTGGTGCCTGCTGATCCTGTTCTGGGGGCTGATCCTGGGCCTGGCGGCTTTCTGCTTCCGCCGGATCTTCCGCAAGAAGGAGATTAGATAAGGACGAGGGGTTTCCTGCCGGACCCGGGAATGCCGGGTCCGGCAGGGGGGCCGTCAGGCCTCGGGCGCGGCGAGGTCGGCCGGGCTGATGACGTTGACGTTCATCGCCGTAAGCGCCTCGTCGATCTCTTTCCGGTAGCTACCGGCGACCATGACGTGGTGGATCCCGCCGATGCTCTGCACGAAACGGTCGACATCCTTGATCCCGACCTCCAGGTGGTTGGAGCAGTAGCGCCGCATCTTGCTGTCGGTGCCGGGGAAGGAAGGACGGTCGGTGTCGCTCTTGCGCGAGCGGGTGCGCCCGGGCCACCACACGAAGCTCCTGAGGTCCTTGCTGAAGACCCCCATCGTCACCTCGATCCCGGCCGGGAATTCCACCTCCGGGGTCACCCCCTTCCCCAAGCCGTGATAGTCGCGCAGGTTGTACTTCAGTGCAGGGGCATCCTTCCCCATCAGGCGCACCGGGGCGACGCAGTGCCGCAGCACGGTGCTCGAAGCCGAGTTGTCGACGGAGGAAACGTTGCAGAAATAGGAGGGCTTGCGGCTGACGGTCTCGAGAAACATCGAGGAGAGCGAGGCGTACACGTCCGCCTCGCAGGGGGCGGCGATCCCCTCGTCCCGCAGCCGGGTGAACGCCAGACAGGGGAGGGGGATGGTGGATTTGGCGTCGAAGCTGAAGCTCAGGCAGTCGATCGAAATCGCCGACAGCCCCTCCCGGTCCACGATGGAACGGAGCAGGACGTACATCCGGGCGCTCTCGAGCAGGTCATGCTCGGTGGGCTCCACCACGGCGGCCGCCTCCAGCCTCCAGCGCTCCATCTCCTCCCGGGCGCTTTCGGGCCGCACCTCCTCCAGGCGGCGCCGCAGTTCCTCGATCGGGCGGTATTCGATGCGCACCCCCGTGCGGGCGTGGACGTAATCGGCGTCGAGGTTGGGCGCCGGCACGCTGGTGCTGTCGAACGGGCGCCCGTAGATGAGGGCCTTCTTCCCCTCGAGGATGTGGGGGGAGGCCAGGGCCCGGACCAGCTCCAGGGCCTGCGCCTCGGAGTTGGCCAGCCGGGCGTAGGTCCCCCGCATCCGGAAGGCGGCGGCCAGGTCGGCTTCCAGCATGATCAGGTCGAAGTTGACGGGCAG
>JAFGSS010000174.1 GCA_016934555.1 Acidobacteriota bacterium | reverse complement strand
TGCTGGCGGAGCAGGGATTCGGGCGGGTGCTGGTGCTGACGGGCGACACCCTGAGCCGCATCATCGACGTCCGGAACCGGGCGGACGCCCCGGTTTTCGGGGACGCCGGCTGCGCCACCGTCGTCGAGCGCTGTGAAGAGGAGCGGCCCTCCTGGTTCCGCCTCTATTCCGACGGCGGCGGGCTGGAAATCATGTGGCAGCAGGCGGGGGCCTACCGCCACCCCTCCTCGGAGGAGACCCGGAGAGAAATGGTCGACGAGAAGGGGAATGTGCGGCGCCTGGAAGATTTCTGCATGAAGGGTTTCGAGGTGTTCAACTTCACCCTCACCGAGCAGCCCGGGCTGCTCAGGGAAATCCTCGAGGTTTCGGGGTGCGCGTCGGCGGAGGTCGATTATTTCGTGTTCCACCAGGCCAACCGTTACATCATCGAGACGATCGCGAAGAAGGCCGGCATCCCGCTCGCAAAGGCGCCGCGGCGGACTTTTTCGGAGTTCGGCAACCAGAGTTCGGCCTCCATCCCGTTCACGATCTGCAACGAGCTGTCCGAAACCCTTGGGGGAAAGGGGGCGCGGGTCGTGCTGCAGGGGTACGGCATAGGGTTGTCCTGGGGCGCGTGCCTGCTCGACCTGGAGCGGGTGACGGTCCTGAAACCGCGGGTCTACGGGGCGGGGGAATCCGATGAGTAAAGCGCTCCTGAACCATGTGCGGATCCGGGGGGTCAAGACGGTCGTTCCCGACCGGTTCATCGACATCGACGACGAGATCGAATATTTCGGCCACAACGTCCGGCAGCTCGAGCGGGCGAAGAAGATGGTGGGTTTCGGGCGCCGCCCTGTCGTTCCCGAAGGGGTCACCGTGGTCGACCTGTGCGAAAGGGCGGCGGCCGACCTGCTCGGCGAACTCGGGACCGACAAGGGGGGGATTGACACCCTCATCCTGGTCAACCAGAGCCCCGACTATGTCTTCCCCCCCTCATCCTATCTTCTCCATGACCGCCTCGGGCTCGGCGAGGAGTGCGCGGTGTTCGACGTGGGGCTCGGCTGCTCGGGGTACGTCTACGGCCTCTGGCTCGCCCATTCCCTCATCGCTTCGGGCGCGTCGACGCGGGTGCTCCTGCTCGCCGGGGATGCCGCCAGCACCCACGCGGATCCCCGGAACCGGCTCTACTATCCGCTCTTCGGCGACGCGGCCTCGGCCACCCTGCTCGAGCATGAACCGGGGGACAATCCCGCCTGGTTCGCCCTGGGGGCGCGGGGCGCGGGTTGGGACAGGATCGTCGCCCCGGCTGGGGGGCGCCGGCTGCCGATCCGCAAAGACATGTGCGACATCGAGGTGCGCGATGCGGCCGGCAACGTCTGGCACCCCTGGGACGGCATCATCCGCGGGATGGACGTCTTCAACTTCACGATGGAGGTTGTTCCCAAAAATATCCGCGAACTGCTCCTGTTCGCCGGAAAGGGGATGGAGGAGATCGATTTTTTCGCCCTGCACCAGGCCAACCGGCAGATCGTGGAGGCGATCGCGGCCAAGACGGGGATCCCGAAGGAGAAGACGACCTGGGAGACGTTTTCCCGGTACGGCAACAACTCCACGACCTCGGTGGCCACCGTCCTGTGCGACCAGCGGGACGCACGGCCGGTGCTCGGCCGCTGCCTGCTATCGGCGTTCGGGGTGGGGCTCTCCTGGGGCTCGGCCATCGTCGGGATGGACGGGTGTCATAACGGGGGGATCGGGCTGTACCCGGCGCCCGCGGGCCTTCCGGCGCGCGAAGAACAGGTAGAAGAGTGGATCCGTTATTTCAAGGGGGAGAAGGGATGACGCACGAGGAGTTTCTGGAAAAATTTCAGGATGTCCTGCAGACGGAGGAGCCGCTCGGGATGGACACGGTGCTCGAGGACCTCGTCGAGTGGGACTCGCTCGCCCGGATGGCCACGGTCGCGTTCCTGGACTCCGATTTCGGCGTCGGCGCGACCTTCGAGGATTTCGTCGAAATGCGGACGGTGGCCGATGTCGCCCGCAAGGCCGGGGTGGCGTCGTGACGTCGTCCGACGGCGAGCGGCTCTTCCTCGTCACCGGCGCGAGTTCCGGCATCGGGAGGGGGATCGCCCTGCGCCTCTCGGCGACGGGCGCCCGCGTCATCGCGCTCGGGCGGGACGCCGACCGGCTCGGGGAGGTGGTGCGGGAATGCGGGTGCCCGGAGCGGATGCACCCCGAAATCAGGGACCTGGCCGGGGAGATAGAACAACTGCCCGGATACGTGAGGTCCCTGAAGGAGAAATACGGGAAGCTGCACGGGATGGTCTCGTGCGCCGGAGTCTCCGAAATCCGCCCGCTGCAGGTCCTGAAATACGGGGACTGTAAAAGGATATTCGATATCAACTATTTCGCCCCCCTGATGCTGGCCAAGGGCCTCCTCGACCGGCGCCACAACGTCGGCCGGGGCACCTCGCTGGTCTTCATCGCCTCCATCGAGGCCCACCTGGCCGACAAGGGGATGGCGTCCTACGCGGGGTCCAAGGCGGCGCTCGTCGCATCGGTGCGCTCGATCTCCCGGGAGGTAGCCGCTTCGGGCATACGCGTCAACGCGATCAGCCCGGGTGACATCCTGACGCCGATGACGGCGAAGGTGGAGGGGATGCGCAACGACCGCTCCCATTTCTACCCGCTGGGGTTCGGGACGGTGGACGACGTGGCCGCCCTGGCCCTCTTCCTCCTGTCGGACGACGCGCGCTGGATCACGGGGCAGAACTACATCCTCGACGGGGGGCATCCCTGATGAAGAGGATCTTCGTGGTGGGGGGGGATTGTTTCGCCCGGGAATGCTGCACCTATGTCGAGCGGATGGCCGAGAGGGATCCCCGGCTGAGCCTGGGCGGGATCCTGGGCCACAACGGCCACGGGCGCACGAACGACTATAGGGACTACCAAGACATGTTCCGGGGGGAGATGGAGGAGTTCGCCTTCGGGGAGGGGGACGGCGCCGTGATCGGCGCGGCGGCCCCCGCCATCCGGGGACTCATCTACCGGGACCTCAAAAGAAAAAACGTTCCCCTGGTGAACCTTGTCGATCCCTCCTGTATCGTATATCCATACGCGCAGATGGGGGAGGGGAACATCTTCGCCCCCTTCTGCACGATATCCACCCAGACCAGGATAGGGAATGGCAACGTGTTCAACGGATTTGTCCCTGTGGGGCACGACGCCGTCATCGGCGATTTCAATTTCTTCGGGCCGCATTCACAGGTCCTGGGCGGGGTGCGGGTGGGCGACGGCAACCAGCTGGGCGCGGGTTCCATCCTCCTGCCCCTCTGCCGGGTCGGGAGCCGCAACCGGATCGCCCCCCTCTCGGCCGTTTACAAGGGGTGCGGAGACAATTCCTATTACCTGGGAAACCCCGCGCGCAGGGTGGGAAGCGTCTGACCGGCGGCGCGGCCCGGCCGGAATTACTGGAGATGCAGTATGTTGTTGAAAATCTAGCTCCTTGGAATGATGATAGGAGCACCATCGGCGCTCCGGCGCTGCATGCATCCTGGAGAATGGCAACAGATGCGGAAACTGATCCTTGCCACGCCGCTCAAGCGGTTCGCTTTCTTTTTCGCGGCGGATAGCGCCATCATCTGCCTCTCCCTCCTACTGGCGCTCGTGACCCATTTCAACGGCAGCGCGACGGCCCCGTACGCGTCGCACTTCGAGCGGATGATCGGGTTTGTCCTCGCGGTCAAGTTTCTCGCCTTGCTCGCGTTCCGGGTGTACCGCATCACCTGGCGCTTCGTCGGCATCTCCGACCTGGTCAATATCTTCTGGGCCGTTCTCTTTTCCGAACTGGTGCTGGTCGTGCTGAGC
>JAFGSS010000173.1 GCA_016934555.1 Acidobacteriota bacterium | reverse complement strand
GGCCCGACCGCCTCATGAAGCGCCCGATGGGGCGCCTCGGCTTCGAGGCCACCACCCTCGGCCTGGGCGGACAGGCATCCCTGCAATGGACTCCCGCGGACGAAGACCCTGTCAGGATCATCCTCAAGGCTTTTGATCTCGGGGTGAATTACTACGACACCTCCAACGTCTACGACGGCAGCCAATCCTTCTACGGCAAGGCGTTCCGCGAGCTTCACCTGGTTCCGGGGCAGGCGGGGTACAACGAGAGTCTCCGTCGCTCCATCTTCCTGACGAGCAAGACCGCCCTCCGTTTCGGCAAAGGGGGGTGGCAGAAGCAGGGACTGATCAACGTCTCCAACGGCAAGGGCACCCACACGGCGGACGATTTGCGGCGGACCCTGTCGCAGGTCTTCGGCGACGGCCAGGGGGGGTATCCCAAAGGCGCCTATCTGAACATGGTGCTGCTGCACAGCATCTCGACCGCGGCCGACATCGACGCCGCCTTCGAGGGCTACGCCAAACCCGATCCGAAAGCGGAAACCATCGGCGCCCTGGCCACCCTCATCGATTTCCGCGACGGCACCAACCTCACCGGCCTCAATCCGAAGGAGGAAAGGCTCATCCGCCACATCGGCTTTTCGGGCCACGCGGCCCCCGACATCATGATGGAAATCATCCAGCGGGACCGCCGCCGGGTCCTGGACGGGATGCTCGTGGCCATCAACGCCAACGACCGGATGAATTTCAGCATGCAGTACAACGTCATTCCCGTGGCCGCGGCAAACGACATCGGCGTCATCGCCATGAAGGTGTTCGCCGACGGCGCCATGTACTCGAAGCCTGCCACCTGGACCAGCCGCCCCGACATGGTGGTCCGGACCGTGGGAACCCCCTCCCTCCCCAGCCGCCGGCTGGTGGAATATGCCCTGACCACGCCCGGAGTCCACACGGCCATTATCGGCACCGGGCATATCGATTCCGATGCGTCGGCCTGCCAGCTCGAGCAGAACCTGCTCGCCGCCCAGGTCGAACCCGACGCCTTCGCCGTCTCCGACCGACGCGAGATCGAAAAAATGGCCCGCGCCGCCAAAGAGGGCAAGACCAACTACTTCCAGGCCGCTGCACAGCCGCTCGGTGGGCCGCGCGAAGCGGCGGCCGCTCAGCACCTGCGGGAAGGCACTCGGATTTCCAGCGTCAGATGGCAGACGGCCTACGCGGGGGACGAGCCGCTGGCCCGCTATGAAATCTGGCGGGACAACCGGAAAGCGGGGGAGGTGCCCCACAGGCCGCAGGCGGATCGGACCCCCTTTTCCTTTGAGGAAAGGCTGGGGGACAAAGCGGCACACCGCTACCGGGTCGTGGCGGTGGACGCCGCCGGAAGGAGGGCCGAGACGGCCGATCTGGACCTGCCCGCCGTCTAGCGAAGCCCTCTGGGAAAAATCGTGGACATCCACCGATTGGTTGAAGCCCAAGCCGTGGCAATTGGTGGGTGTCCATGATTGAAATGATGGACACCCACTCATTGAGGGGCCCGGCGCGAAAGGTGGATGTCCATCATTTCAGGTGGATGCGGGTTCGGGCCTCCCGGAGGCCTTCGGACCTGGCGATCACCGTGATCCGCCCCTGCGCGCCGGGGCGCGCGCGGACGATCACGAGAGCCAGGCCGTTGAACGCCTTCCGCTCGGTCGACGGGAAGCGGGCCCTATCGGTCGGGTCGCCGTTGTCGGTCGCCACGATCTCCCCGGGGCCCTCCACCTCGAAACGGACCAGGTTCATCGAACGGGGGACGACCCTCCCCTCCCCGTCGGCCACCTTCAGGGTTACGAACGACAGGTCCCTGCCGTCGCCCGAAATCGTCGCCCGGTCCGGCTCGAGCAGCAGCCGGCCGGCGGCCCCGGCGGTCCGGACCGTATCGGTCGCCCACTCCCTGCCGTCCCTGTACGCCACCACCCGCAGTTCGCCCGGCTCCCAGACCGCGCCGTCCCAGCGCAGCCGGTACTCGGCCTCCCCTTTTTTCTTTCGTCCCAGCGACTTCCCGTTCAGGAAGAGCTCCGCCTCGTCTCCGGACGTGTAGACGTGCACCGGCGTCACCTGCCCCGCCCGCTCGGGCCAGGTCCAGTGCGGCAGGATATGGGCCATCGGGAGTTCGGGGCGCCAGTAGGCCTGGTAGATATAAAACCGGTCCTTGTTGAACCCGGCCAGGTCGATGATGCCGAAATAGGAGCTGCGTGACGCGTCAAACGGCGTCGGCTCCCCCAGGTAATCGAACCCCGTCCAGACGAACTCCCCTCCCAGGAAGGGATAGCGGTCCTGGGCGGCGAACTCCTTGTCGGGGGCGTAGGACCAGGGGGCGAAGTAGAGGTCGTAGGAACTGACCTGCCGGTTTTCCACGTCCTGCCCCGCCTGGGCCGTGGCCGGGGTTCCGAGCCCCGGGGCCACCGGGAAGGTATAGACGCCGCGGCTGGAGAGGGTGGAGGCGGTCTCGCTCCCCACGATGAACTTGTCCGGCAGGCTCTCATGGAAGAGGGGGTACTGCGCCGGCCGGCCGTAGATGCCCACCCCCTGGTAGTTCAGCCCGATGGCGTCGACCGCGGCGGCGAACGGCCCATCGGGGTCTGCCGTGTTCATCCCGGCGATGGTGGGGCGCGTCGGGTCCTCCTCGTGACAGATGGCCGTGAGCCGCGCCGCCACGGCCGCTCCCTCCTCTCCGGCCCCCTGCTCGCCGACTTCGTTACCGATGCTCCACATGAAGACCGAAGGGTGGTTGCGGTCGCGCCGCAGGAGGGCGCGCAGGTCCTGTTCGTGCCACTCGGGGAAGAGCCGGTGGTAATCGAGCGCCGTCTTCGCCCTGGCCCAGACGTCGAACGCCTCGTCCATGACCAGAAACCCCATCCGGTCGGTCAGCGCCAGCAGCTCGGGGGCCGGGGGGTTGTGGGAGGTCCGGATGGCGTTCACCCCCATCTCCGCCAGCATCTCCAGCTGCCGCTCCAGGGCCCGCGCGTTCACCGCCGCCCCCAGCGCCCCGAGGTCGTGGTGGTTGCAGACGCCGTTGAGCTTGAGGTGCCGCCCGTTGAGGAAGAATCCCCGGTCGGGGTCGAAGCGGAGGGAACGGATCCCGAAGGGGGTTTCGTACACATCGATCGTCTTACCCTCCTGCCGCACCGTCGTCACCGCCAGGTAGCGGTGGGGGACCTGCCCCTCCCCGGCCCCCCAGAGTTTCGGATTTCTCAGCGTCCCGTCCGCGTCGGCCGAGGCGCTTTTCCCCGCGGGGACACGCACCAGGACCGGTCCGATCGTGGCCACCGCCTTCCCCCTCCTCCGGTCCGCCCGGTCGATCTCGAAGATCTCGTGGGCCACCCGCAACCGGGCGTCCCGTGCGGAATCGTTGTCGATCGAAACCTTCAGGTGAATCCGGGCCCTGCCGCCGGAAACCTCGGGCGTGGTGACGAAGGTGCCCCATTGCCCCACGCGCACCGGCCCGGTCTTCTCGAGCCAGACATTACGGTAGATTCCGGCGCCCGGGTACCAGCGCGAGGACCCGGCCTGCCAGCCGGCGTCTTTCGGGACCGGGTTGTCGAGCCGGATGGCCAGCAGGTTGGCGCGCCCGGGCCTGAGATAGGGGGTCAGGTCGAGCCGGTAGGAGGCGTAGCCGTAGGGCCATCCCCCCACGAAACGGCCGTTGCACCAGACCATGCTGTAGGACATGGCGCCGTCGATGTCGAGGAAGAGGGATCTGCCCGCGTCGCTCCCGGGGATGCTCAGCCTTTTCCGGTACCAGGCCACGCCGGGCGCGGGGAGGCGGCCGACGCTCGCGCTGACCGCATCGGTGAAGGGCCCCTCGACGGCGTAGTCGTGGGGGAGGTCGAGGGTGCGCCAGCCGCTGTCGTCGAAAGCGGGGGCGGCATAGGCCGTGTTCACTCCGGGATTCCCATCGGGTCGGACCGGCCCTTTCGCCGGGTCGGCCAGAAACGCGTTTCCCGTGGGGAGGACCCAGGCCTTGACCGCGTCGTAGCCAAGACCGGAGGGGGCTCCCGGAGGATCCCCCTGGATGAAGCGCCAGCCGTCGTTGATCAGCAGCCGCTCCCGCGGGGAAGCGTCCGACGCGCTCGCCACCAGCGGGGCGCGCTGCAGATCCCGGAATCCCAGCAAGGCACAAAGAACCCCGCACCCCAGCAGCAGCCCCCGTCGCCTTTTCGCATGCGTCCTTTTCATGGCCAGGTCCCCCTTGCGACGCACCCGCTTTCAAGGAACACGGCGGTCGGGGTCCCTCCCGGCCGGGGGCCGGGCCCCTACGGTTCCACGCAGCGGAAATTGGCGGCGGCGTCGATACTCCCCTCCCCCGTGTGGCGCGCCACCTGGGGATAGGGGCAAAGCGGCCGGGTGCGCACGACCTTCCCGTCGACCGTTCGCTTGGCGATGATCTGATCCGGCGCTTTTCCCTTCTCCACCCAGTTGATGATGACGGTCATGGGATCGTGCTGGTCGGGGCCGATCCCGCCGCTGCAGTGCGACATCCCCGGCACCATGAAAAGACGGAAGAAATCGCTCGTGCCGGGGCCGTTTTTGCGCACCGCTTCCTCGTAATACCGAATGCCCATCCGGGGCTGCAGGATGGAGTCGGCCCAGCCGTAGGTCATGAGGAGCTTCCCCCCCCGGCGGCGGAACTTTCCGAGGTCCGGGTCCTTGGCGTCGGCCAGAGTGCCCCAGCGCTCGAGCATCCCGATGTCCTGGTCGAAGTCGAAGGTTCTGTAGTCGTAGTCGGGTTTGGGGGGCTTGTGCACGAGATAGCGCATGGTGTCCTCCGCCAGGCCGAAGTCGGCCGACTTCCCCCCCGGCTGCGCGCTCACGATCATGTTCAGCCACCCGCTCGACACTCCACCCCCGAAAAAGTTGGGCATCACCGCTTCACTCCCCGGTTCGAAGCCGGGGAGGAAAGGCTTCCCCCTGCTCACGGGGCCGTTCTGGATCCTGGCGACCGTCGCCGCCTGGGCCGCCGTGAGGCAGCCGGGTTCGTCGACCCCCGCGGCGCAGGCCGGCACGTCGCGCGCCGCGTCGAAATCGCACCGGCGCGGGTCGTCGATCAGGCCGTCGGCGAGCCCGTCCATCGCATCGCACCTGGCCATCACCTTTTCAGCCAGCAGGTTCAGCTTGGCCGCCGAGAGGGGGGCCTCGTCCAGGGCGCGCTGGTTCCACAAGGCGCCGATGGTGAAGCCCGTCTGGTCCACCCAGGGGGCGTTGGCCACGATGCCGTCGAAATCGCCCGGGAAGCGCTGCGCCTCGATCAGTCCCTGGCGCCCGCCGTTGGAGCAGGAGTTCCAGTAGGCGTACGACACCTTCCTCCCGTAGTAGTCGCGAACGATCGCCTTCGCCGTCACCGCGGTGAGATGCACGGCGCGGTAGGCGTAGTCGATCGCTTTCTGCGGGTTGCTCATGACGAAGGTCGCGCCCGGCTCCCTGCGCGAATCGTGACCGGTGTTGGTCTGGGCGACGGCAAAGCCCACCTTCAGGGCGTCGCGGATCTGCGACACGCGTCCAGGATCCTCGAGCGCTTCCCCGGCGTGCCCGCCGTTGCCGATCATGTAGAAGCGGCCGTTCCACCGATCGGGGAGGCTGACCTCGAAGGCGATCTCCGGGTCGAGCAGCCCGGAGACCCGGCAATGGGCGGGCACGCCCTCCACGCCGGCCACCGGGGCCGCGGAGAGCTGGACAAGGTCCTTCGCCCTGAAGCCGCTCATGCTCGCGCACACCTTGGCCGGCCCGAGGTCGGCCCTTGAATAGTCCACCAGCGCCGTCGCACGCTCGGCGAAAACCTGCGCGCCCGCCGTCGGAAGCGCCGCCCAAAGCAATGCCACTACCAGACACAATCCGGCCACGAAACGCACCAGGGATACCCGGTCAAACCGCATCGTCGATTTCATCTCCATCGGCCCCTTCCATTTGGAAAATTGGATCCATTCTGGCTGAAAATCCGGGGACAGACCACAAAAAAACGGGGACGGACCAGAACCATTCGTTGAAGACATTGAAAATTTCCGAGGCTTCTCCCGGTCCTTGCGATATCGTTAAACGATGACGATCAGTTTGTGGTCCGTCCCCAAATCGGCCGGTCCGCGATTTCACGATCACCGATTTCCGGCATGAAGATGAAGAAAATCGGAGGCCTCTATCGCCTGCTCCGGTTCGAACTCCCGTTTGCGGCAGGGGTTTGCGTGGTGCTGGGGCAGCTTTTCGCGCTCGGTGCGTTTCCCCCCATGTATGTGGCACTGGCCGCCTTCCTCTCCATTTTCTCCATTTCCGCATCCATCCTCGTATTGAACGACTGCCTCGATGTCGAAACCGACAGGATCAACGCCCCAAGCCGGCCGATCCCCTCCGGCATGGTGACGCGGACCGAGGCCCTGGGGTTATCAGCCCTCCTCGCAGGCGCGGGACTGCTCCTGGGCTTTGCGCTGGGCGCCGCCCCGTTCGCGCTCGCCTTTCTCCTGCTTCTTGTGGGATTTCTCTATGACCGGTGGTTCAAAAAAAGCGGCCTGCCCGGGAACCTGATGGTCGCTTTCTCCGTCGGCATGACCTTCGTCTACGGCGGGGTAAGCGTCGGAGAGCCCTGGAACGGCACCGTCTGGTTTCTCGCCCTGATCGCAGCACTCCTGGATCTGGGGGAAGAGATTGCGGCCGACGCGACGGACATGACGGGGGACCGGTTGATTCAGTCCCGTTCGCTGGCGCTCACCTACGGCAGGCGCACCGCCCTGCGGATCAGCGGCAGCCTGTTTCTTCTTGTCATTCTCCTGACCCCCCTCCCCTTTTTGCTGCGCTGGTTCACCCCCGTGTATGTCTTCCCGATCGCCCTCATGGACATCGCCATCGCCCGCCCCGCTCTTCTCCTCGTACGTTCCGGCCATGAGGAGACCGACGATGACGCGGCACGCCGGCACATCCGCCTGCTTTACCTGGGCGCCTCGGGAGGGCTGCTCTTGTTCCTGGTGATGCGCCTGGCCGGCGCGTAACCGCAACGGGTATCGCCGAGAGATCCTTTGTCATCACGGGGCAAAAACGTTTATATTAAACCTATACCGTCCTTCATCGGACATAGGCCGGGGAGACCATGGACGCAAAAACCAAGGCCCTGTTCATCAGGAAATGGGAAAAGTATTTTCCGGGGGGCGAATTGCCCCTCGCCTGCTTTTATTCCGACAGCCTGTGCGGCGCGGAGCCGGCCCCCATGCCCAGGCCCAGCGACAAGGGGTACACCTGCGTCTTCGGCCAGCTTGCGGCGGTCCGGGCGGGGAAATCGCGCGCCTTCAACGGAGAGAATCTCGGGTGCTTCGGTGCCATCGGGACCCTGGGATTTTCGGTAAACGCCCCGACCCGGGAGGAGGCGGCCTACCTGGTCGATTTCCTGGTCACCACGGAGAAGTTTTACAAGAGCGCGGCCCATGTCGAGGCCACGATGCAGCACAATCCCCCCCTGCCTGCCCGGGGCAGATACCTGATCGTCAAGAGGTGGGACGCCCTGGAAAAAGCCGATGTGCCGCAGGTCGTCTGCTTTTTCGCCACCCCGGACATGGTTTCGGGCCTGCACGCGCTGGCCGGTTATGACAGCATGACGCCGCATGCGGTCCTGGCCCCCTTCTCTTCCGGCTGCGATACCCTGATCGGGTTTGCCATGAAGGAGCTCGACAGCGCCGAGCCGCGGGCGGTCCTGGGCGGTTTCGACCCCGCCATGAGGTCGTATGCCAAACCCTCGGTCCTGACCTTCTCGATCCCCTGGCCCAAGTTCCTGACCATGCTCGACAACATGGACCGCTGCTTTCTGACCACCACGGTCTGGGACGTCATCCGCCGCCGCATGCAGAAAGCCTGAGAGGGGACGGAACCGCCCCCCCGGTCGACTTCATTCCCCGGCGGGGCCGCTATCCGCTCACAGGAGTCGGGACCTAATCCACCCTGCGGCGGGAGAAGGTGGGGCGGAAGTCCTCGGTGGTCACCCGCACCAGTTCGGCCATGATTTCGGCATGCTTGCGCACCGGGTCGGCCATGCCTCCCCCCACCCCGCGCTCCGATGCCGTCACGCTCCCCAGGTTCCAGGTACCCGAAGCCCCGTTGGTCCAGAGCATGGCGCCCCTGCCGGTTTCGTGGAGCGCCGCCTTCATCGAAGCGTCGACCTTGACCGTGGTACGGACCGCCGTGAGGCCGGCGATGTTCACCCCCGTCCGCGGACTCTTGACCTCGACGCTGCCCGAAAGGACCGCGTCGACGCCCCGCATCTTCCCGATGGCCTGAAATGCGGCCGGGTCCAGGGTCCGGGCACCGATCTGGGCCAGCACCTCCCGCTTCGTCCCCAGCTCCAGCACCCGCGTTCCCGGCTGAGCCCGCTGCACGGTGGCGATGAAACGATGGGTCGCATCCTCGCCGATTTCCGGGTCCCCCTCCGGGACCTCGAACTTCAGGACCCCCACCGTCTCGATGCTCCGCAGCTCGACCACGGGCGGATGTTCCACGGTGGCATAATGCGCACACCCCCCCGCAAAGACCGCCCCCAGTACCCCCAATATCCCGAGTATGCGCATCCTCATGATCCTTCCCCCGGCCTCCGGCGTGCCGCCGGCCGCGTCTCTCCTTCCCCTATCGTCCGCGCCTTGCCCTCCCCTTAAAAAAAAGGGGCCGGCCCAGGATATATAATTGATATGATTCAATTTATCCTGAACCGGCCCCAATCATTCTGCAGTCTGGACAGTCGACGGCTACTCCCAGCCGGTGGGAGAGTTGGGAGGAGCCATGAAGCCCGCGGCCTCGATCTCGTGCACCTTGCCGTCCCCGCCGACCTTATAGATGTGGGCGGCCGGGAGGTCGAACGGCGCGAATTTCACCTCGAACATGGACCTGGTCCCGTCGGTATTGATCACCTCGTACCTGGGGGTATCCATCGGGTGCCGGAAATGGGACAAGCCCATCACCAGGCCGGTTACGGGATCGGCCGCAAACACGCGCCGGTTCTCGATCGGGCCGATATAGGACATGACCTGGCTGGTCAGCTGGCCGGCGCAGTCGCGGGCGACGTTCCCGCTCCCGGCGTTGTTGGGTCCGGCCCCGGCGTTGGCGCCGGCGGTGACCATGCCGTTCTCATGCCGCTCGCAGTCGTCGGCGAACGGCATCAGCGTGCCGTCGTTGTCGTCGAGCGCGTCGTAGTAGGACGCCCCGATCCTGATGAGTTCCGCATGGTCCATCCGCTCGGCCGCGGGAACCTCCGCCAGCAGCCCGGGGCGCGGGGTCTTGAGAGTTTCCATGTTCCCCGTGATGCCCGCCAGCAGGTGTTCCGCCTCGGTGATCTTCCCCCCCTCGAGCTTGAGCCGCAGCGCTACCAGCACCGGCTGCTCGGTTTTCTCCGCGGGACCTTCGGCCTTCTGCGCCGGGGCACCCGGGGCGGCGGGGGGTTCCGCCATGTACGTCATCATGCCCAGGAACCCGGCCGTCTGGTTCTTCTCGTCCGGCACGTAGATGGCGAAGCTGGACGGGCCCGTAACGGCCGACTGCCACAGCCCTTCGCCCGGCTTCATCCGGGTGATGTTCTCGACGAAGGCGACGTTCTCCGCCAGCGGCGCGGCGCCCGGATCGTGAGCCACAAGCGCAGACAGGTAAGTCTTCGTAACCTCGATAATGCAGCCGCGATCGCACGCCGTCGACTTGCTCTCCATCTCTTTCTTACTGCATCCGGCCAGCGTAAGCGCGAGCACTGCCGCAAGCGCGGCAAAAACACGAATATGCATTGGTTTCCCCTTTGCTGTTTGATGGATTCCAGGTTCCAGGGTCCGGGAAAAGGCGGGCCTCGATCGGTCAGAATCCTTCCCGGCCCCCGCTTGCGGGAAGCATAGTCCAGACGGCCCCCCCCGTCAGCAAAATCCGTGGTCCGTCCCCGGATTGAAAACGCCGAGGTGGAAATCCGTGGTCCGTCCCCGGATTGAAAACGCCGAGGTGGAAATCCGTGGTCCGTCCCCGGATTGAAAGCGCCGAGGTGGAGGACCCGGCCGCCGGCGGCCAGCGCGGCGCCCGTCAGCCCTTCCGCATGGAGGCGCAGGTCCGTCCCTTCACCGACTGCCGGGAACTCCCCGACTCCGGCCGAGGCGACCCGCCGGAGGAAATCGGCCGCCTCCTCTTTTGCACACCCCGCCTCCATGCACGACACCGGGACCAGGACCGTCCTCCCGGCCGCCCGTCCCCGATCAAGCAACCTATGGCTCGCTCGATCCGCTTTTCTAAATCGAAGTTTTTGTTCCGGCGGCCGATAAATAAATAGGCAATCGGCCGCAAAGGCGTTAGGCTGTCCGTAGCCGCCGATCGTTTCGGCGCACGACGCATCCATGGAATCGGGGACGGACCCCAAGGGATAACGCTTCTCGTATTTCCGGGACACCCTGCATCCTATCCGCAGGATACCGTGGCCCGTCCCCGGATACGCGAAGCCGGATAAACGAGGGAAAGGCGCATGCGGTGGGATGACGCGAAGGGGGACTATCTCCGGAGGTGCCTCCGGGAGTTTCCCGAAATCTGCAGGTTGAAGTACGGCGCCCCCTTCGACCCGGCCGCCATCGAGGACAAGGTCCGCCACCTGCGCTGCCGCACCACCCTGGCATGCGCGGACCTGGCCCACTTCGAATCCCCCGACCTCTGGTGGTTCCGCCGCTTCTGGGTGTTCCCCCCCAGGGAACAGATAGCGCCGGCCCTGGAAAGGACCTTCTTCGACTTCTGGAACCTCCCCGAGAGCAATGAACCGGAAACGGTCCTCGGACTGCTCCACATCTTCAAGTCGATCGAGCTGGTCTCGATCATCCTCCGCTTCGTGCGCCCCGAGCATTACGCGATCTACAGCGCGCCGATCCAGCACATGCTGGACATCCGCCATGGGCGGGACCTGGTGCAGACCTATCTCGCCTACCTCGAAAACCTCAGGGAGCTGAAAACCCACCACCACCTCGACCGGGTCGCCGACGTGGACATGGCGCTCTGGGTGCTCCATGAAAAATGCTACGGGCAGTGGCGCGACCGCGAGATCGAAGCGGCCTACCGGGAGGACGACTTCATCCTGCAGCTGCGGGTGGGGAACCTCGTGGCGCCGTTGGCCGCGCTTTCCGAGGCCCGCCTGGCCCGGGCCCTGGCGGAAGCGAAGCCGGGGCTCGCCGCGCTGATCGCGTGCCACCAGCTCGAGATCCTGCTCCGGAAGCTGGCGGGGCAGCTGCGCCTCTGCGAGATCGAGGACGCGACCCCCCTCGAGGAGGTGATCGATCGGCTCCCCCATTGGGGCCCGGTCAGCCCGGTGCGCAAGGCGCTCTGGAAATCGCTCAAATCGATCCGCAACGACCTGATCCACAACGGCCGGCAACCGGGCCCGCAGGAAACCCGCCTCCTGCTCGGCGAGGTCGGCCGGCTGGAGGCGGAAATCAACGCCGGGGCCTACGCCCGCTTTTTCGCGCTGCCCTGAAGACTCCCCCGGGACCTAAAAATACCTCGTCCGCATGTAGGACATCCACTCCCCGTGCCCGTCGCCCCCGATCCCGCGGCAAAGGCGCTCGAAGAGCTCCTGGTAGGTCAGCGCCCCGAAGCGCGCCGAGTCGGGGCCGATAGTGCGGGCAAAAAACTCCAGTTCCGCGCCATAGCGGTCGGCCGCGCTCCCCTGGGGGGCGTACCAGAGGCAGAGGAGCTTCCACGCGCTCCCCGCCGCGGCCAGGCCGAGCATGTGC
>JAFGSS010000172.1 GCA_016934555.1 Acidobacteriota bacterium | reverse complement strand
GGGACAGATCTTGTTCATGGTTCGGATCTCCTGACTGGTTGTCATCATGTCCCGGCCTGGGACACACCTTCTCTTGGAAAGACTGGTTGCTTTGTTCAAAGCAATAAGCGGGCCGCAGGCTCGTGAGGCGTGACTTTTCTTGCCGGAATCGCCCAAAGCGTGACTGCTGGCTTAGTTACAGCAGGTAAGAGCCCGCGGGTGCCGGTGCCGGGGCTTGATCCTGCTGGTCGCGGATGTAAAGCCTGCCTACAGCTCCCGGGAATCCAGGCCCCATCGATTATCATAAGTGTCTGAAAAAAAAGAGCGTATGCGATCTCCGGCTTTTACTGCGATGGTGTAAGTTTCCCCGACGCTTTTTCGGGTGGTCAGGGGGGTCGGACACCGCTGATCAGCGGGGGCAGGCATGGGTCATGCTCCACTCCTATCATCGGGCCCCGGGGGCAGTTCAAAGACAATCCGGCCGGCTTCGACCGATGAGGATGTCCTGCCCCGGCCCGGTCCCGATAACGCAAATGGGGCCCAGTCCCGTGATCGGCCATGCACGCCGTGCGGGAACCGGGGGCGCCGCTTTTTTACCCCCTTTTCCTTCCCTGGAACGCCCGATTGACCGCCTCGAGGTCGAACGCCTTCGGGTCATACCCGTCGGCGAACCACTCCTCCATCACTTCGTGTCGGGAGCGAGCGGGATCGCCCAGGATCTCCAGCATGCGGTAAAAGCCCCCGATCCCCCCGCAGTCCTCGGGCGGGCAGGCGCCCCGGCCGCCGGTCGCCATCGGGTACCTTTTCTCTTCGGAGGCGGGAAGCACCTTTTCCAGCACGATGTCGTGATACCAGCTGTCCCCGAAATCGTACTCGTAGGTCAACTTGTCCTTGGGTTTGCGCAGGACCTGGTCGAGGCGGATCTTTTTTTCGTTCTCCAGTTCGGGGCCGAGCTCCGGATCGGGTGGCCCGTAGCATACCCCCTTCGCCACGAACTGGTGCAGGTGGCAGTCGAACCAGCCCATGGCGACCTGGATCACGTCGTGCAGCCGGCCGAGGGTGGTGTCGGCCGGGACCTCCAGTCGCCTCCAGATGGGGGGTTTGGTGCGGCAAAGCGTCACCTTGAGCTGAAAGACTTTTTTCTCCATAGGTGTACCTCCGGGTCATCCTATACTGCCTGATCCCGATAACGCAAAAGGGAGCCAGCGCGATCGGCCGTGCCGATATCGTTGCCATCTGCACCACGCTGATCGGTGCGGGATGGTGCAGATTATGTCATAATGGAAGGCGGAAATCCGGAGTTCAAGATGACGGCGTCACATGAAGGTGAATTTTCTGAAGTGTCCTCGATGAAGGCCTACGCAGAGGCCGTCGAGTACGGGATCGATGTCGGTCAACTGGAATTTCTGCTGACGCTGACCCCTGCCCAGCGGCTGAGGCGGCATGACGGTGCGCTCGCACTGGTGCGAGCCGCCCGCGAGGCGGGTATCCGATACTATGGCTTCGACCCTCGATCTCCTGAAGCGTCTGAATGATCACCGGGTGGAATACGTTCTTGTGGGTGGAGTGGCCTGCGTGCTTCACGGGTCGCAGGCGGTCACCCAGGACGTGGATATCTGCGCGCCTTTCACCCCGGAAAATCTTTCCCGGTTGATCGCGGCGCTTGCCGGCACCCGCCCCCGCTTCCGAATGTCGCGCGATCTTCGCCCATTACCCGGGCAGCCGGAAAAGCTGGAGGGCTTCAAGAATCTTTATCTCGTCACCGATCTCGGGCAATTGGATATCTTATCGGAGATTACGGGGGTAGGGGGGCATCCCGAGGTGGCGCGGCACACTATCCGGGTGGACCTGGAAAGCATCCAGTGCCGGGTGTTGGACCTGGAAACGCTGATTGCGGCCAAAAAGGCGCTCGACAGCCCCAAAGACCGTCAGGTCGCCATCGAACTGGAAGCCATCCGGCAGCGCCTTGCCGGTCGGGAAAAGGGGCCGGAGGAGTGAGCGGCTTTCAGGGTGCGCAGCGCGCACCCTGAAAGCTGATAGTGCCTACTTCCCCTGCCTCCGCGATTTCCCCTGGGCGTCGCGGTCGCGCATCGAATACTGGACCTGGTAAAAGCAATCCTTCATCTGCAAACTTGACATCGACTCGCCGTATTCCCGGACGGCCTCCGAAACGCTCGTGGCGATGCCGTTGAGGGTTTTGTCGTCCCCGGCGTATGTGCGGATCCGGGCCGCGGTCTGGTCGAGCGTCAGGCGGGCGGCGTCATAGTCGCCGCGCCGGTTCTGCTCCAGGGCCTTTTCGCGCGCCCGCGCGGCGAAGATCTCGGCCACCGCGGCGTCCACGGCCCGGTCTCTCACCTGGCGGTCGTTGGCGGCGTGGTCGGCGAAGGTCCAGTCGAGGGTGGCCGGGGGGAAGTCGAGGGCGCCTTCCCGGTCGGCAAGGGAGAACCCGACGGAGAGCCTCCTGCCCGACAGGCCCGCGGGGAAGCGGAACTCGAGGACGAGGGAGAGCTCCTGGCCCGAGACGAGGTTGCCGAGGTCGATCGCGACGGTGTCCCCCGAGCGCTCGCAGGCGTAGGGGTTGAGGGGCTCGGCCGTCACGTCAGGCGGGAGCGACAGCCGCAAAGACGCGCCGCGGGCCGCCACTTCCAGCGTTTCCCCCAGTTCGCTCGTCAGGAAGTCGGGGATCTGGAGCGCTTTTTGTACGTAGTAGGAGTGGCCGCCCCCGCCGTCCGCCATCTTCTGCAGCAGCATCTCGTCGAAATCGGCGCCGACGCCGAAGGTCGAAGTCAGCACCCCCCGCTTTCTCAGTTCCGCGGCGTGCCGCCCCAGTTCGTCCCCGTCGGTGATCCCCACGTTGGCCAGGCCGTCGGTCAGAAGGAGGCACTTGGCCGGGACGTCGTCGTTGCCGTAAAGGGCGGCCTGTTCGCACCCGCGCAGCCACCCGCCCCCCAGGTCGGTCGAGTTCCGCGGGGAGATTCTCGCCAGCTTCGCGCGCGCCGCCTGTTTCGCTTCCGCCGAGGCGGGGGTCGATTCCATCAGGAGGTCGATCCGGTCGTCGTACACCACCAGGCTGAACCGGTCGTCTTCCCCGAGAAGCCCGAGCGCCCGGTCGACCGCCTCGCGCACCAGCTCGAATTTCCGTTCCCCCTCCATGGAGCCCGAACGGTCCAGGACGAAGGAGATGTTGGCGGGCACGCGCCCCTCCCTGGGTGGGGGCGTCGGTGCGGTCAGTTTCACCAGGGCGTAACGGCGGCTCCCCCCCGCGGTGCGGATGAGGGCGCGGTCGGATCGGACGTTCATGGTCATTCCTCCGTAAGGATGTCCCTGGCCATCTGGACCAGGGTTTCGATTTTTTTCTGGTCACTGCGCGTGAGCGGGCGCCGGACGTGGAGCTCGACGTCGGGCGCCAGGGTGATCCGGTCCCACCGGGAGCGCTCGGGGAGCGACCGGTAGGGCTGGCTCAACTCCTGAGCCATCATGGCGGGCGCCCGGCGGAAATCGGGCGCCTCCCGGTCCAGGGAATAGGAGGCCCCGAGGACACCCCGGATGTAGTCGACGGCCGAGGCGGGGGCCGGCTTCCGCTCCTGCTCCTCGAGCAGGTCGAGGACCTCCCCGTCGTCGAGCGGCTCGATCCGGCGGCGGATTTCGGCCAGGGGCAAGTGCTCTTTTTGCAGTAACTTGATCAGTTTGAGCCTCGCCGCGTGCCCCGCGCCGTATTTGGCCCCCGGCCCCGCCGAACCGGCCGCGGGGAGGAGCCCCTGCTGAATGTAGAAGTGCACCGTCCGCGGGGTCACCCCCGATGCCGCGCACAGCCCCTTGAGGTCGTAGATGTCGTGGGTCATGGTGCCCTTAATATAACAGTGCAACGTGACACTGTCAAGATAAAAGAGGCTCCGATTTTTCCCAGTGGGGGCCGGAGACGACCAGGAGGCTTTGGAGCGTCCCGGTGTCCAGCCGGTTCCCGCACTCGGCGCAGAGTTCGAGCAGGCTCTCGCTCGAGATCACGGTGACGACGCCGTCCGGGGCGTCCCCGGTACGATCGACCTGTTCGATGCTGTGGTTGATGGTGACCATGGCGTTGCCGTAGGCGATCTCGCGGCCGCACCAGTCGCAGGTGGTGAAAAAGTCCTCGCTCTCGCTCATGTTGTCCCCTCCCTGTTTGTTCTGTTACGGAACCAGGATAAGGGGAGGGAGTGACATCCGGGGTCCGCCCCGGGAGTCTTTTTCGCGGGAGGGCGCTCTATTTTTTGGGGAAGTACTTCACTTTTTCCAGGTCCTTGAAGTCCGAATCCTGGGTCCAGACGAGGGCGTCAAAGGCCTGCGCCGTAGCCAGGATGATGCTGTCGGCCATGGGAATCTGGTGTTGGAGGCTGAGCCGCGACGCTGCGATGGCCAGCGGCGGGCTCAGATCGACCGTCCTTCCTTGCTGCATGGCCGCGACCGCCTGAATGGCCTGATTCTCGCCGGCCTCCCGCAGAATGACTTTGAAGACTTCGTACAGGGTGATCGTCGGAACGACGAGCGCATCCGGATCGGCAAGGGGGCCGGAAAAGTGCCGGGCGTTGGGCTCATCAGCGAAGTACGCGAGCCACCCGGAGGAATCGACAAGGTTCATGCCCTGTCCTCCTCCCTGCGGAAATCCGTATCGATCCCCTTGACGAAGCCGCGCAGCTCGCTGATCTCACGCTCCGGTACGAGCTCGATGCGTCCGGCGTATTCGACAATCCGCAATTTCTGTCCGGGCCGGAGCTGCAGAGCTTTCCGGATAGTCTTTGGGATGACGATTTGAAATTTGGGGGAAACGGTTACCGATTGCATGACAGAAACTCCATCGATCTATTATGGAATACAATTAGTGGATCGATGCCGATTTGTCAATGCTGAAGGCCCGGCCGCCCCGGCACCCCTGGGAGTCTTCCGGGAAAGTGTAGATAAAACCAGGCATATTGACAATAAATGTATTGAGGATTAGTATCGTTTTTGGGAGGAATGACGCATGGCTGACAACACCATCGCCCTGAACCTCCGGCGCATCCGCAAGGCAGACAACATTTCTCAGGCAGACCTGGCCGGAAAGGCGGGGATTTCCAGGGCGGCCTACCAGAATATCGAGAATGGCCGGTCCGAGCCCAGGATCGGCAACCTGCAGGCCATCGCCCGCGCGCTGGATGTCTCCATTCAGCAGCTTGTGGAGCCCGCGAGGGAGCTCAGGGCGGTCCGTTTTCGTTCCAACAAGAGCCTGCGCAGCCGTGAGCAGGTACTCGCGGATGTCGGGCAGTGGCTCGGCAATTTTTGCGACCTGGAAACGGTTCTGGGCGATCGGATGGAGTACAGGCTCGAGGGCATCGCGAAAAAGCTCGCGCCCGGCGACAACAGGGGGCGGGCCGCGGCTTCCCTCGCGCGCACCGCTTTGGGACTTGACCTGGAAGAGCCGATTCGGGATATCTGCGGATTGCTCGAGTCGGGGGGCGTCAAAGTGGGCGTCAAAAAGATCGCCTCTCATGCCTTCTTCGGACTTTCGGTCGCCGCCGCGGAGGGCGGCCCGGCGGTGTTCGTCAATACCTGGGAGCGCATATCGGTCGAGCGCTGGATTTTCACCGCCGCCCATGAGCTGGGCCATCTGATCCTGCATCTTGCGGACTACGATGTCGGAAGCACCGAGGAGAAGAAGGAACACGAGGCGGAAGCCAACGAATTCGCCGCTTTCTTTCTCATGCCGGAGACCTCCTTTCGCAAGGAGTGGGAGGAGACCTACGGGCTGGCGTTCATCGACCGGGTCATGAAGGTCAAGCGCATTTTCCGGGTCAGCTATCGAACGGTGCTGCACCGGCTGGCCGGGGAATACAGCGGGTCCGGCAATATCTGGTCCCGTTTTCAGGCCGATTACGTCCGGCAATGCGGGCGCAGCCTGCTTCGGGATGACGAGCCCGATGCGCTTGAAAAGGACGCCTTCCGGGCGAGCTTCCCCGAACCTGAAAGATCCGGTGAGCCCGACACTCTCTCCCCCGCGGACTTTTTGCAGGACCGGCTGTGCCGGCTTGTCAGGCGGGCGGTCGAGCAGGAAAAAATCAGCCTGGCCCGCGGGGCCGAAATCCTCGGTATCCCGCTTCAGGCGATCCGCGATCTGAGCTGTTCCTGGGTGGGTTGAGGGATTCCATGCCAGGAAAATCCCCAATTCTGCTCATTGATGCCAACGTTCTGATCGACTACCAGAAGTCCGACCTGGCAGTTCTCGAGTTGGCGGCCCACTATGTTGGCGAGATTCATGTCCTGACTGCCATCATCGAGGAGGTGGACGGTCTGGCAGCGGGCGACTTTGAACGCCTTGGCCTCAAAGTGGATGATCCCGATGTGAATCAGCTTTTGCGCGCCGGCAGACGCCGTGGCCCCCTTTCCTTTGGGGATTACCTATGCCTGATCGTGGCTGCAGATGCGGGTTTTACCTGTGTTACAAATGACAAATCCCTGCGCAAAGCCTGCCTTGACGAGGGAGTAGCCGTCATGTGGGGTTTGGAGCTTATGGTGAAGCTTGTCCAGGCAAACTCATTGCGGGCGGCTGAGGCGGTCAATATTGCCAGGAGGATCCATGGCAGCAATCCCCTGCATATCCCACAACCATTGCTGGATAGATTTGCGGAGAAGGTGGCAAGGATAGAATCCACGCAGCGAAGAAAGTAGGCTCCATCTGGCGGGAAACGCAGAGAACCTCATCATTCGGTTTGCAAAACAACAGTCTCACTAGCCAGGGCATCGGCGGCATAGGCCAGGGCTGCCTGGATGTCGGCGGCGGCAAGATTCGGGTAGCCGTCCAGCAGGTCGGCTTCGGTGGCCCCTTCGCTCAACTTCCGCAGGATCAGTTCGACCGGGATGCGGGTCCCGCGGATTACGGGCTTTCCGAGCATGATTTGCGGATTGATCTCCACCCTGCTATTCACCATCGGTTTGGCCTCCGAGCGGAAATACCATCATGATTATAGCGCGGAATGGAAAGCGGGCAAAGATGCGCCCTGTCCCTTCGCGTACTCCGCGGCGTTTTCCCCCGCCACGCGGCCGGAGATGAGGGCGAAGGCGGAGGCGATGCCGGAGGTGTCGCGCATGCTGTAGCTCTCGGCGTGCAGGCCGCCCGCGTCGAGCCCCGCGACGTAGAGGCCGGGGACGGGGCGGCCGAAGGGGTCGACGGCCTCGATGCGGTGGTTGATCTTGACCCCCCCCATCGTCCCCAGAAAGCAGGTGCGGGCGCGGGCGGCGTAAAAGCGCGGGCCGCCAAGGGGCAGGAGATATTCCGGGTCCTTGGCGAATTCCTCGTCGTAGCCCCGGGCGCAGAAACCGTTGTAGCGGTCGACGGTGGCGCGGAGCACGCGGGGGTCCACCTCCATTTTGAGCGCGAGCGCCTCGACCGAATCGGCGGCGAAGAACTCCGGGGAGCCGAGCGCGAGGAAGCGCTCCAGTTGCTCCTCGAGGTCGAGGAGCCGGCTGCCGGGGGGGACCACGGTCCCCATCCCCCGGAAAATCCCCTTTTCGATGAAGTGCTCCTTGATCGCGTCGTCGAAGAGGCAGAAGGTGTAGCCCTGCGGGTAGCGGCTGTTGACGTTTCCCAGGGAGGTGTCGTAATAGGCGATCCCCTCGTCGCAGAACCGTTCCCCCATGGGGTCCACCCAGAGCACCGGCTGGATAGCGGCCCCTTCCACCGTGTTCATGAAGGGGAACTCCGGCCCGAAGGGGGCCACCCGGATCAGGTGGAGCACCCCCATCCCCTCTTCGGCCGCCCCCATCTCCCACGCCATCCGGATGCCGTCCCCTGTCTTCCCCGTGTTCCCCATGGGCGTCACCGTCCGGCCGAGCTCGAGGCCCGCGTATTTCCAGATCCACTCCGCGTGGTTGGCGTAGCCGCCGCTCGCGATCACCACGGCGCGGCAGGCCACTTCGGTCGGCCGGCCGTCGAGAGCGACCACCACCCCTGCGGGCCCCTTCTCCCCCGCGAGCACCCGCTCGACCGGGGCATTCATCCTGACGGCGACCCCCAGATCCTCAGCCTGGCGCGCCAGGGCCCGGACCACCGCCTGGCCCCGCCCTTTGACCACGTGATAGGTCCGGGGCGCGTCGGGCATGTTGATGGTCACGTCCGGGAACTCCACCCCGAGGGCGCGGAGCCAGTCGATGGTCTCGGCGGAGCGGTTGATGAGGGTCCGGACCAGGCGCGCGTCCGAGCGCCAGTGGTTGTATTCCATGAAGTTCCTGAACGCCTGGTCGCGGGAGTAGGCGATGTAGCGCTCCTTCTGCAGCGCGCTCCCGACGGCGAAGATCCCCTCGAAGAAGTTCGAGGTCCCCCCGGGCGACGGCTGCTTTTCGAACACCGCCACCCGCGCCCCCGCCCGCGCCGCCTCGATGGCCGCGGCGAGCCCCGCCACCCCCGAACCCACCACGACGACATCGGCCTCCGGTTTACTCATGGGCGCCTCCGGACCGTTTCAGGCGGCGCACGATGCCGCTGATCACCGCCCCCGACACGTCGACGACGGCCGCCCCGCCGTCCACGGGGATGGCGGCCCCGGTGAGGAAGGAGGCGTCGTCGCTCGCGAGAAAGGCACAGATGCCGGCCATCTCTTCGGGGAAGGCCACGCGGTTGAGGGGGACGTCCTTCTGGAAGCGGGCGAAGACGTCATCGACGTCCGTCCCGAGCTGCCGGGCGAACCCGGCCATGTTTTCGGTGAACATGGCCGTGCGCGTGGCCCCGGGGCAGATGACGTTGCAGCGCACGTTGCGGGGGCCGTAGTCGAGCGCCGCCTGCTGGGTCAGGCTGACGAGCCCCCCCTTGGTCGCGCAGTAGGCGGGCATCTCGGAGTTGCTCCTCAGGCCCGCCAAGCTGGAGACGTTCACCACCGAGCCTCCCCCCGAGCGGATCATGTGGGGGATGCACGCCTTCATCATGAGAAAGGGGCCGGTGAGGTTGACTTCGAGCATCCGCCGCCACTCGGCGAGGTCGAGGTCCACCACCCCCGCGGGGTTCTGGTCCAGGGCGGCGTTGTTGACCAGCACCTGCAGCCCCCCGCCGAAGGAAAGGGCCGTTTCGACCACCCGCTCCACGTCTTTTCCTTCGGACACATCCCCGGCGCACGTCTTCACGGTACCGGGCGGCAGCGATTGTGCCACCCGTTCGAGCGGTTCCAGGCGCCGGCCCGTGATGCACACCCGGGCCCCGCACCCGACGAAGCGGCGGGTGACCGCCTCGCCTATGCCGGTCCCGCCGCCGGTGACGATGGCGATTTTACCGCCGAGGTCCATGATGCCTCCGGAAGATGCCGCTCTATTTCGCAGCGGCCTTGGGGTGCCGGGCGAAAAACTCGAGGATCGCGGGCATCCCGTCGCCGATCACCGTGCCGTGGTCCCCTTCGGGCAGTTCGATGTAGGCGTGCTCCATCCCCATTTCCTTCATGGCCTCGGCCCAGGTGCGGGTGTTTTCGACCGGCACGGCCGTGTCCTTCCCCCCCTGGACGATCATGACGGGGATGCCCGCCTCCTGCATTCGGCCCAGGTGGTCCTTGCGCTTCTCCTGCATCATGAAGGCGGCCGGGGCGATGGCGGCGACGGCGGCCCAGTCGGAAAGGTGCTTGGAGCCCAGAAACAGGGCGCCGGCGCCCCCCATCGAGTGCCCCAGCAGGTAGGTGCGCTCCGGGTCGACGTTGAATTCCTTCCGCATCATCCCGAGGACGGTCATGACATCCTTTTCGCTCAGATCGGCCAGGTTGGGCGGCTCGACGGAGCCGCCGCCGAACACGATGACGGGGGAGCCGTACCAGCCCCCCACGTTGTAGCCGAGGGGAGCTACGACGATGTATCCCCCCTCTTCCGCCAGGTCCACCAGGCGCTCACGCACCAGGAAATTCCCGTCCCCCCCCAAACCGTGCAGCGCCACGATCAGCGGGTTCTTCTTCGCGGGAGAGACCTTCGAGGAGACGTAGAGCACGTAGGTCAGCGTCTCGCCCGTCGCCTCGAACCGGTAGCTCCGCTGCTCTACCCGGGGATCGGGCTTGATCTGCATCGGCTGCTTGGGCATCGGGCCGCGCTTCGGTTGCGGCGCCTGGGCGGAGGCGCAGGGAATGAGGGACAGGGCCAGAAGCAGCCCGATGACGGGAAGCGAACGGAACAGGAAGGGCATTCTCAGGTTTTTCATGGTCTCCTTTTATTGCTTATGGAAATTCCAGCGTGATTTCGGGCTTTCGGGATCGAACCGGGCGAGGGTCGGGGTGCTGCGCCCCGCGGCGGTGAGCGCCAGCGGCTCCGGGTGGCCGGGGACCGCCTTGGGCATGATGCGGCAGGTGCCATCGGCCAGCTGGTCGATGCGCCACAGCTCGGCCGGGCTGCCGGTAAAGGCGGGGAGCGCCACGACCTCCCCCCCGGCCGTCGCCGCCAGGGTGCGCTCGGTGCCGGCCACGC
>JAFGSS010000171.1 GCA_016934555.1 Acidobacteriota bacterium | reverse complement strand
GTGCGCCTCGACGTCGACGCGGCCTCGGGCGAACTGGTCTTCGGGAAATGAAGGCGCGAGGTTGACGTCCGGCGGCCGAACCCCTACATTGGGGGCGGACGCCGGAGGCGGCCGGCCTTTCAGGGAGGAACGGAACCGAAAATGAGCGATCGGGAAAACGGGCGGGAGCCGGATCCGGCCCCGGGAGAGTTTCAGGTTGTCGACAGGAGGAAATTCTTGAATCTGGACGCTATCGACAAGGCCGCGCCGGTGGAGCCCAAGCCCCGCTACCCCTCCTACGTGGAGGAGCTCCAGGGGCGGATGGCGGAAATGGAAAGGCGCTTCCGGGAGAAAACGGAACAGATCGACGGGGAAACGGCCCGCACCCGGGCCCGCCTCCGGGAGGACTTCGACCGGAAGCTGGAACTGGAAAAGGGGAAGCTCGTCCTCCCCTTTCTCGAAGTCCTCGACAACCTCGAGCGGGCGGTGGAGGCCGCCGCCCGTGCGGATTCGGTGGAGCATCTCCTGGAAGGGGTCCGGCTGACGGCCGACCTGTTCCGGTCGAAGCTCCAGGCGATCGGCGTCACCCCCGTACCCTCCCTCGGGCTCCCCTTCGACCCGAACTCGGCGCAGGCGGTCGGCACCATCCCGGTCAGGGACGCGGACCGCGACGGGGTGGTCCTGGAAGAGCTGCAGACCGGGTACGCGATGGGGGAACAGCTGGTGCGCCCGGCCCAGGTCAGGGTGGGACGGCGCGACACTTAGTCGGGACGGGAGGCCCCGCGCCGTGGTAAACTGACCTTCGCTATCGGAAGGGCGATTCCATCCACATGGACACGAAGATCCTGACCCGAAACCTGCATCTCCCCGACCTTCAAGATATCGGGGTCTACGAATCCCTCGGAGGCTACCGGGCGCTGGCCAGGGCGCTCGCTGAAATGTCGCCCGGCGACCTCATCGAAACGGTGAGGAAATCGGGGCTGCGCGGGCGGGGGGGCGCCGGTTTCCCCACCGGGATGAAGTGGGGGTTCGTCCCGAAAAATACCGGCAAGCCCGTCTACCTCTGCGTGAACTCGGACGAGAGCGAACCGGGCACCTTCAAGGACAGGGTCCTCATCGAAAACGACCCCCACCAGCTGATCGAGGGGACGATCCTCTCCTCCTACGCCCTGGGGTGCCACCTGGCCTTCCTCTACATCCGCGGGGAGTACGTCCGGCCGGCCGGGATCCTGGAGCGGGCGATCGCCCAGGCCCGCGGCAGGGGGTATCTGGGCAAAAACATCCTGGGGTCCGGGTTCGACCTGGACATCGTCGTACACCGCGGCGCCGGGGCCTATATCTGCGGCGAGGAAACGGCCCTGCTGGAATCCCTGGAAGGCCGGAGGGGACACCCCCGGCTGAAGCCCCCCTTCCCCGCCGCGGTCGGCCTCTACGGCTCCCCCACGGTCATCAACAACGTGGAGACGCTGGCCAACGTCCCCCACATCGTCAACAACGGCGCCGACTGGTACGCCTCCATCGGAGTGCCGGGCAACGCCGGCACGCGCCTGTTCGGAGTCAGCGGGCATGTCGTCCGGCGGGGGGTCTACGAACTGCCGATGGGGACCCCCCTCGGCGAACTCCTGTTCGATCACTGCGGCGGCATCCGCCCCGGCCGCAGACTCAAGGCCGTCGTCCCCGGGGGGTCCTCCACCCCGGTGCTGACCGCGGACCAGGTGGACGTCCCCCTCGACTTCGACTCCGTCGCCAGGGCCGGGAGCATGCTGGGCTCGGCCGGGGTGATCGTCATGGACGACAGTACCTGCATGGTCAAGGCCGCCCTCAGGATATCCCGCTTCTACGCCGAGGAATCGTGCGGGCAGTGCACCCAGTGCCGCGAGGGGACCGAATGGCTCTACCGCATCCTCCGCCGGATCGAGGGGGGGCGCGGCAAGGAGGGGGACCTGGAGCTCCTGCTCGACCTCTGCGCCAACATGAAGGGACGCACGATCTGCCCCCTCTCCGACGCCGCGGCGATGCCGATCGAGAGCTACGTTCAGAAGTTCCACGATGAATTCGACGCGCACATCCGGGAAAAACGGTGTGTCGTCCAGGACGCGACCTTCGTCGCGACATAGGTGCGCCATGGTGAGAAGGGCCGCCGTAGCCGGCAGCTTCTATCCCGGCGATCCCGACGAACTCCGCCGGGCCGTCCTCTCCGGCCTCCCCGCCCCTGGGCAGCCGCCGCCGGCCGCCCGGGCGGTGCTGGTGCCCCATGCCGGCTATATCTACTCCGGGAGGGTGGCCGGCGAGGTCTTCTCCTCCGTCGCCCTGCCGGGCCGCTTCATCCTCCTGGGGCCCAACCACACGGGGAGGGGGGCGGCGCTGGCCCTGGCGCCCGAGGGGGAGTGGGACACGCCCCTGGGAAGGGCTCCCGTGGACGGGGGGATGAACCGCGCCCTCCTCGAAGCATGCAGCGCCCTGAGGGAGGACGCCGCCGCCCATCGCGACGAGCACGCGCTCGAGGTCCAGCTCCCCTTCCTGCAGGTGCTCGCCCCCGGCTTCCGTTTTTCGGCCGTCTGCGTCGGGACCCTCGACTATGCCCTGCTGGAGGAACTGGGGCACGCGATGGCGCTCGTGATCGGGAGAATGACGGAACCGGTCCTGCTGGTATCGAGTTCCGACATGACGCATTACCAAACGGCCGAGGACGCCTCCCTCCTCGACCGGTTCGCCATCGAACGGGTCCTGGCCCTGGACCCGGCCGGTCTTTATGAAACGGTGCTCGAAAAGGGGATCAGCATGTGCGGCTTCGGACCCACCGTGGCCGTCCTCGTCGCCTGCCGGGACCTGGGCGCCCGTGCGGGGCGCCTCGTGCGCTACACCCATTCGGGGGAGGTAACGGGCGACCGCGCAAGGGTGGTCGCCTACGCCGGGATCGTCATCGCCTGACGTCCGTCCCCTTCATCCTGTGCGCGTGACAGATAGCCACCGCCAGGGCATCGGCGGCGTGGTCCGGGGTGGGCAGTTCCGGAAGGCCCAGGATCAGCTGGACCATGGTCTGGACCTGGATTTTTTCGGCGCGGCCGTACCCGACCACGGCGCTCTTGATCTCCAGCGGCGAATATTCCCGGACATCGAGCCCCCGCCGGGCGGCCACGACGAGAGCGACCCCGCGGGCGTGGCCGAGTTTCAGGGCCGCCTGGACGTTGGCCGAATGGAACACCCCCTCGATCGCCATGACATCGGCCTCCTCCCGGGCGAGGACCGCGTCGAGCTCTTCGAAGATCCGGAGGAGGCGCTGGTGGAAAGGTTGACGGGGCGAGGTCGTGACCGCGCCGAAGAGAACGGTCCGGTGCCGCGAGCCGTCGGTCTCGATCATCCCGTAGCCGGTGGCCCCGCTCCCGGGGTCGACGCCCAGTATGCGCACCGGACGCGCCCTACGAGGCTTCGGCGTCGAACTCCGACTCGTCGATGTCGAAGTTGGAATAGACGTTCTGGATATCCTCGTGATCTTCCAGCGCCTCCATCAGCTTCAGCATCGTCTGGGCGTTCTTCCCCTCCAGCTTGACGTAATTCTGGGGGATCATGGAGATCTCGGCCGTCGTCATGGGGACCCCGGCCGCCTCGAGGGCCGCCCGCACCCCCTCCATCTCTTCGGGGGCGGTGATGATTTCGAAACTGTCGCCGTCTTCCTTCAGGTCTTCGGCCCCGGCACCGAGGGCGATTTCCAGCAGCTTGTCCTCCTCGGCCGCCGCCTTTTCCACGACGATGTAGCCCTTCCGGTCGAACATCCAGCCGACGCAGCCCGATTCCCCCAGGTTCCCGCCGTGCTTGGACAGGAGGTGGCGCAGTTCGGCCACCGTGCGGTTCTTGTTGTCGGTCAGCCCCACCATGAAGATCGCGACTCCCCCGGGCCCGTACCCTTCGTAGTTCACGTCCTCGTAGGAAACCCCGGGGAGTTCCCCCGTGCCCCGCATGATCGACCTCTTGATGTTCTCGGCCGGCATATTGCTCGCCTTGGCCGTGGCCACCGCCAGGCGCAACCGCGGATTGGCATCCGGATCGCCGCCGCCCATCCGGGCGGCCGCGGTCATCTCCTTGATCAGACGGGTAAAGATCCGGCCGCGTTTGGAATCGGTCGCCGCCTTCTTGTGCTTAATGGAATGCCATTTTGAGTGACCTGACATATAATGACTCCTTTTCGTTCAGAGCTGCGTATTTTATCATAATTCGCGCCGGCCTCTAGGTCCTTGTGCGCGCAAAATTCGATTTTTTGCCCGTGGGGGGCCCGCGGGAGGACGGCCGTCCTTCACCGGAATATTTCAGGCGAGGAAAGACATGACACAGGATGAAGTGCTGAGTATGTTCAAACAGTCCGGCGCGCTTCTGGAGGGGCATTTCGTGCTCACCTCCGGGCTGCACAGCGACCGCTACCTGCAGTGCGCCCTGGTACTCGAGCGGCCAGAACAGGCGGCCGCCCTGGGGGCCGCCCTGGCGGCGCGGCTCCGGGAAATCGGGGAGGCCCCCGATTTCGTCATCGCCCCCGCACTGGGGGGGATCCTGGTGGCGCACGAGGTGGCGCGCGCCGCCGGGGTGCGCGCCCTCTTCGCCGAGCGTCAGGACGGCGCTCTCACCCTGCGGCGCGGGTTCCGGATCCGACCCGGGGAAAAGGCCTTCGTGGTGGAGGATGTCGTCACCACGGGGGGGTCCACCCGGGAGACCATGGCCGTCGTCACCGGGGCGGGGGGCATCGTCGTCGCCGCCGGCTCCCTGATCGACCGGAGCGGGGGAAAAACCGACCTCGGGGTGCCCAGGACGGCACTCGCGGTCCTCGATGTTCCCACATATGCCGCCGAAGAGTGTCCCCTATGCAAAGCCGGAAGCAGGGCGATCAAACCGGGCAGCCGATCATAAGCGGGCGGAACATCCGCCTGACCATCGCTTTCGACGGGACCGCCTACCGGGGCTGGCAGATCCAGAAGGACGCCCCGACGATCCAGGGACTGGTGTCTGCGGCCCTGGAGCGGATCACGGGAACCGCCGTCAGCCTGACGGGGAGCGGGAGGACCGACGCGGGGACGCACGCGCGCGGGCTGGTGGCGAACTTCCACACCCTTTCCCGCATCCCCCCCGGACGCCTGGTGCGCGCCGTCAACAGCCTGCTTCCGAGAGACATCCGCGTACTCCGGGCGCGGGCGGCGCCGCCCGGATTCCACGCGCGCAGGAGCGCCCGGAGCAAGGTCTACCGCTACCAGGTCTACCTCGGCGCGATCCTGGCCCCCCACCTGCTGCGGGAGTATTTCCATTACCCGTACCCGGTCGATGTCCCCAGGATGCAGAGGGCCGCGGCGCTGCTCGAGGGGGAGCACGACTTCGCGAGCTATGCCAAGACCGGCTCGGCCGTCGCCGGCACCGTCCGGCGGATCGGCCGCTGCGACCTGGCGCTGAGGGGGCGGCGGCTCCACCTGACGGTGGAGGGGAACGGGTTTTTGCACCACATGGTCCGTAATATGGCCGGGACCCTGCTCGAAGTGGGCAGGGGGACCAGGACGCTCGAGGATTTCGCCCTCCTGTTCGAGAAGAGGGACCGTTCCTCGGCCGGTTTTACGGCCCCCGCCCACGGCCTCGTGCTCCTGAAAGTTCGGTACTGAGCCCGGGGGGAATTCTGCTATCATGATCGCTTGGAGAGAACGGGTATGGAGATGGAGGGTTTCGCCCCTTCCGGAAGCACTGAAGCCGAACTGCTGCAGCGGATTGACGAGGGCCGCCTCCCCCGCCACCTGGCCGTGATCATGGACGGGAACGGCCGCTGGGCCGAATCGCGCCGGCTCCCGAGGGTGGCGGGGCACCGGGAGGGGATCGAGTCGGTCCGGGAAATCGTGGAGAGTTCCGCCCTCCTCGGTCTGGAAGCGCTCACTCTCTACGCCTTTTCGGTGGAAAACTGGAAGAGGCCGCGCTCCGAGGTTCGCACCCTCATGACGCTGCTCAAGCGGTACCTCCGGCGCGAACTGGACCGGATCCACAGACACAACATCCGTTTTCTGGCCATCGGCAGGATCGGGGAGCTGGAGGAATCGGTGCGCACGGAACTGCAGCACGCCATGAGCGCCACCGCCAGCAACACCGGCATGCGCCTGTACGTCGCCCTGAACTACAGCGGGCGCGCCGAAATCGTCGACGCCTTCAACCTCCTGCTGGGGGAACGGAAAAAGAACGGGGACGCGGCGCCGGTCGACGAGGAGCTGATCGCGCGCCACCTTTACACCTCCGCGGTCCCCGACCCCGACCTGCTGATCCGGACCAGCGGGGAAATGCGCATCAGCAATTTCCTCCTCTGGCAGATCGCCTATTCGGAAATCTACATCACCCCCACGTACTGGCCCGATTTCAGGCGCCGGCACCTGCTCGAGGCCATCCTGGAGTTCCAGAAGCGCGACCGGCGCTACGGAGGTCTCCAGGCCCCCTGCGAAGGCGGACGATGAAAAGAATACTCTCGGCGGCCGTTCTCCTCCCCATCGCCGTCCTCGGGGTCCTCTACGCCCCCCCGGCCCTTTACCTGGCCGGCATCGGCGTCATCGGCTCCCTCTGCCTGCACGAATACTTCGGCCTGGTGCGGTCGATGGGGATCCGGGTCGAGCCCCTCTTCGGGCATGCGGCCTTCTGGGTCCTGCTCGTCGCGCTGCGCCAGGGCCGCTTCGCTACCGCCGTCCTTTTCGCACTCGTGCTCCTCGGAGCCTTCCTGTCGGCCATGTGGCGGCGCGGATGGCCGATGCGCGACCGGGCACTGGCCCTCATGGCGGAGTCCCTGGGGTTGTTTTATTTCACCCTCTTTCTTTACCCCGCCCTGCCGATCCGGTACGATTTCGGGGCCGACGGGATGCCGTGGACCATCATCCTGCTGGCCGTGATCTGGGCCGGAGATTCGGCCGCTCTCCTGGCGGGGAAAACGCTGGGGAGAACCCGGTTCGCGCCGGAGCTGAGCCCCAGGAAAACCAACGAGGGGGCGCTGGGGGGGCTGCTGGCGGGGGTGGGGATCGCCGTGCTGCTCCAGCGGCTCCTGTTCCCCGCCCTCCCCCTCGGCCACGTCATCGCCGCCTCGGCCCTGGCAGGGGCGTTCGGGCAACTGGGGGACCTGGCGGAATCGATGCTGAAGAGGGCGGCGGCGACGAAGGACAGTTCTCAACTGATACCGGGGCACGGGGGCGCGCTCGACCGCATGGACAGTCTGCTGTTCGCCTTTCCGGTCCTCTATTTCTATCTCACCCTCTTCTGCTGAACACGGGCGTTGCCCGCCGGCGGCAATCCCCGATCGTCAATCCCGGCCGGGGGTGCTAGAATAACCCCTTTGCGGAATGAGACCCATGAAAGTCATCTCCATTCTCGGCTCCACCGGATCGATCGGCACCAACACCCTCAGGGTGACCTCCGCCTTTCCCAAACAGTTCCGGGTGGCGGGCCTCTGCGGCGGCCGTAACGCAGCCCTGCTCGCCAGCCAGATCGAGGAAATCCGCCCCGATATCGCCTCGAGCGCCGACGCGGAAGCCTCCGCCGAGGTCCAGGGCCTTTTGCGGCAGCGCGGCTACCCCATGGCGCGCACCCGGTTCGTGCACGGGCTCGAGGGGCATATCGAGGTCGCCTGCCACCCGGAATCCTCCATGGTGCTTTCGGCCATTTCCGGGGCCGCGGGCCTTCTCCCCACCTATTACGCCCTCGAAAACGGCAAGGGGATCGCCCTGGCCAACAAGGAAACCCTCGTCATGGCGGGGGAACTGATCATGGACAAGTCGCGCCGGATGCGCGTCCCGATCCTCCCTGTCGACAGCGAACACAACGCGATCCACCAGTGCCTGCGGGGGGGAACGGAGGACGAGGTCCGGCGCCTGATCCTGACCGCCTCCGGCGGCCCCTTCAGGGAAACGCCCAGGGAGAAGCTTGCCGGGGTGACGCTCGAGGACGCGCTCAACCACCCGACGTGGCGCATGGGGCGGAAGATCACCATCGACTCCGCCACGCTGATGAACAAGGGGCTCGAGGTCATCGAGGCCTCCCGGCTGTTCGGGGTCCCCGCCGACAGGATCAGCGTTGTGGTGCACCCGCAGAGCGTTGTCCATTCGATGGTGGAATATATCGACGGCTCGGTGCTGGCGCAGCTCGGGCCGACCGACATGCGCATCGCCATCCAGTACGCCCTGACCTACCCGGAGAGGTGGCAGACCCCCCTCCCTTCCCTGGATATCCAGAAGCTGGCGAGCCTGGAGTTCCTGGAGCCGGACCCGGAAAAGTTTCCGTGCCTCGATCTCGCCTACCGGGCGCTCAGGGCGGGGGGGACCGCCCCGGCGGTCCTCAACGCGGCCAACGAGATCGCGGTGGAGGCGTTCCTCGACAGGGCCATCTCTTTCCAGGAGATCCCCCGGATCATCGAAACGGTGCTCGACGCCCACAAGCCCGGGAAGGCGACGGAGCTGGAGGAGATCCTGAAGGCGGACCGGTGGGCGCGCGAGGCGGCCCGGGCCTGCATCCCGGACCGGGCCCGCACGGTCTCCGGCGGAGCGACCTAGGCGGCTAAGCTATTGAGCCGCCGCTTTCCATGGGGCATCCTATGAAGGACGGGGGAGGGACATCGATTTGCTGTTGACCATTCTAGCCTTTATCGTGGTTCTGGGCATCACCATCACCGTGCACGAGTTCGGCCACTTCGCCATGGCCAAGCTCCTGAAGATCCGGGTCCTGGTCTTTTCCCTGGGCTTCGGCCCCCGCCTGATCGGTTTCACGCGCGGGGGGACGGAATATCGCCTGAGCCCGATCCCCATCGGCGGATACGTGAAAATGGCCGGGGAAGCCTACGAGGAACACAAGGGCTCCACGGACGAGTTCCTGTCCCATCCCAAGTGGCACCGGTTCCTGGTGGCGGTCGCCGGCCCCATGATGAACGTCCTGCTCGCCGTCCTCATCCTGACGGTCTCCTACATGCAGGGGGTGTCCGCCCCGAGATACCCGAAGGAGCCGGCCGTGGTCGGCCCCGTAGCCGCCGGTTCCCCGGCCGCCGATGCCGGGCTCCAGACGGGAGACCGGGTCCTCTCCGTCAGCGGCAACCGCACCGAAACCTGGGAGGACCTTGAAGTGGCGCTGGGCACGGCGGCGAAAGACGCCCTGGACGTCGAAGTCGCGCGCGACGGCCGGGCCCTGCGGCTGCACCTGGCCCCCCCCCCCGGGGAAACGACGGTCGACGCCGCGGCGCTGGGGTTCAAGTTCCCCCTCGAGCGGACCATCGTCTACACGGTCGACACCGAATCCCCCGCCTACCGGGCGGGGCTCCGGGACGGGGACGAGATCCTGTCGGTGCGGAAAAACGGCCGGACGGGCGAGGATTACAGCCGGATCCTGAACATCATTTCGGAAAGCGAGGGGGTCCCCCTCGCTTTCCGGGTCCGCAGGCCCGGCGCGGAGGAGGAGAGGGAGAGGGTGTGGGAATCCCCCCCCCCTCCGGGGGGGAGGATCCTCGATCTCACCATCACGCCCGTCAAGGAAAACGGCCGCGTGATCGTGGGATTCGTGGCCGATTACCCCTCCGATCTCCAGAAATTCGGAGTCCTGGGGGCCCTGACGCAATCGGTGCGGCGCAATTTCGAGTTGTCGGCGCTGACGTTCCGCATCATCGGAAGGATTTTGAAGGGATCGGCCTCGGTGAAAACGCTCTCCGGACCGATCGAGATCGCCCGGATATCCGGGAGCGCTGCCCGCACGGGCAGCGCCCGGGTTTTCTTCGGGTTCCTCGGGCTGATCAGCCTTCAGCTGGGGGTCTTCAACCTGCTCCCGATCCCGATCCTGGACGGGGGGGTGATCGCCCTGCTCCTGGTGGAGGGGATCCTGCGCAGGGATCTCAGCATCAACCTGAAGGAAAAGATCGTACAGGTCGGATTCCTGTTCCTCATCCTCCTGATGGGTTTCGTGGTGTTCAACGACCTGACCAAGATCCTCAACCTCGACAGGATCCTCCCCTGATCCCGACGGGGTGAAACCTATTCGAAACTGGCGACGGCCGCCCGCTCGTCGTCGAACACCTGGAACACCGTCAGGAGCTTCGTGATCTGCAGCAGTTCGTGGATCTTCTTGGTCAGGCTGAGCAGCTTGAGCTGCCCGCCGCTGTTGGTCACCGTCGTATAGGTGCTCACCAGTTCGCCGATCCCGGAGCTGTCGATATAGTTCACGTCCGCAAGATTGAGAACGATCTTGTTCCCCTTGTCCTTCAGGATGTCGCGCACCGTATTGCGCACCGTCATGGTGCCTTCACCCAGCGTGATCTTGCCGCTGATGTCCAGGATGTGAACGTCCCCAACCATACGTTGTTCGATCTTCATTTCCACTCTCCTCAGATAGTAGCAATCCTTTTCACCATATAGACTTCAGTCCCCCCCTGGGGGAGAGACCGGAACTCGACCTCATCCATGAAGGTACGGATGTAGAATATCCCGCGCCCGCTCGGTTTGAGCAGGTTGCCCTCATCGAGGGGGCTGGGGATGCTGTCCGACTGAAACCCTTGCCCCTGGTCCCGGACGGAAACATTCAGCCGGTCGGGCGCGACCTCGAAACAGATATCGACGGTCTTGCCGGAATCGAGCTTGTTGCCGTGCTGGATGGCGTTGGTCACCGATTCCCGGACCGACATCCCGATCCAGTGGGCCGTGTCCTCATCGAAGCACATGAAGCCGGTGATGCAGTCCGTGAGGGCCTGGATGAGTTCGAGGTTCTCGAGCGTGCTGTTGATGATGACCTCGATCTCGTTGGCTATTCTCTTCATGGGGGCGGCATCTACAAGACTCGTAATCACTTGCAAAAAAAGTCCTTAAGGGCGCCAGATCCTCATCTTAATCGGGCCGCTTCCGCCCTGTCAAGCGCTATCACGGCCGGGTCCGGCC